>NZ_JBEYYU010000011.1:0-154534 GCF_040645755.1 Streptomyces sp. NPDC046716
GGTTGCTTGTGTGATCAGCATGGCCGCTTGTGCGGGAAACAATGGGGGCGGATCTCCGGTTGAGCTCACGCCAGCGCAGATGCCCGCACACCCGGTGTGCGGGGCCCCTTCGCGCGCGAGGTCAGGCAGTCACTCCGCGTCCGGCCCGTAGACCTCGACGCTGTCCGAAACCCGACGTACATGGATACAGTCACCCGGGCACTCCTTCGCGGACGCCACCACGTCCGTGAGAAGCGGCAGCGGCACCGGCGTCGAGGCCCCCGGCTGCTGGAGCAGCTCGTCCTCCGCGTCCTTCACATACGCGAGCCCGTCGATGTCCAACTCGAAGACCTCGGGCGCGTACTGGGCACAGATGCCGTCGCCGGTGCACAGATCCTGGTCGATCCAGACCTCCAGCGCCTCACTGGTGTCGGTGCCGGATCCGGCCTCTTGCTGCACGGTCATGATCTCCTGCCACTCCCTGGGTCCCGCTCTGCCGCACTGTCCGGAAACCGACTTCACAGACGCAAGTCGGGCCAGCCCTGACGGGTGTTGAACACTTCGACCCTACAACCGGCCGCTTTCCGATGTTGTTGGGTGGGTATTCCACTGGCGTGAGGGAGAGCGCAAGGGTGAAGATCGGACACACCTCGACCGTCTTTGTGATCTAGGGGTTTCAATCGACACCCGCCCAGGTAGGGTCTGGAAGCGTCCAGCTCCCCTTGGAGGAGGTGAGGACCGTGGCAGCCCACGACGACGACATCAACCGCGGCATCCGCCCGGGACGAGGGTCCGACGACCCCGCCGGACAGATTGCCTATCTCGAGCAGGAAATCGCCGTCCTGCGGCGCAAGCTCGCCGACTCTCCGCGTCATACGAGGATTCTCGAAGAGCGGATCGTCGAGTTGCAGACCAACCTGGCCGGCGTGTCCGCCCAGAACGAACGGCTCGCCAATACACTCCGCGAGGCCCGCGACCAGATCGTGGCCCTCAAGGAAGAAGTCGACCGGCTCGCACAGCCGCCGGCCGGTTTCGGAGTCTTCCTCACGGCGAATGAGGACGGCACCGCCGACATCTTCACCGGCGGCCGTAAACTCCGGGTGAACGTGAGCCCGAGCGTCGAGCTCGAAGAGCTTCGGCGCGGCCAGGAAGTAATGCTCAACGAAGCGCTCAACGTGGTCGAGGCCATGGAGTACGAGAGCGTGGGCGACATCGTCACCCTCAAGGAGATCCTTGAGGACGGCGAGCGCGCCCTCGTCACCGGGCACACCGACGAGGAGCGGGTGGTGAGGCTCGCCGAGCCTCTGCTGGACGTCACCATCCGCCCCGGCGACGCCCTTCTTCTCGAACCCCGGTCCGGCTACGTCTACGAGGTCGTGCCGAAGAGCGAAGTGGAGGAGCTGGTCCTCGAAGAGGTCCCGGACATCGGCTACGAGCAGATCGGCGGCCTGGGCAACCAGATCGAGCTGATCCGCGACGCGGTCGAGCTGCCGTACCTCTACCCGGACCTCTACCGGGAGCACGAGCTGCGGCCGCCCAAGGGCGTCCTGCTCTACGGGCCCCCCGGATGCGGCAAGACCCTCATCGCCAAGGCGGTCGCCAACTCCCTCGCCAAGAAGGTCGCCGAGGTGACCGGACAGGGCCAGGGGAAGAGCTTCTTCCTGAACATCAAGGGTCCCGAGCTGCTCAACAAGTACGTCGGTGAGACCGAGCGGCAGATCCGGCTCGTCTTCCAGCGCGCCCGTGAGAAGGCCAGCGAGGGCACCCCCGTCATCGTCTTCTTCGACGAGATGGAGTCCCTCTTCCGCACCCGTGGCTCCGGTGTCAGCTCGGACGTGGAGAACACCATCGTCCCGCAGCTGCTCGCCGAGATCGACGGTGTGGAGGGCCTGCAGAACGTCGTGGTGATCGGCGCCTCGAACCGCGAGGACATGATCGACCCCGCCATCCTGCGCCCCGGCCGGCTCGACGTGAAGATCAAGATCGAGCGTCCGGACGCCGAGGCGGCCAAGGACATCTTCGGCAAGTACCTCACCGACCGCCTTCCGCTGCACACCGAGGACCTCGGCGAGCACGGCAGCGACAAGGCCGCCACGGTCCACGCCATGATCCAGACGGCCGTGGAGCACATGTACGCGGAATCCGAGGAGAACCGCTTCCTGGAAGTCACGTACGCCAACGGTGACAAGGAAGTCCTGTACTTCAAGGACTTCAACTCCGGCGCGATGATCGAGAACATCGTGGGCCGCGCCAAGAAGATGGCCATCAAGCAATTCCTCGACCAGAATCAGAAGGGCCTCAGGGTCGCTCACCTCCTCCAGGCTTGCATCGACGAGTTCAAGGAGAACGAGGACCTGCCCAATACCACCAACCCCGACGACTGGGCCCGGATCTCCGGAAAGAAGGGCGAGCGGATCGTTTACATCCGCACGCTCGTCACCGGAAAGCAGGGCGCGGACACCGGACGCTCCATCGACACGGTGGCGAACACCGGTCAGTACCTGTAAAAAGCAGGGTGGCTGCGGGTGCCCGGACCGGGTACCCGCAGCCCACTGTTTTTCCAGGCAACTATCGGGCACCACCACGCGACCGCCCGCCCGACGTCGGAGCAAAGCAATGACGCAAATGATCTCCCCACCAGCGCAAAGGCGTTCTAGGCTCTTCTCTGCCGCCGAGTCGCGCCGTGCGGGGACGGGCACCGCACACGCACCGGAGAACCAGCGGTACTTGAGCGCCGCCCCCGACCGAGGGCGCCGCCGGGCAAGGAGGGCCGCATGACCGTACGGCGAGTAATGGGCATCGAGACCGAGTACGGCATCTCCGTGCCCGGCCACCCCAACGCCAATGCCATGCTCACCTCGTCCCAGATCGTCAACGCCTACGCCGCGGCGATGCACCGGGCCCGCCGGGCCCGCTGGGACTTCGAGGAGGAGAACCCGCTGCGCGACGCCCGAGGCTTCGACCTCGCGCGGGAGGCCGCCGACTCCAGCCAGCTCACCGACGAGGACATCGGCCTGGCCAATGTCATCCTCACCAACGGCGCGCGCCTCTACGTCGACCACGCGCACCCCGAGTACAGCTCCCCGGAGATCACCAATCCCCGGGACGCCGTCCTGTGGGACAAGGCCGGCGAGCGCATCATGGCCGAGGCCGCGGAGCGGGCCGCCCAGCTGCCCGGGGCGCAGCCCATCCACCTCTACAAGAACAACACCGACAACAAGGGCGCCTCCTACGGGACGCACGAGAACTACCTGATGAAGCGGGAGACCCCCTTCTCGGACATCGTGCGCCATCTGACGCCCTTCTTCGTCTCCCGCCAGGTGGTCACCGGCGCCGGCCGCGTCGGCATCGGTCAGGACGGCCACGAGCACGGGTTCCAGATCAGCCAGCGCTCCGACTACTTCGAGGTCGAGGTCGGCCTGGAGACCACGCTCAAGCGGCCCATCATCAACACGCGCGACGAGCCCCACTCCGACGCCGAGAAGTACCGGCGGCTGCACGTGATCATCGGCGACGCGAACCTCTCCGAGATCTCGACCTACCTCAAGCTGGGCACGACGGCCCTGGTCCTGTCCATGATCGAGGACGGGTTCATCGCCGTGGACCTGGCGGTCGACCAGCCCGTCCGCACCCTCCACCAGGTCTCGCACGACCCCACCCTCCAGCACCTGATCACCCTGCGCAGCGGCCGCACCCTCACCGCGGTCCAGCTCCAGATGGAGTACTACGAGCTGGCCAGGAAATACGTCGAGGAGCGCTTCGGCGCCGACGCCGACGACCAGACCAAGGACGTCCTGTCCCGCTGGGAGGACGTCCTCGGCCGCCTGGAGACCGACCCGATGAGCCTCTCCGGCGAGCTGGACTGGGTCACCAAGCGTGAGCTGATGGAGGGCTACCGGCGCCGGGACGGCCTCGACTGGGACGCGGCCAAGCTGCACCTCCTCGACCTCCAGTACGCCGACGTGCGCGCCGAGAAGGGCCTGTACAACCGTTTGGCGGCCCGGGGCAAGATGAAGCGGCTCCTGGACGAGGCGGAGGTCGAGCGGGCCCGTACGCAGCCGCCGGAGGACACCCGGGCGTACTTCCGCGGCCGCTGCCTGGAGCAGTACGCGGACGACGTCGCCGCGGCCTCCTGGGACTCGGTCATCTTCGACCTGCCCGGCCGGGACTCGCTCCAGCGCGTCCCAACCCTCGAACCCCTTCGCGGGACGCGTAATCACGTGAAGGAGCTCCTTGACCGGTGCCGGACGGCCGAGGATCTGGTCCGGGTCCTGTCCGGCGGCTGATCCGCGGCTGAAATCCCGGGTGAAGGGGAATCACAGAGGTGGGCCCCGCATTGGACGAAGTGCGGGGCCGATGTCAGAGCCGACAAGTAGGGTTCTGATCACGAACGACCTGTATCTCGAACCGAGCGGGGTGAGCTGAGATGGCGACCAAGGACACCGGCGGCGGGCAGCAGAAGGCGACGCGTTCCACCGAGGAGGTCGAGGAGCAGACGACCGAAGCGCAGGGCTCCGAGGACCTCAAGGAGCGCCAGGAGAAGCTGAGCGACGACGTCGACTCGGTTCTGGACGAGATCGACGACGTCCTCGAGGAGAACGCCGAGGACTTCGTGCGTTCCTTCGTTCAGAAGGGTGGACAGTAGTCCACGGATGTGGACGACGTCTTCTGGTGGCTGTGACGGGCGGCAGGATTCTGGTGCGTCCTGCGCCCGCGTCAAGACCATGTGGATCACTGCCCCAAGACGGGTAGGGTCCGTGGCGTAATGTGCTTCAACTGCAATTCGGCCATCGGCAAGTTGGGAGACGATCCCGACGCTGCACGGAGGCTCGCCGCTTACTTGGAAGGAAACGTGTGGAAGCCAACCCTCGTAGCACCGGGCGTCTACCAGCAGCCTTCCTGACGCCTGGGTCGTCGTCCTTCATGGACTTCCTGTCCGAGCATCAGCCCGAAATGCTGCCGGGGAACCGGCAGTTGCCGCCGACGCAGGGCGTCATCGAGGCCCCGCACGGCACCACCATCGTCTCCGTCACCTTCCCCGGCGGCGTGGTGCTCGCCGGTGACCGGCGGGCCACGATGGGGAACGTCATCGCGCAGCGCGACATCGAGAAGGTCTTCCCGGCGGACGAGTACTCGGCCGTGGGCATCGCCGGCACCGCCGGTCTCGCCGTCGAGATGGTCAAGCTCTTCCAGCTGGAGCTGGAGCACTTCGAGAAGGTCGAGGGCGCCCAGCTGTCACTGGAGGGCAAGGCCAACAGGCTGTCGACGATGATCCGGTCGAACCTGGGGATGGCCATGCAGGGGCTCGCCGTCGTGCCGCTGTTCGCCGGGTACGACGTGGACCGCGGGAAGGGCCGCATCTTCTCGTACGACGTCACCGGCGGCCGGAGTGAGGAGCACGGGTTCGCCGCGACCGGTTCCGGTTCGGTGTTCGCCCGGGGAGCGATGAAGAAGCTCTACCGCGGCGATCTGACGGAGGAGCAGGCGACGACGCTGGTCGTGCAGGCGCTGTACGACGCGGCGGACGACGACTCGGCGACGGGCGGCCCCGACATGGCGCGGCGGATCTTCCCGATCGTCACGGTGATCACGGACGACGGTTTCCGCCGGCTCACCGACGACGAGTCGTCGGAGATCGCCCGGTCGATCCTGGAGCGGCGCCTCGAGCAGCCGGACGGTCCCCGCGCCGCCCTGCTGTGAGCCGCCCTCTCCTTGCTGCCTACTCACTGAGTCACTGACAGAAAGGGACGGATAGCCGGTGTCGACGCCGTTCTATGTCTCACCCCAGCAGGCGATGGCCGACCGCGCGGAGTACGCGCGCAAGGGCATCGCCCGCGGTCGCAGCCTGGTCGTGCTGCAGTACGCCGACGGCATCGTGTTCGTCGGCGAGAACCCGTCCCGCGCGCTGCACAAGTTCAGCGAGATCTATGACCGGATCGGCTTCGCGGCCGCCGGCAAGTACAACGAGTACGAGAACCTGCGGATCGGTGGTGTGCGCTACGCGGACCTGCGCGGCTACACGTACGACCGGGACGACGTGACCGCACGTGGCCTGGCGAACGTGTACGCGCAGACGCTGGGCACCATCTTCTCCAGCGCCGGCGAGAAGCCGTACGAGGTGGAGCTGGTCGTCGCCGAGGTGGGGGAGACCCCCGAGGGCGACCAGATCTACCGGCTCCCGCACGACGGCTCGATCGTCGACGAGCACGGCTCGGTCGCGGTCGGGGGCAACGCGGAGCAGATCAGCACCTTCCTCGACCAGCGGCACCAGGACGGCATGACGCTGTCCGAGGCGCTGAAGCTGGCCGTCCAGGCGCTGTCGCGCGACACCAACGGGAGCGAGCGGGAGATCCCCGCGGAGCGCCTCGAGGTGGCGGTCCTGGACCGTACGCGGCCGCAGCAGCGGAAGTTCAAGCGGATCGCGGGGGGCCAGCTGTCCCGGCTGCTCGCGGCCGAGGGGGCCGCCGCCACCACGAAGGCGGAGTCGGAAGCCGTCTCGGACGAGAGCTCGTCCGACGACTAGAGCGAGATGAGCAGGTGTGCCCCGGCCGGTTCGGCGAACCGGCCGGGGCACACGTGTGTCAGGCGCCGCCCGGCGCGGGCCCGGTCGAGCCGCGCACGATCAGCTCGACGGGGAGCGGGGCGGTCTCGGGCGTACGGCCGTCGAGCACGGCGAGGAGCGCCGCCATCCCCCGCTCGCCGAACGCCTCCGCGGGCAGCCGCACGGTGGTGAGTTCGGGTTCGATCGCCGTCGCCAGGGACAGATCGTCGAAGCCGGTCACGGACAGGTCGTCGGGGATGCGCAGCCCCGCGCGGCGGGCGGCCTTGTAGGCGCCGGCGGCGAGTTTGTCGTCGTCGCAGACCACGGCGGTGGGCCGGACGGGTCCCGTACCGCGCAGGGCGTGGTCCATCGCCGTGACGGCGGCCTCGACCGTGAGGTCGGAGCGGACCGTGCGGACGGTGGTGCCGGGCACCCGTGCGGTGCGGGCGGCCAGTTCGTCGGCGCGGACGTCGAAGGTCCAGGAGTCGACGGCCGAGGCCAGGTGCAGGAAGTGCCGGTGGCCGTGGCCGAGCAGATGGTCGGTGATCCGGCGCATGCCGTCGGCGAGGTCGAGGTTGACGGTGGTCGCGCCGGGGGCGCCGGCCGGATCGCTGTCCAGCATGACGAGCGGGAGGTCGTCGCCGCGCAGCGCGGTGACGGCGCCGGCGGCCATCGAGGAGGCGAGGATGCCGTCGAGGGCGGCGCGGGCGCTGGGGAAGGGGTCGCGGGCCGGACCGATGCCGTCGGGGGAGGGGTAGAGGACCACGCCGAAGTCGTGCCGGGCCGCGACGCGGGCGGCGCCGGTGTAGACGCCCGCGAAGAACTCGTTGGTGAGCGCGGGGACGACGAGAAGCGCGGTACGGGTGCGGCCGAGGCGGAGGTTGCGGGCCGCGAGGTTGGGCCGGTAGCCGAGCCGGTCCGCGGCGGCGCGGACGCGCTCGGCGGTGGCCTCCGCGACCCGGCCGCGCCACTTGTCGCCCATGACGAGGGAGACGGCGGCCTGCGAGACGCCGGCCGCCCGCGCCACGTCGCGGCTGGTGGGGCGGGTGCCGCCCGCTCCGGCCGCGGTCATGTCGGTGCCGCTGGTCACTGCTGCCTCCGTGCGTGTCGTGCCGTGGTCCCGGGGTCGTCGACGTTAGCGGGTGGCCCTGGCCGCAGCGTACGTGGTACGTATAACGGCGCGACGTTATACGTAACACTTCAGAGATCCCGGCAAGGACAGGGTGGGGCGATGGCCGCGGGTTATGCGGAGATCCTCGGGGCGCGGCACGCGATGCGGCTGCTCACGGGGACGCTGGTGGGCAGGCTGCCCAATGCCACGGCGGCGATCGCCATCGTGCTGTTCATCCGGGACGAGGGCGGCACGTACAGCCTGGCGGGCGCCCTCGCCGCGGTGTACGGGGTGGCGAACGCGATCGGGCAGCCGGTGCTCGGCCGCCTCGTGGACCTGCGCGGCCAGCCCACGGTGCAGCTGCCGGCGGCGGTGCTGTCCGGTCTCGCCATGACCGTGTTCGCGTTCGCCGGGACCGGTTCGCTGCCGCTCGCGTACACGGCCGTCGCCGCGGCCGGTCTCTTCACCCCGCCCCTGGAGGGCGGTCTGCGGGCGCTGTGGCCGACCGTGCTGCCCCGCGAGGAGCAGGTGCACACGGCGTACGCGATGGACGCGATCGCCCAGGAAGTCATGTTCACCGTCGGCCCGTTGCTGGTGACGGTGTGCGTGTCGCTGTGGTCGGCACAGGCGGCCCTGATCGTCCTGAACGTCATCGGAGTGCTCGGCGCCCTGTCGGTGGTCGTGTCCAAGCCGTCCCGCGCCTGGCGTTCGGCGCCGCGCGAGGCGCACTGGCTCGGGGCGCTGCGCTCGCCGGGCCTGCTGGTGCTGCTCGGCGCGTTCCTGTTCATCGGGCTCGCGCTCGGGTCGATCACCGTGGCCGGCGTGAGCTACGCGGACGGCAACGGCGGGGACGCCACGTACGGCTGGATGATGGCGGCGCTCGGACTCGGCGCGCTCGTCGGCGGCACGGTCTACGGCGCCCGGCAGTGGAGCGGCGCCCCCGAGGCGCGGCTGCGGTGGCTGGTGGCCCTGCTCGCTCTCTTCTACGCGCCCTTGGTGCTCATGCCGGGGCCGGTGGCGATGGTGGCGCTGAGCGCGGTGGCGGGCGTCTTCCTCGCGCCGTCGATCGCGTGCGCGTTCATCGTCGTGGACCGGCACGCCCCGCGGGGGACGGTGACGGAGGCGTTCTCCTGGCTCGTGACGACGTTCACGGTGGGCGCGAGCGTGGGAACGGCCGTCGCGGGGCCGGTCGTCGAGTGGGGCGGCACCCGGTGGGGCTTCGCCGTGCCGGCGGCGACGGGAGCCGTGGCACTGCTCGTTCTGCTGGCCACGGGCAGGGTCCTCGCGGCACCGCACACGTCCGGGCGTGTCGCGGGCTCGTCGGAAAATGATCCAAACCGTGCCGTCGAACCCCGTTTCAGCTCGGGGGATCGGGCGTAATGTTCAGTCATGGACCGCCGCATTTTCGGGCTGGAGAACGAGTACGGCGTCACATGTACGTTCAGGGGACAGCGCCGCCTGTCGCCTGACGAGGTGGCGCGGTACCTCTTCCGCCGTGTCGTGTCATGGGGCCGCAGCAGCAATGTCTTTCTGCGGAACGGCGCCCGCCTCTACCTGGACGTGGGATCGCATCCGGAATACGCAACTCCCGAATGTGACAACGTGACCGAGCTGGTCACCCACGACAAAGCAGGCGAGCGCATTCTCGAAGGCTTGCTCGTCGACGCAGAGCGCCGTCTGCACGAGGAGGGCATCGCAGGCGACGTATACCTGTTCAAGAACAACACCGACTCGGCCGGCAACTCCTACGGCTGCCACGAGAATTACCTGGTGGCGCGGCACGGGGAGTTCTCCCGACTCGCGGACATTCTCATTCCGTTCCTGGTCACCCGTCAGCTGCTGTGCGGCGCGGGCAAGGTGCTGCAGACTCCGCGCGGCGCCGTGTACTGCGTGAGCCAGCGCGCCGAGCACATCTGGGAGGGCGTCAGCTCCGCGACGACCCGCTCCCGGCCGATCATCAACACCCGGGACGAGCCGCACGCGGACGCCGAGCGCTACCGCAGGCTGCACGTCATCGTCGGCGACTCGAACATGTCCGAGACGACCATGCTCCTCAAGGTCGGCGCCACCGACCTCGTGCTGCGCATGATCGAGGCGGGCACGGTGATGCGCGACCTGACCCTGGAGAACCCGATCCGGGCCATCCGCGAGGTCAGCCACGACATCACGGGCCGCCGCAAGGTCCGCCTGGCCAGCGGCCGCGAGGCCTCCGCCCTGGAGGTCCAGCGCGAGTACTACGAGAAGGCCGTCGACTTCGTGGAGCGCCGGGGCATCCGCACCGGCACCGTCGACCAGGTCCTGGAGCTGTGGGGCCGCACGCTCGACGCGATCGAGGCGGAGGACCTCGACCGCATCGGCACCGAGATCGACTGGGTCATGAAGTACAAGCTCATCGAGCGGTACCGGGCCAAGCACAACATGACCATGTCGCACCCGAGGGTCGCGCAGATCGACCTCGCCTACCACGACATCCACCGCCGTCGTGGGCTCTACTACCTCCTGGAGAAGAAGGGCCAGGCCACGAGGATCTGCAACGACCTGAAGATCTTCGAGGGCAAGTCCGTCCCGCCGCAGACCACGCGCGCGCGGCTGCGCGGCGACTTCATCCGCCGGGCCCAGGAGCAGCGCCGTGACTTCACGGTGGACTGGGTGCACCTGAAGCTGAACGACCAGGCGCAGCGCACGGTGCTGTGCAAGGACCCGTTCCGCAGCGTGGACGACCGGGTGGAGAAGCTCATCGCGGGGATGTAGGTCACCCGCTCGCACACGCGGCCGATCCGGTCGGGGGCCCCGTACGAATCATTCGTACGGGGCCCTTCCGCGCCCTTTGAAAAGGTGGGCGAGGGCCTAGAGTGGCCGGACTGTACCCGAGCGACCTGAGGATCCCTGTGCGACCCCGACTTGCAGCTCTACTGATCGTGCCGGCACTGGCGCTGACCGCGACCGCCTGTGGCGGCGACGACGGCAAGAAGGACGCCGCGGACAAGGCGGACTCCTCCTCGCAGGCCTCCGGCGTGCCCAAGCCGGTCGACGCCGCGAACCCGATGCCGAAGGTCTCGGGCGCGTACGGCAAGACCGCGACGATCACGATGCCCAAGACCGACCCGAGCGACAAGTTCGTCGTGCACACGGTCTCCGAGGGCAGCGGCGCCACGGTGAAGAAGAACGACCTGGTGTCGTTCAACTACACCGGCAAGATCTGGAAGGGTGCCAAGGACCTCGGCTCCACCTACGGCGCGAAGGGCGGCGGCGACCAGCTCGTCACCGCGGGCGGCGCGGGCCAGTTCCCGGCGTTCGCCGACGCCGTCGTGGGCCAGAAGGAGGGCAGCCGCGTCCTCGTCGTGGCCCCGCCGGCCGCGGGCTTCGGCAGCCAGGGCAACCCGCAGTTCGGGGTCACCGCCAAGGACACGCTGGTCTTCGCCGTGGACGTGAAGAAGGTCGAGCCCAAGAAGGTCGAGGGCACCCAGGCCGCCATCCCGTCGAACCTGCCGCAGATCAAGGCCGACGAGGAAGCACCGGCCACGATCTCCGTGCCGAAGAACGACCCGCCGAAGAAGCTGGTCGACCAGGTCCTGATCAAGGGCAAGGGCGCCGAGATCAAGAGCGGCCAGACCGTGAGCATGCAGTACAGCGGAGCGGCGTGGAAGCTGAACGAGGGCAAGGCGAAGGCCACCCTCTTCGACTCCTCCTGGAACCGCGGCGGCCAGCCGTTCACGACGCCGATCGGCCAGAGCGCGGTCATCAAGGGCTGGGACACGGGCATCGTCGGCAAGCACGTCGGTGACCGGGTGCTCCTGGTGATCCCCGCCGACCAGGCCTACGGAGCCAAGGACCAGGGCAAGACGCTGCCGGCCAACTCGACGCTGGTCTTCGTGGTCGACATCCTCTCGGCGCACTGACCCGTCCCCTGATGGCAGACTGTCCCGGTTGCCCAACAGCCAACAAGCAGGAGCAATTCACGTGAGCATCGACAAGCCCGAGGTCGACTTCCCCGTAGGCGAGCCGCCGGCGGACCTCCAGATCAAGGACCTCTGGGAGGGCGAGGGCACCGAGGCGAAGGCGGGCGACACCGTCTCCGTCCACTACGTGGGCGTGGCCTTCTCCACCGGCGAGGAGTTCGACGCCTCCTGGAACCGCGGCACCCCGCTGCAGTTCCAGCTCGGTGCCGGCCAGGTCATCGCCGGCTGGGACAAGGGCGTGCAGGGCATGAAGGTCGGCGGTCGTCGCGAGCTGACGATCCCGGCGCACCTCGCCTACGGCGACCGTGGCGCCGGCGGCGGCCGGATCGCCCCCGGAGAGACGCTGATCTTCGTCTGCGACCTCGTCTCCGTCTGAGTCGGTCACCGGACGACCACAAGCGGTCATCGAAGAGCCCGTGCCTGATGGCACGGGCTCTTGCTCTGCCCCTGGCTTTTGCCACGACACCCCGGGGCGGTACGGTCGTCCGTCGGGAGCTTTACGGGGACCACGGGGAAATCACCAGGGGAAAGGGCGTCGATGGCGATTGCCAAGGCCGAGCGGCTGATGAATCTGGCGCTGTGCCTGCTCGGGACGCGCCGCCCGCTCAGCAAGCGCGAGCTGCGCGGCTCCATCGAGGCCTACCTTGAAGCGAACAACGACGACTCTTTCAACCGGATGTTCGAGCGCGACAAGGACGACCTCCGCGAGCTCGGCCTGGTCATCGAGACCGTGGAGAACCTGGACGGCGAGGTCGGCTATCTGGCCCGCCGCGACAGCAACCACCTGCCGCCCGTCACCCTCGACGCCGAGGAGGCCGCCGCCCTCGGTCTCGCCGCCAAGGTGTGGCAGCAGGCCCGCCTCGCCGGTGCCGCCAGCGGCGCCCTGCAGAAGCTGCGCGCCGCCGGGATGCCCGAGGACGTGGACCCGTACGAGAGCCACGGCGCGCTGGAGCCCCGCATCCCCGTGCACGAGGCCTCCTTCGAGCCGCTGATGCTGGCCTGCCGCGACCGGCGCCCCGTCGTCTTCGACTACCGCAAGGCGAACGCCGCCCGGCCCGAGCAGCGGCACGTCGAGCCGTGGGCGCTCGAGTGCTGGCGCGGCCACTGGTACCTCGCGGGCTGGGACCGCGACCGGCAGGCCGAGCGGGTCTTCCGGCTGTCGCGGATCACCGGCAAGGTGCGCTCGCGCGCCGGACAGTTCAAGGCGCCGGTGCCGGACGTCGTCACCGTCCGCGAGACCGTCGCGGGCTGGGCGGGCGAGACCGCCGACCGCTCCGCGCTGATCAGGCTGCGCGCGGGATCCGGCTATCCGCTGCGCGCCAAGGCCGTCTCCGTCCGCGCGCTTGCCGACGGCTGGGACGAGCTGGAGATTCCGTACGGGCACGGGCTCGACGCCTGGCTCGTGGAGTTCGGGCCCGATGTCGTGGTGCTCGAACCGGCCGAGCTGCGGGCCGACGTCGTCGACCGGCTGCGCGCCGTGGCCAAGGGCTGAGGGGAGTACGGACGATCATGGCTGCCAACGCCATCGACCAGACCCGGCGGATGCTGTCCCTGGTGACGTATCTGCGCGAGCGCCCCGGCGCCCGCGTGGAGGACGTGGCCCGGGCCTTCGGCATCACCCAGGACGAGCTGATCTCCGACCTGGACGTGCTGCCGCTGTGCGGGACCAGCTTCCGCGGCGGTGACCTCCTCGACATCGACACCGACGGCGACCGCATCTGGTGGCACAACCCGGACGACGTCGCCGCGGCCCTGCGGATCTCCGCGGACGAGGCGACCGCCCTGCTGGTGGCCGCCCGCGCGGTGGCCACGCTGCCCGGCCTGCGCGAGGGCGACCGGCTCGCCCTGCTGCGGGCGACCGCCAAGCTGGAGGCGGCGGCCGGCGAGGTGGCCGGTGCCAGCGCCCGGCTCAGCGTCACCTTCGAGTCCGAGGGCGGCGTCTTCGCCGACGTCGACCGGGCGATCTCCGAGCGGCGCCGACTGTGGATCCGCTACTACTCGCCCGCGCGCGACGAGGTCACCGAGCGGGAGATCGACCCGATCCGGCTCGTCTCCGTCGGCCACACCTACGTAGAGGCGTGGTGCCGCCGCTCGGAGGCGCGGCGCACCTTCCGGCTCGACCGGGTCGCGGAGATCAGGATCCTGGACGAGGCGTCGGCGCCACCGGAGATCGAACTGCGCGACCTGTCCGAGGGGCTGGTGCAGCCGGCCGCCGAGGACCCCGAGGTCGTCGTCGAGGTCGGGCCCGGCGGCCGCTGGGTCGCCGAGTACTACCCGCACGACAGCGCCGAGGAGTTGGCGGACGGTGGTCTGCGGATCACGCTGCGTACGCCGGACCCCTCGTCGCTGCGCCGGCTCGCGCTGCGGCTCGGCCGCGACGGGCACATCGTGGCCCCCGCCGAACTCGCGGACAGTGCGCGGGACGCGGCCCGGGAGGCGCTGGCCGCGTACGACGGGGCGGCGTGAGCGGGCCCGAACGGCCCGTACGGCTCGAACGGATGGAAGGCAAGAGGTGGGGGAAATGACCGGGACGATGGATGTGGCCGGAATCACCCGGATGTCCGCCGTGGTCGACGGCCCGGCCGCCGTCGTCTTCCGCGCCGCCTGCCCGGACTGCCGCGCCAGTTTCGAACTCGACGCGTCCGCCATCCGGTTGGCGATCGGCGGCAGCCGCCGCACCACCTTCTACTCCTTCACCTGCCCCGAGTGCGGGGTCGCGGTGCGCAAGCCCGCCGGTGAGCGGATCGTCGAACTCCTCACGGGCGGCGGGGTGCGCACGCTCCGCCTCCACCAGACCGTCTAGGCTCGGCGCATGTTCTGGGCGATGGTGTCGGTGGCCGTGGGGTTCGTGGGACTTGCTGTCCTCGCCTTCTTCGCGGTGAAGGTGTTCATCGAGGCGGAGCGCCTCGGAAGTCAAGTCGCCGACACCACACGGCAGATCAACCGGGCCGCCGAGGAACTGGAACAGGCCGCGGTCAGCGCGGCACGGGCGGGCGGCGACGCGGTCTGACGTCCGGGGACGTCGCGGTGGTCCCCATGGAAACCGCTTTACCTCTGTGGCCTGTCGGGCGGCCAGGTTGGCCGGGTACGCTCCATAACGCGACCCAGGAGTGAGGCGCGGGCCGCAACGGGGAGTACGCAGAGGGATTGCCCCCTGTTTACCCCCACGGGATACGATCGCTGCCAGAACGACGGTCGGACACCAGTCCTAAGTCCGACCGATACCCGGCAGTCCCGCCCCTGCCGCCTCAGTGAGAAGGTAAACGGATATGTTCGGAAAGCTCGGCGCACCTGAGATCATCCTGATCCTCGTCGTCATCATCCTGCTGTTCGGCGCGAAGAAGCTTCCGGACATGGCGCGCTCGCTGGGCAAGTCCGCCCGCATCCTCAAGAGCGAGGCCAAGGCGATGAAGAGCGAGGGCAACAACAACGCCGCCGCTCCGTCCGACCCGCCCGCCCAGGACGAGCCGGGCCAGCCCACGCGCACCATCCAGGCCGCGCCCGGCGACGTCACCAGCTCGCGTCCGGTGACCGAGCCGACCAACACGACGAAGAGCTGATCAAGAGCTGACCCCAGGCCGCCCCGTCTCGGCGGCCTGCCGCACGAGATGAGGACGTGGGTTGCTCAAGACTGCCCGCCAGCAGGAGAAGGACCCCGAGGGGCGGATGCCGCTCGCGGATCACCTGCGTGAGCTTCGCAATCGGCTGGCGAAGGCGCTGCTCGCCATCGTTGCCATCACGATCGTCGCTGCGTTCTTCTACAAGGACATCATCGACCTGATCACCAGGCCGATCCTCGATTCGGTCGGATGCAACGAGTCGTTCTCGCACCTGTCGAACCTGGCCGATGCCAAGAAAGAGCCCTGCGCGGACATCACGATCAACGGTCTGCTGACCCCCTTCACGCTCGCCCTGAAGGTGTCGCTGATGGCCGGCATCGTGTTCGCCTCGCCGGTCTGGCTCTACCAGCTGTGGGGCTTCATCGCGCCCGGACTCCACAAGCACGAGAAGAAGTACGCCTACGGGTTCGTGGGCACCGGCGTGCCGCTCTTCCTCGTCGGCGCATATTTCGCGTACGCGATCCTGCCCACCACCGCGAAGGTCCTGATCGACTTCACGCCGGAGAACGCTTCCAACCTGCTGCCCCTGGACGATCTGCTCGACCTCGTGCTGCGCATGGTGATCGTGTTCGGCCTGTCCTTCGAGCTGCCGCTGCTGCTGGTGTTCCTCAACCTCATCGGGGCCATCACCGGCAAGCGGATGCTCGGCTGGTGGCGGGGAATGATCATGGGCATCACGGTCTTCGCCGCGGTCGCCACGCCGAGCACGGACCCGGTGTCGATGCTGGCGCTGGCCGCCCCGATCTGGGTGCTGTACTTCGCCGCGACGGGCTTCTCGCTCCTCAACGACCGGCGCAAGCGGCGCAACAACCCCGACGCGGACCTCGACGACGACGAGGCCTCCGACCTCGATCTGACGCCCGAGAGCGCCGGAGACGTCGAGAGCGTGAGCGCGAGCCGGACCCCGCTGCCCGAGCAGACGACGACGGACCGGGTCAACGGTTACGACGATGTGACCTGAGGTAACTCCTGTTCGCGACGGGACGGTTGTTAAGGTCCGGCCGTGAGCAGTGAGATCACCCTCTTCGTCAATCCCACCGCGGGACGCGGCCGGGGCGCAGGCGCTGCGCAGCCGGCCGCTTCCGCGTTGCGGGCCGCCGGGTTCTCCGTACGGAGCGTCATCGGTGAGGACGCGCCCGATGCCCTCGCACGCGCGCGTGCCGCCGTGCGGGAGGGGACCGGGGCGCTGGTCGCCGTCGGCGGGGACGGTCTGGTGAATCTCGCGCTCCAGGCGGTGGCCGGGACCCGGACGCCGCTCGGCGTCGTCGCGGTCGGCACCGGCAACGACTTCGCGCGCTCGCTCGGGCTGCCGATCCGCGAGCCTGCGGTGGCGGGCGCGCTGGTCGCGGAGGCGCTCAAGGGGGAGCGGATACGGGAGATCGACCTCGGCCGGATCGGCGACCACTGGTTCGGCACCGTGCTCGCCTCCGGCTTCGACTCCCGGGTCAACGACCGCGGCAACCGGATGCGGCTGCCGCTCGGCCGCTTCAAGTACGACCTGGCGATCGTGGCCGAGCTGGCCACCTTCAAGGCGGTGCCGTTCCGGCTGACCCTGGGCGACGGTGAGGTACGGGAGGTCGCCGCCACCCTCGTCGCCGTCGGCAACGGGACCTCGTACGGCGGCGGCATGCGGATCTGCGCCGACGCCGTGATGGACGACGGACTGTTCGACGTGACGGTGGTCGGGGAATGCTCCCGTACGACACTGTTGCGGGTCTTTCCGCGCGTCTACAAGGGCACCCATCTCACCCACCCCGTGGTCAGCGTGTACCGGGCGGCGCGGGTCGAGCTGGTCGCGGAAGGGATCACCGCGTATGCAGACGGGGAACCGGTCGGAGGGCTGCCCCTGGTCGCCGAGTGCGTCCCCGGAGCCGTGCGGGTCCTTACCGGATAATGATCGTCCGTTGTCAGTGGGGGCCGGTAGGCTCGAAAGCACGATGACAGAGGACCTCTCACCGGCCGAGCGGTATGCGGCAGCCCGTAAGCGGGCCGTCGAGCAGGCCACCGCACTAGCTTCCTTCCGCGAGATGTACGACTTCGGTCTCGACCCCTTCCAGATCGAGGCGTGTCAGGCGCTGGAGGCGGGCAAGGGCGTCCTGGTGGCCGCACCCACCGGCTCGGGCAAGACGATCGTCGGCGAGTTCGCCGTGCACCTCGCCCTCCAGCAGGGCAAGAAGTGCTTCTACACGACACCCATCAAGGCGCTGTCGAACCAGAAGTACCAGGACCTCGCGAAGCGCTACGGCGCCGACAAGGTCGGCCTGCTGACCGGCGACAACAGCGTGAACAGCGACGCTCCGGTGGTCGTCATGACCACCGAAGTGCTGCGGAACATGCTGTACGCGGGCTCGCAGGCGCTGATCAATCTCGGCTATGTGGTCATGGACGAGGTGCACTACCTCTCCGACCGCTTCCGGGGCGCCGTATGGGAAGAGGTGATCATCCACCTCCAGGAGTCGGTCACCCTGGTCTCCCTGTCGGCGACGGTGTCGAACGCGGAGGAGTTCGGCGACTGGCTCGACACCGTGCGCGGTGACACCGAGGTGATCGTCTCCGAGCACCGGCCCGTGCCGCTGTTCCAGCACGTGCTCGCCGGACGCCGGATGTACGACCTCTTCGAGGAGGGCGAGGGAGCCAAGAAGGCCGTCAATCCCGACCTCACGCGCATGGCGCGGATGGAGGCCAGCCGCCCCTCGTACCAGGACCGCAAGCGCGGGCGGAACATGCGGGAGGCCGACCGCGAGCGGGAGCGCAGACAGCGCTCCCGGATCTGGACGCCGGGACGGCCGGAGGTCATCGAGCGGCTCGACTCGGAAGGACTGCTGCCCGCGATCACCTTCATCTTCAGCCGCGCGGCCTGCGAGGCCGCCGTGCAGCAGTGCCTGTACGCGGGCCTGCGGCTGAACGACGACGAGGCACGGGCCAGAGTCCGGGAGATCGTCGAGGAGCGCACCGCCTCCATCCCGGACGAGGACCTGCACGTCCTGGGCTACTACGAATGGCTCGAAGGGCTCGAGCGGGGGATCGCCGCCCACCACGCCGGCATGCTGCCGACCTTCAAGGAGGTCGTCGAGGAGCTGTTCGTGCGCGGGCTGGTCAAGGCGGTCTTCGCCACGGAGACCCTGGCCCTCGGCATCAACATGCCGGCCCGCTCCGTGGTCCTGGAAAAGCTCGTGAAGTGGAACGGCGAGCAGCACGCCGACATCACCCCGGGCGAGTACACCCAGCTGACCGGACGGGCCGGGCGCCGCGGCATCGACGTCGAGGGACACGCCGTGGTGCTGTGGCAGCGCGGCTTCAGCCCCGAGCATCTGGCGGGCCTCGCCGGTACGCGTACCTATCCGCTGCGCTCCAGCTTCAAGCCGTCGTACAACATGGCGGTCAATCTGGTCGAGCAGTTCGGGCGGCACCGCTCGCGCGAGCTGCTCGAGACCTCGTTCGCGCAGTTCCAGGCCGACAAGTCGGTCGTCGGGATCTCCCGGCAGGTGCAGAAGAACGAGGAGGGACTCGAGGGCTACAAGGCCTCGATGACCTGTCACCTGGGCGACTTCGACGAGTACGCGCGGCTGCGGCGCGAGCTCAAGGACCGGGAGACCGAGCTGGCCAAGCAGGGCGTCGCGCAGCGCCGGGCGCAGGCCGCCGCGGCGCTGGAGAAGCTCAAGCCCGGCGACGTGATCCACGTGCCGACGGGGAAGTTCGCGGGCCTCGCGCTCGTGCTCGACCCGGGGCTCCCGGCCGGCCGGTCCAACGGGCACCGCGGGTTCGAGCACCACGACGGCCCGCGCCCCCTGGTGCTGACCGCCGAGCGGCAGGTCAAGCGGCTCGCGTCGATCGACTTCCCGGTGCCCGTCGAGGCGCTGGAGCGGATGCGGATCCCGAAGTCGTTCAATCCGCGCTCCCCGCAGTCGCGGCGGGATCTCGCCTCGGCGCTGCGGACCAAGGCCGGGCACATCGTGCCCGACCGGCACCGCAAGGGCCGCGCGCCCGCCGCCGACGACCGGGAGATCGCCCGGCTCCGCTCCGAGCTGCGCGCCCACCCCTGCCACGGCTGCGACGAGCGGGAGGACCACGCGCGCTGGGCCGAGCGCTATCACCGGCTGAGCCGGGACACCGTGCAGCTGGAGCGGCGCATCGAGGGGCGGACGAACACGATCGCGCGAACCTTCGACCGCATCGTGAAGCTGCTCACCGAGATGGACTATCTGCGCGGCGACGAGGTCACCGAGCACGGCAAGCGGCTCGCCCGGCTGTACGGGGAACTCGATCTGCTCGCCAGCGAGTGTCTGCGGGACCGGGTCTGGGAGGACCTGGACCCGGCCGAACTCGCCGCGTGCGTCTCCGCGTTGGTGTTCGAGGCGCGGGCCTCGGACGACGCCCTCGCGCCCAAGGTGCCCTCCGGCAAGGCGAAGGCCGCGCTCGGCGAGATGGTGCGGATCTGGGGGCGGCTCGACGCGCTGGAGGAGGACTTCCGGATCAACCAGGCGGAGGGCGTCGGACAGCGGGAGCCCGATCTCGGGTTCGCCTGGGCCGTGTACCAGTGGGCCTCGGGGAAGGGGCTCGACGAAGTGCTGCGGGAGGCGGAGATGCCGGCCGGGGACTTCGTGCGCTGGTGCAAGCAGGTGATCGATGTGCTGGGGCAGATCGCCGCGGCCGCGCCCACGGGGGACTCCACCGTGCCGCGCAACGCCCGCAAGGCCGTGGACGCGGTGCTGCGCGGAGTGGTGGCGTACTCGTCCGTGGGGTGAGTACCGCAGCGGGTGAGTGAAGAGGGCGCCGTCCTGAGGGACGGCGCCCTCTTCCGTGCGCGGCACCGGGTGATTCGGACGGGCGGACGCCTTCACTCCATGTGTGCGAACGGAAGCTCAGCGTGTAAATGGGCGAGTGTATTCCTCTCGGCGAGCTGATTTCAGGCCCTTGCGGAATATGACCCGACGATGATCCGGCGCGACTAAGCTCGCCCGCAGCGCGCCGGGTTGAGATGGATTCGGCCGCTTGTTCCCGTGTGCGCCGATGGTTCGCATTGATCCAGGGAACGGCAAACCGAGAAACACAACGAACCGTCGCAAACTTCCCCGACACGACCGTTCAGAGGGCATACATGGTGAGTGTTCAATCGCCTCCCGGTGGCCGAGAAGTCCCCTACACACGCGTGCTGTTGCTGCCCGCGATGGTCATGGCCGTCGCCACCGGCGCGGCCGTCGCCCTGGTCACGGAGCCCGCGCGGCTCGCCGTCGCCCTGTGCGGCGCCCTCGGCACGCTCCTGGTGGTGGCCGTCGCGGCGGAGGCCGTGCGCCGCGGCCGCGTCCTGAGGGAGCAGCGCACCCAATACGCCCACCACGTGGCCGAGTTGGAGAACCGGATCGCCGACCAGGAGCACCGCACGATGCGGGTCGCCAAGGAGGTCCTGCCGCACGCCCTGTACCGGCTGCGCGCCGGCGACAACCCCGTGGACGCGGTGCGCATCACCTGCGACTCCGAGCCCGCCTTCCGTGACGTCACCCGCGGCGAGCGCGAGCTGATCAGGGCCTGCCTCAAGGAGATCGACCGCGAGGCCGCCGCGAACGACGCGGCCCAGCGCGCGTTCGTCTCCATCGCCCGCCGCGTCCAGGCCATCGTGCACAAGCAGGCCCAGGAACTCCGCGAGATGGAGGAGGACCACGGCCGCAACCCCGAGGTCTTCGACGACCTGCTGCGCATCGACCACGGCACGGCCCTGATCGGCCGCCTCGCCGACTCCGTCACCGTCCTCGGCGGTGCCCGCCCCGGCCGTCAGTGGCCCAAGCCGGTCAAGCTCTACAGCGTGCTGCGCGGCGCCATGTCGCGCATCCTGGAGTACCCGCGCATCGACCTGCACGCCATCTGCGACATCGCCATCAAGGGCATCTCCGTCGAACCGCTGATCCACGCCGTCGCGGAGCTGCTCGACAACGCCACCCGCTACTCGCCGCCGCAGACCCGCGTGCACGTCACCGCGGTCGAGGTGCAGACCGGCGTCGCCATCGAGATCGAGGACGGCGGCGTCAGCCTCGGCGAGGAGCAGCGGGCCAGGGTCGAGCGGATGCTGGACCGCGCCCAGGCCGGCGTCGACCTCAACGACCTCGGCGAGAACCCGCGCCTCGGCCTGTCGATCGTCGGCCGGCTGTGCTCCATGTACGACATGCAGATCTCGCTGCGCCAGTCCGCGTACGGCGGCGTACGCGCCGTGCTCGTCGTCCCGCGCGACATGATGAGCAGCGAGCCCGCGCCCGGTCTCGCCCACGGCATCGGCGCCACCGCCGTGCCGCGCGTCGACCACAACGGCGTTCCGATCAAGGAAGAGCCGCGGCTGAAGAAGACCCGCCGCCCCACCACGGGCCCGCGTCCCTCCGCCCCGCTCCTCGCGCTGGAGGACGACGTCCCGGTGGTCACCGAATGGCGGGCCAACGGGCTCCCGCAGCGCCGCAGGAAGGTCGATACGAAGATCATCGAGAACCAGATCATCGTGACGCCGCGCAACCCCGATCTCTCCATGCCGCCGCCCGAGGCGCAGGGATACGGGACCGCGCCCGTCCCCACCCCGTCCGTGGAGCCGGAGCACGACAAGCCGGACCAGCCCGAACCCGGCCTGTGGGTCGAGGCGTTCATGAACGGGCTGAAACCGGATGACGCCGCGGGGCCCGGTGAGGCCGCGGAGAAGCCGCACGACGACGCGTACAACCAGCAGGTCGACGAGGGAGACCGTCAGTGATCCAGCAACGCGCCAACTTCGACTGGATGCTCAAGGAGCTCGCCGACAGTGTGGCGAACGTGCAGCAGGTGGTCGTGCTGTCCGCCGACGGACTGCGCATCGCCCGCTACGGCGGCGACCCCGACGCCGCCGACCGGATCGCCGCCGCCTGTGCGGGACTTCAGTCCCTCGCCTCCGCGGTCGCCACGGAGATCCCCAGCTCCAGCGGCAAGATGAACATGGTCATCATCGAGGTCGACGGCGGCTTCTTCTATCTGATGGCCGCCGGCAAGGGCGCCTATCTCGCCGTCCTCGCCAACCAGTTCGTCGACGCCGGCATGATCAGCCATCAGATGCGCGACCTGGTCATCAGGATCGGCGCGCACCTGACCAGCCCGCCGCGACGCAACGGGCAGACCGTATGACCCGTCCACTCCAACCCGAACCGCCGCGGCGTGAGCGGCGCTCGCAGAGCCCCCCGAGTCCCCAGGACCCCAAGGACCTCGAGCGCCTCTACGTCATCACCGGCGGCACCGACGGCGGCGAGCGCGCGCCGCTCGACCTGGTCACCCTGATCGTGGCCCGCTCCGAACCGAAGCCGTCGGCGCCCCCCGAACAGGCCGCCGTCCTGCGGATGTGCCGGACGCCCCTGTCCACGGCCGAGATCTCGGCCTACCTCAACCTGCCGTTCAGCGTGGTCACCGTGCTGCTCGGTGAACTCCTCGCGGCCGAACAGGTCCAGGCCCGCGCCCCGGTCATCCGGGGCGCCGTCGCGGACCGCTCCCTCCTCGAAGCGGTGATGCATGGACTACAGAAGCTCTGAGAGCACGGCCGCCACCGAGGCCGCCCGCGGCGGCGTGCACATCCCCGGACCGCGGGCCGAGGACCGGATGCCCGAGACGGTCACCTCGGCCGTCAAGATCGTGATCGTCGGCGGGTTCGGGGTGGGCAAGACCACGATGGTCGGATCGGTCAGCGAGATCCGCCCGCTCACCACCGAAGAGACCATGACGCAGGCGGGCATCGGCGTCGACGACGACTACGGCTCCGACACCAAGACGGCCACCACCGTGGCCATGGACTTCGGCCGGATCAGGATCACCGACGAACTCGTGCTCTACCTGTTCGGGACCCCGGGCCAGGAGCGCTTCTGGTTCCTGTGGAACGGACTGTTCGAAGGTGCGCTCGGCGCCGTCGTCCTGATCGACACCCGCCGCCTGGAGGTCAGCTTCGACGTGATCGGGCGGCTCGAGGAGCGCGGCGTCCCCTTCGTCATCGCCAACAACGCCTTCCCGGACGGCCCGCGCTACCCCGCCGAGGAGCTGCGCAGCGCCCTCGACCTGGACCCGCAGGTCCCGATCATCGAGTGCGACGCCCGCCGCCGGGCCTCCAGCCGCGATGTGCTGCTGACCCTGATGGGCTATCTGCACGAGATGGCCCTGCACCGCGCCTGACCCCGAACTCCCGCGTCCGACAGACCAGTCCACCAATCGACCGGAGCGATTTCCGTGACGCCTCCTCCCCCCAACCCCTCCCAGTCACCGGCCGGGTACGACGATGTCGACGGCTTCGGCCAGGCCCCGCCGCCCGGCTGCCCCGCGCACGCCCTCGGCCCGGACGGGCTGCGCCGGCTCTACGGGCCCGAGGCCGACGCCGACATCCCGGCCCTCTACGAGAAGCTGCGCGCCGAACACGGCCCGGTCGCACCCGTGTTGATCCATGAGGACGTCCGCATGTGGGCGGTGCTCGGCCACACCGAGAACCTGCACATGGTGCGCAGCACGTCCCAGTACACCCGGGACGCCCGCATCTGGACGCAGATGAAGAACGGCACGTTCAAGCCCACGCATCCGCTCGCCCCGGTCGTCAGCTGGCAGCCCATGGCGTCCTTCGTCGAGGGCGCCGAGCACGCCCGGCTGCGCGGCGCGGTCACCGCCGCCATGTCGACGATCGAGCACCGCAGCCTGCGCCGGTCCATCAACAAGGGCACCCAGGAGATCATCAACCGGTTCTCCGAGCGCGGCACCTGCGACATCGTCAGCGAGTTCGCCGAGCACCTGCCGATGATGGTGATGCTCGACGTCATCGGCGCCCCCGAGGCCTACAGCGAGCGGATCGTGCAGAACGCCCGCGACTTCCTCAAGGGCACCGAGACGGCGATCGCCAGCAACGAGTTCATCATGGGCGTCCTGTTCGACCTCGTGGCGCGGCGCCGGGCCCGGCCGGTCGACGGCGACTTCACCAGCGGGCTGATCAGCGACCCGGCCGGACTCACCGACGAGGAGGTCGCCCACCACCTCCGGCTGGTCCTCATCGCCGGGTACGAGGCCACGGCCAACCTCATCGCGAACGTGCTGCGCGTCGTGCTCACCGACCCGCGCTTCCGCGCCCAGCTCAACGGCGGGCAGATGACCGTCCCCGAGGCGGTCGAGCAGTCGCTGTGGGACGAGCCGCCGTTCAGCGCCATGATCGGGTACTTCGCCAAGGTCGACACGGAGCTGGGCGGGCAGCACATCCGCGCGGGCGACGGGCTGATCATGGGGATCCAGCCGGGCAATGTGTGCCCGGTCGTCCGCCCCGACCCGACCGCCCACATGATGGGCAACCGCTCGCACCTCGCGTTCGGCGGCGGGCCGCACGAGTGCCCCGGCCAGGACATCGGCCGTGCCATCGCCGAGATCGGCGTCGACGCGTTCCTGATGCGGCTGCCCGACACCGAACTCTCCGTCGACGAGAGCGAGCTGAGGTGGCGCTCGTCGATCCTGTCGCGGCACCTGGTGACGCTCCCGGTGACGTTCACGCCGCGGGCGCAGCAGGACGTCAGCGGCAAGCCCAGCATCACCCCGCCGCGCAAGCCCGACTGGCAGGTCTCGTCAGCACCCGTTCCTCCGCCGCCGGTCGCGCCCGTGGAGGAGCCCGCTGCGCCTGCCGCCCCGGCGCCGCAGGCCGATCCGGAGCCGCCGGTCGGTGCCTGGCAGCGGTTCCTGCGCTGGTGGCGCGGCTACTGATCGGCCGGTTCGGTGGCCCAGGACGCGTACGACGTCCAGGCGCGCAGGGTGCGGGCGCTGACGAACCGGTGCTCGTGCCCGGTCACCGGGTCACGGAACTCCAGTGCGCGGGCGAGGAGTTGCAGCGGTCGCCGGAAGTCGCCGGGCGCGACCGGACCGGCGACGTCCGGGTACAGGGGGTCGCCGAGGATCGGCAGGCCCAGGCTGTTCATGTGCACCCGCAGCTGGTGGGTGCGCCCGGTGTGCGGCGTCAGCCGGTACAGCCCGAGCGGCCCCGCGCGGCCGTCCAGCCGCACCTCGGTCTCCGCGTTGGGCTCGCCGTCCGGGATCTCCTGGGCGGCGAGCACGCCGGGCTCCTTCTCGATCCGGCTGCGCAGGGTCGCGGGCAGCGGCACCGCGGGATCGTGGGCCGCCACCGCCTCGTACTCCTTGGCCACGAGCCGGTCGCGGAACAGCGTCTGGTACTTCCCCCGATCCTGGGGCCGCACGACGAACAGCACGAGCCCCGCCGTCAGCCGGTCGAGCCGGTGCGCGGGGCCCAGCGTGGGGATGCCCAGCTCGCGGCGCAGGCGCGCCAGCGCAGTCTGGGCGATGTGGCTGCCGCGCGGGGTCGTGGCCAGGAAGTGCGGTTTGTCGGCGACGACGATGTGGTCGTCGCGATACACGATGCCGATGGCGAACGGTACGGGCGTCTCGGGGGCCAGGTCGCGGTGGAACCAGACGCTGCCGCCCGGCTCGTAGGCCGAGGCGGCGGTGACCGCGCTGCCGTCGGCCCGCACGATGCGGCCCTCGGAGATCATCGCGTCGATGGTTCCGTCGGCGGCGCTGAGGCGTCCCACGAGGTGGTCGCGGAGGGTGGGCCAGGTGTCGGCGCCCTCCACGGGAAGGCGTACCCGTACCGGGTCGATTCCGTCGCGCTGGGGGAGCGGGGCGGGGGCTGAGCGGGGCCTTCGACGGGTCACCGGGTCAGGGTACGCGGGCGGTTGTTGTGCCCCGTCAGGGGCGCGGGGAACTGCGCGACCAGCCACGACGGTGGCGCACTCGGCGACGAGGCTGAGGCCCGGGGCTCTGCCCCGGACCCCGCTCCTCAATCGCCGGAGGGGCTTGAACGAGCCGGAAGGGATTGAAGGGCGTCGAGAGGCTTGATCGGGCCTAAGCCTCCTGCTCGGCCTCCACCTGGGCGTTCCAGTCGCGCTTCGATGCCTGCCAGCCGTCCTCGTTGTGGCCGAGGCGCCAGTATCCGGAGATCGACAGGTCCTCGCGCGGGATCTGGCGCTCGACGCGCAGGTAGCGGCGCAGCTCCTTCACGAAACCGGCCTCGCCGTGGACGAACGCGTGCAGCCGGCCTTCGGGGAAGTCGAGTCCGGTGACCGCCGCGATCAGCGCCTGCCCGACCGGACGGCCCGCCCGGTGGAGCCAGGTGACCTCGACGGGAGTGTCGATCTTCTGCTCCTCCTCGGGGCCCTCGATCTCGATGAAGGCGTGCGCCCGCGTCCCCTCCGGCAGCGCTTCGAGCGCGGCGGCGATCGCGGGCAGCGCGCTCTCGTCACCGGCGAGCAGGTGCCAGTCGGCGGCGAGGTCCGGGCGGTAGGCGCCGCCCGGGCCCATGAAGTGGATCGTCGCGCCGGGCTCGACCGCCGCCGCCCAGGGGCCGGCCAGGCCCTCGTCGCCGTGGACCACGAAGTCGACGGTCAGCTCGCGCGCGGCCGCGTCCCAGGCGCGCACCGTGTACGTACGGGTCACGGGCCACTGCTCGCGCGGCAGTTCCTCCCGGATCCGCTCCACGTCGAAGGGCTCCTCGTACGCGACGCCGGGCGGCGCGAACAGCAGCTTCATGTAGTGGTCGGTGTACTCCAGCTCGGCGGGGAAGTCCGCGAGGCCGTCCCCGCCGAGCACCACCCGCTGCATGTGCGGCGTGAGGCGCTCCGTGCGGACGACCTGTGCGGAGCGGGCCTTGCGGGGCTTGCGCGCTGCGGGACGCTCGGCCATGTGCGGTCTCCCTTGATCCACTGCTACTTAGGTATACCTAAGCTAACACCTCATCCTGAGAGAGTGGTGAGCAGCCGCTGCAAAGAACCGCCCAAGCCCCAGCGGGCCCCCAACTGCTCGACCATGGCCGCGTCGTGCGGCGTCCGGGGCAGGGCGATGTCCACGTCGGGCAGCGGGACGTCGCCCGCGACCTGGACGACCTTCGGCGCCACCGCCAGGTACGGACGCGACTCGTCCAGCCGCTTGCGCTGCGTCGGCGTCAGCTTCGCCTTCGGGTCGTCGACCGCGGCCATGATCCCGGCCAGGTCCCCGAACTGCGCGAGCAGCTTCGCGGCCGTCTTCTCGCCGATGCCGGGGACGCCCGGCAGGCCGTCGCTGGGGTCGCCGCGCAGCAGCGCCATGTCCGCGTAGCCGGAGCCGTCCACCCCGTACTTCTCGCGCAGCAGCTCCTCGTCGGTGATCTGCAGCGTGCCGACGCCCTTCACCGGGTACAGCACGCGCCGCTCCCGCTTGTCGTCGACGAGCTGGAACAGGTCGCGGTCGCCGGTGACGATGTCGACCGGGCCGCTCGCCCGCCCGGTGAACGTGCCGATCACGTCGTCCGCCTCGTACCCGGCGACGCCGACGCGGGCGATGCCCACCGCGTCGAGCACCGCCTCGATGATCGGCACCTGCGGCGAGAGGGTGTCGGGCACCTCCTCCTCGTCCGGTGTCCCGGACGGCGTCTCCTCGGCGACCCGGTGCGCCTTGTACGACGGGATCAGGTCGACGCGCCACTGCGGGCGCCAGTCCGCGTCCATGCAGGCCACCAGGTGCGTGGGGTGGTGGTCGTGGACGAGGCGCGTGATGAATTCGAGCAGTCCGCGCACCGCGTTCACCGGAGTGCCGTCCGGGGCCTTCACGGAGTCGGGCACCCCGAAGTAGGCCCGGAAGTACAGGGACGCGGTGTCGAGCAGCATCAGACGGGCGTTCGCGGAGGGGGCTGCGGGTCCTTGAGTCACCTTGCGCATCATGCCGTAGCCCACTGACAGACACCGACAGACACCGGACACGCGGTGAACGGAATGTGAACTGGACCACTCATGTGTTTGGTCTGCATAAGCCCGGGCAGGCGCCGACCCGGAGCGAATCCGGTCCCGCATTCAACTAGTGAACGGTTGGGCACGGTCGATCGGACGGGCAGAACCCGTGTCGCTCCGCGGCCCGCCGGCGGGGGAGGCGGGCCGTCCTGCTTCAACCCGAGAGGTGTATGTGTCCAGGCTTGAAGCCGAAGACCTGTACAAGGTGTTCGGAAGACGACCCGCTGAGGCGGTGGAAAAACTCCGCCGCGGAGCCGACCGTGAGGAACTGCGCGCCGACGGCACCACAGCCGCCGTCATCGAAGCGTCCTTCACCGTCGAGCCGGGCCAGATCTTTGTCGTCATGGGTCTGTCCGGATCAGGCAAGTCCACGCTGCTGCGCATGCTCAACGGACTCCTGGAGCCCACGGCGGGACACGTCCGCTTCGACGGCCAGGACCTGACGCAGCTGTCCGCACGCGACCTGCGCGAGGTGCGCTCCAAGAAGATCAGCATGGTCTTCCAGCACTTCGCGCTCTTCCCGCACCGCTCCGTCCTGGAGAACGCGGCCTACGGGCTCGAGGTGCAGGGCGTGCCGCGTGCGGAGCGCGAGAAGCGTGCCCACGAGGCGCTGGAACTGGCCGGTCTGAAGGGGTGGGAGAAGTCCTTCCCCGACGAGCTGTCCGGCGGTATGCAGCAGCGTGTGGGTCTGGCCCGCGCGCTCGCCACCGACGCCGACATGCTCCTCATGGACGAGTCGTTCAGCGCGCTCGACCCGCTGATCCGGCGCGACATGCAGGACCAGCTGCTCGAACTGCAGAAGACCCTGAAGAAGACCATCGTCTTCATCACCCACGACCTGAACGAGGCCATGCGCCTGGGCGACCGCATCGCCGTCATGCGTGACGGCCGCATCGTCCAGATCGGCTCCGCCGAGGACATCCTCGTGACGCCGGCCAACGACTACGTCGCGTCCTTCACCCAGGACGTCGACCGCTCCCGCGTGCTGAGCGCGGGCGCGATCATGGCCACCCCGGACAAGGGATACAAGGCGTCCGAGGCCCCGGCCACGGTCACCGAGGACACCCCGATCATCGAGCTGTTCACGCCCTGCTCGACCAGCGAGATACCCGTGGCCGTGACGGACGACGCGGGCAAGCTGCTCGGTGTCGTCCCGCGGCAGCGGCTGCTCGCCGTGCTCGGCGAGCCGATGAAGACGGTCGAGGACTCCCAGGGCTCAGGGGCCCCGCAGGACTCGGAGGGCGACGGCCCGGTGGAGAAGGTGAACGCCGGTGCCTAGGCTTCATTTCGGTGACTGGGTCGAGGATGCGGTCGACTGGCTGCAGTCGCATCTGACCTGGCTGTTCGATGTCGTCCAGTCCGTTCTGGGTGGCATGTACGACGGCGTGGACGCCGTGCTCGGCGGCGGCGAGCCGCTGCTGATGGCGGGCATCCTCGCGGTGATCGCGTGCTGGCTGCGCGGTCTGCTCCCCGGCGTCCTGACCTTCGTCGGCATGGCGCTGATCGACTCGCTCGGCCTGTGGGACGACGCGATGGACACCTTGTCCCTCGTGCTCGTCGCGGCGGTCATCACGATCGTCATCGCGGTGCCGGTCGGCATCTGGGCCGCGCGCAGCAGCCGCGTCAGCAGCGCCATCCGGCCCGTGCTCGACGTCATGCAGACGATGCCGGCGTTCATCTACCTGATCCCCGGCGTCATGTTCTTCGGCGTCGGCACCACCCCGGGCCTGCTCGCGACGGTCATCTTCGCGATGCCGCCCGGCGTGCGCATGACCGAGCTGGGCATCCGGCAGGTCGACGGTGAGCTGATCGAGGCGGCCGACGCGTTCGGCACCAGCCCGCGCTCCACCCTGACCCGCGTCCAGCTGCCCCTCGCGCTGCCGACGATCATGGCCGGTGTCAACCAGGTCATCATGCTGGCCCTGTCGATGGTCGTCATCGGCGGTATGGCCGGTGCGGGCGGCCTCGGTGAGCAGGTCTACTCGGCGATCACCCAGCTGAAGGTCGGCCTCGCGGCCGAGAGCGGTGTCGCGGTCGTCGTCCTGGCCATGTACCTGGACCGGATGACGGGCGCGCTCAACGAGCGGGTCTCCCCGCTGGGCCGCCGCGCCGCCGCCAAGCTGGCCGCGACCCGCAGCGGGTTCTCCTTCGCGCACTACAAGCCGGCCGGCGTCGTCGCCGTCGTCGGCGTGGTCGCGCTGGCGCTCGTCGCCGGCGGGATGAACCTCGCGGGCTCGGACGACTCCTCCACCGCGGGGAAGAGCACGAACGTCGGCCAGGGCAAGAAGATCAACATCGGCTACATCCCGTGGGACGAGGGCACCGCCTCCACGTTCCTGTGGAAGGAGCTGCTGGAGCAGCGCGGCTACGAGACGGACGTCAAGCAGCTCGACCCGGGCCCGCTGTACTCCGGCGTGGCGCGCGGCGACATCGACTTCCAGACCGACTCCTGGCTGCCGACGACGCACAAGGCGTACTGGGACAAGTACAAGAACCAGCTCGACGACATGGGCTCGTGGTACGGCCCGACGTCGCTGGAGCTGACGGTCCCCTCGTACATGAAGGGCATCGACTCGCTCGCCGACCTCAAGGGTCAGGGCAAGAAGTTCGACGGCAAGATCATCGGCATCGAGGCCAGCGCCGGAATGATGGGGACCCTCAACAAGAAGGTCCTCAAGGAGTACGGCCTCGAGGGCGAGTACAAGGTCGTCTCGTCCAGCACCTCGACGATGCTCGCCCAGCTGGAGCGCTCCCTCAAGAAGAAGGAGCCGGTCGTGGTGACCCTGTGGTCGCCGCACTGGGCGTACGGCAAGTACGACCTGAAGAAGCTCAAGGACCCGAAGGGTGCCTGGGGCAAGGGCGAGAACCTGCACACGGTCGCCCACAAGGGCTTCGCGAAGAAGGACCCGACGGTCGCCAAGTGGCTGAAGGACTTCAAGCTCACCGAGAAGCAGCTCACGAGCCTGGAGAACGACATCAAGGCCGCCGGTGAGGGCCACGAGCAGGACGGCGTGCGCACCTGGCTGAAGAAGAACCCGGGTCTGGTCGACCAGCTGGCCCCGGTTCCGGGCGGCGGCGCGCAGAAGCAGGGCAAGGACGCGGGCAAGACCGTCAACATGGGCTACTTCCCGTGGGACGAGGCCATCGCGACCACCTACCTGTGGCAGAACATCCTGGAGGACCGCGGCTACAAGCCGAACCTCAAGCAGCTCGACCCGGGCCCCCTCTACACCTCGCTCGCGCAGGGGCAGATGGACGTCCAGCTCGACAGCTGGCTGCCACAGACGCACAAGCAGTACGTGGACAAGTACAAGGACCAGCTCTCCGACATCGGCTCCTGGTACGGGCCCACGTCGCTGGAGCTGAGCGTTCCCTCGTACGTGAAGGGCATCGACTCGCTCGAGGACCTCAAGGGCCAGGGCAAGAAGTTCAACGGCAAGATCATCGGCATTGAGGCCAGTGCCGGAATGATGGGAACGCTGAACAAGAAGGTCCTGAAGGCGTACGGCCTGGAGGGCGAGTACAAGGTCGTCTCCTCCAGCACCTCGTCGATGCTGGCCGAGCTGAACCGCTCCATCAAGAAGAAGGAGCCGGTCGTGGTGACTCTCTGGTCGCCGCACTGGGCGTACGGCAAGTACGACCTGAAGAAGCTCAAGGACCCGAAGGGCGCCTGGGGCAAGGGCGAGCGGATCCACATCGTCGGCAAGAAGGACTTCGCCTCGGACTTCCCCGAGTTCACCAAGTGGCTGAAGAACTTCAAGATGACCGACAAGCAGCTCGCCTCGCTCGAGGTGGAGATCCAGAAGGGCGGGGCCGGCAACGAGAAGGCCTCCGCCCGGAAGTGGCTGGACTCCCAGCCCGGCCTGGAGGACAAGCTGGCCCCCGTTTCCTGATCGGGGACCTGTAAGAAGACAGCTAAGAAGACAGCAGTTGAGGGGCCCTGCCGGCGTCTGCCGGCAGGGCCCCTTTGCTTTGCTCTCTTTGCCTTTCTGTATGCCTTGCAACGGATGTGGAGATTCCGTCGACTAGTTGATCGATGGTGTCGAAAAATGAAAGGCTCTGGGTGTTCGTGAATCCGGAACCGACCAATTCCGGTCTTTTTCACGCGCTTTTTCATTCATGAAGGGGGAATCATGCTGAAACGCATTGGGGCCGTCGTGGGCGGCGCCCTGTTGTTGGCGGCCGTCGGCGCCGGGACGGCTTCGGCCGAAGCGGGCCACCAGGCGGTGAACGTGTCCGGCGGACCGCCGGCCGGTGCCGCCTGCTCCACCGACGGCTGGGCCCAGGGGTGCTACGTCGCGAAGGGCGACCAGATCTGGGTCAAGGACGCGAAGGAGGACGGCCACCACGCCGCCGTCATCTTCTGGTGGCACGGCCAGGGCTCGAAGCCGGAGCTCAGCTGTCACGACCATCACGGCACGGCGGCCGGCTGGACCGTCTGCAAGGACCTGGCGGACATCATCCCGGAACACTCCACCCTCACCTTCTGGCCGATGACCATGGAGGGCGACCAGATCGTCCCCAACGGCGCCAGCCCGCAGGTCATCACGCCCACGTCCTGACACCGCACCGGAGAGGAGAGGTCATGATCCGCAGAGTTGCACTGGTGACCGGCGCGATCGTCGCCGGTCTCGCGCTGGCCGCCACCCCGGCGTCGGCCACCGAGTCGGTCAAGCAGACGGCGAAGAAGGGGTCGGGACCGCCCAGCGGAGCGCAGTGCTCCGTCGGCAAGGGCGTCACCGTCTGCTTCCAGAAGGACGGGGACAAGATCTGGGTCCTCGACAAGCAGGAGGACGGCCACCACGCCGTCGGCGGCTGGGGCTTCGCCAACGGCGACAGCGACGTCTGGGACTACGAGTGCCATGACTACTCGGGCAAGGCGGGGGGCTGGACGTACTGCAGCTGGGCCGACACCATCCCGGAGACGTCGACCATCACGTTCCGTGGCATGGAGTTCGAGGGGGGCACCCCCTTGTTCAACGGTGACGCCGGTTCGCCGCTGAGCTCCAAGGCGTCCTGACGCCCGAACCACCTATGGGCTCCGCCCCGGACCTCGCGGTCTGTGGCGGAGCCCACGTCACATCCCGGGCCGGACGGGCGCCGTCCGCTCGTAACCTCGACAGCACCGTGACCGCCGCCCGGCTCAGCGCCTTCGTCGCCGCCGCGCTGGCCGCCGTCCTGCTGCTGATCCAGCTGCCCGCCGCCAGCGTCCACCCGGCCTCGGCGGCCACCGCCCGTTTTGTCTCGCTTGTCGCTGATGTCACCGCGGCGGACGGGCGCCGCTACGGGCTCACCGACGACACCAGCGCCACCATGGACGCCGCGCAGATCGTGCAGGCCTCCGGCGCCGGCTCCGGAACGTATCTGGCCGTCTACCACACGATGCGCGCCGACGGCCGCTTCCACTCGGCCGTCGCCACCTCCGCCGATCTGCTGCACTGGCAGCGCCGCCACGACTTCGGCGCCGGCTCCAGCCAGCCCGCGCTCGCCGCCGACGGACACGGCGGCTACGTCCTCGCGTACGAGAAGGACCCCCGCAACCACATCGCCGTACGCGCCTACGACGATCTGGACGCACTCCTCGCCGGTCGCGCCGCCCACCGCTTCGACGCGCCCCGCACCCTCTCGGCCTGCGCCGAGGGCACCCCCGCGATCACCGCCGTGCGCGGCGGCACCGTCGAGCTGACCGGCCACTACCGCGCCGACTGCGACACCGACCGCCAACTCACGGCCACCCTGAAGGACTTCACCACCTGGCACGCCGCTCCCGACCACCGCCTCGACCGGGCCGTGCAGCGGTACGGCACCAGCGGCAACATAGGGGACCGCGACCGGGTCGGCCTCGCCGGAGAGCCCATGGTGCTCATCGAGGGGCAGCGGTGGCGCGACGACTTCGGCAGCTGGTCGGCGTACGCCTACGATCCCGCGTCCGGCCGAGCCGACCGGGTCCCGCTGCGCACCGACGGCGGCTCCACCTCCTTCGCCAATCCGTCGGTCACCCGGATCACGGACCCTGGCGGTCACCGGGCGCTCCTGGTAAGCCTGTTCATCCCGGCGGAGGGGGCCGCGCCGGGGGAGGCAGGACAGCTCGTGTACTGGCGCGAGCTGTAGCACACGGCCGGTACCGGGACCACGGCTTGCCCCGCTCGCATGAAACGGCGCGACGAACATGCGTAGGGTGCAATCAAACGGACACGGCCGGCGGTGGGAGGGAGCGGACGTCATGGATGAGCACAAGGAGTCACTCCGCGTGGGCGCGGCCGTCCGGCGCCGGCGCCGGACACTCGAGCTGACGCTGTCCGCCGTCGCCCAGCGCAGCGGCCTGTCGGTGCCCTTCCTCAGCCAGGTGGAGAACGAGCGGGCGCGGCCCAGCCGCCGCTCCCTGGAGAAGGTCGCCGACGCCCTCGGCACCACCGCCGTCGAACTGCTCGCCGCCGCCGACCCGGCCCGCACCGTCGACCTGGTCCGCGCCGACGACACCTCCGTCGAGGACGACTCGGCGGGCGGCGTCGTACGGTCCCTGGTGCGCGGGCACCACCAGATGCACGCCCAGGAGTTCGTGGGGGACCACGACCCGGGCCGCGAGTTCCAGCTGCGCAACGACGCGCTGATGCATGTCACCGAGGGTGCCGTCGAGGTGGAGGCGGAGGGCCGCGCGTACCGTCTCGTGCGCGGTGACACCCTGTACCTGACCGGTGGCGTACGGCACCGGTGGCGGGCGACCGTGCCGGACGCGCGGGTGCTCGTGGTGGCGGTCGCCGAGCACATCGAAGCGGTCGACGAGCCCGGCCCCAAGTAGGGCCCCGGCGTGCGCGTCGTCTCCCTCGTGCCGTCCCTGACCGAAGCGGTCGCCCATACGCTCCCGGGCGGCGTGGTCGTCGGCGCCACCGACTGGTGCACCCACCCCTCGGGGCTGGCCGTGGCCCGGATCGGCGGCACCAAGAACCCCGACGTCCCGGCGATCGTCGCGCTCCGCCCCGACCTGGTCGTCGCCAACGAGGAGGAGAACCGCGCCCCCGACCTCGCCGCCCTGCGCGCCGCCGGGATCGAGGTCCTGGTCACCGAGGTGCGCACCCTGCCGCAGGCGACGGCGGAGCTCGACCGGGTGCTGCGCGCGTGCGGGGCCCGGTCCCGGCCGCGCTGGCTCGACGAGGCGGAGGAGGCCTGGGTCGCCGTTCCCCCGCCCGCCCGTCGCGTCCGGGCGGTGATCCCCGTCTGGCGGCGCCCGTGGATGGTGGTCGGCCGGGACACCTTCGCCGGCGATCTGCTCGCCCGCCTCGGCGTCGACAACGTGTACGCGGACCACGCCGAGCGCTATCCCCGCGTCCCGCTCGACGAACTGGACGCCGTGGACAAGGACCTGGTGGTGCTGCCCGACGAGCCGTACCGCTTCACCGCCGACGACGGACCGGAGGCGTTCCGGGCACCGTCGGCGCTGGTCAGCGGCCGTCATCTCACCTGGTACGGCCCGTCGCTCGGGCAGGCACCCGGGGTGCTGCGCAGGGCGCTGGGAGGCGGTTGAGCGGACGGCGCCATGTCGCCGGGCCCCGAAGCGCCGACCGTCACGCGCGGGCGGGCGGCGCCAGGAGCCGTCCGTCGAGCAGCCCCCGGACCGTCCGGACCGACGCCACCGCCCAGGCCCCGACCAGGACCGCGTACAGCACCAGCGCGAGCCCGTCGAACACGGCCAGACCCGTGTGCTTGCCGAGCCCCTCCGCGCCGGTGACACAGGTCCCGACGGGGAACGTGAACGCCCACCACGTCATCGCGAACCCCATCCCCTCGCGCCGCGCCCGCACCACCATCGCCCCGGCGAACGCCAGCCACAGCAGCGCGAACCCCATCACCGGCACCCCGTACAGCACCGCGAACACCGTGAAGCCGTGCGCGGAGGAGGCGGGGAGCACGTCGCCCGCGACGTCGGCGAACTTGTTGGCGGCCGTCGTCGACTGGCCCAGCGGCCCGAGGACGAGGAAGAGGGCCGGGGTCAGCAGCAGCGGCAGCGGGCCCGCCGTGACCAGCCGGGCGAAGATCACCGGCAGCATGACCAGCGTCGCCAGCAGGCTGAGACCGAACATCGCGTAACAGACGAAGAGGAAGGACTCCTGCCACTGCCCGGCCGGCAGGTGCGACACAAGCAGCGGCCCGACCGCCGCCGACACCATCGGCGCGACCACGGGGAGCAGCCACACCGGCGACGCCTGCCCCGGCTCGATCCGATGGCGTACGACCATCAGGTACGGGATCGCGACGGCGGCGGCGAGTCCCAGGAGCGTGCCCGCCGTGAACAGCACGGTGTCGACCGCCACGGCCGCGCCGAGGCCGATCCAGTCCTGCCCGACGAGCAGCGTCCCGGCGCCGACCGCGAGCAGCGCCATCGACAGGCAGCCGTAGAAGGGGGCCACCGCCGGGTCGAGGAGATGGGCCCGCGCCTGGTCGCGGTGGTGTGTCCAGTGCAGCGCCCGGGCGGTCAGCAGCGCCACGAGCAGGACGGCCGACAGCGCCCACACGACCGTGCAGGCGGTCCGCAGACCCGGGAGCCGGCCCGGCAGCGTCGCGCCCGCGTTGGCGACGATCGCGGTGCCCATGACGGCCGCGTACCAGTTGGGGCCGAGGTGGCGGACGGCGACCGCCCGGGCGGAGGGGGCGTCGGTGGCGGGAACGGAGCGGGGCTGGGCGGCAGTGACCATGCCTTCACGATGTGCCGCCCGACCGCCCCCCACCAGGGACGTTCTCCGTATGAGGGCATAACCTGGCCTTATGGGCGAGGAACGGCAGGGGCAGCGGGAGCAACCGGAACACCAGGAACAGCAGGAAAGGGTGCGGGTGTCCCCGCCCGGGCTGCTCGCCCACCGCGTTCCGGATCTCGGCGCGCTCGAACTGCTCCTCGCCGTGGCGCGGCTCGGCAGCCTCGGCGCCGCCGCGCGTGAACTGGGCATCACCCAGCCCGCGGCCAGCAGCCGGATCCGCTCCATGGAGCGCCAGCTCGGTCTGGCCCTGGTCGACCGCTCCCCGCGCGGTTCCCGGCTGACCGGCACCGGCGCGCTGGTCACCGACTGGGCGCGGCGGATCGTGGCGGCGGCGGAGGAGTTCGACGCGGGGGCGCAGGCGCTGCGCGACCGCCGGGACTCGCGGCTCACGGTGGCGGCGAGCATGACGATCGCCGAGTACCTGCTGCCGCGCTGGCTTCTCGCGCTGCGGGCGGCACGGCCCGACACGGCGGTCTCGCTGCTGGCCGGGAACTCGGCGGTGGTCGCGGAGCGCCTCCTCGCGGGCGAGGCGGACCTGGGGTTCGTCGAGGGCCTGACCGTCCCCGCCGGCCTGGACTCGACGGTCATCGCCCACGACCGGCTGGTCGTCGTGACGGCCCCCAGCCACCCCTGGTCCCGCCGCCGCAAACCGCTGCCGCCGGACGAACTGGCCGCGACCGCGCTCATCCTCCGCGAGGAGGGCTCGGGCACCCGCCAGGTCCTCGACGCCGCCCTGGGCGGTCTGGCCCGCCCGCTGATCGAACTCTCCTCGACGACGGCGGTGAAGGCCGCGGCGGTGAGCGGCGCGGGCCCCTCGGTGCTCAGCGAACTCGCCGTCGGCGAGGAGCTGTCCGCCCGCCGCCTGGTCGAGATCCCGCTGGACGCGGCCCCGCTGACCCGTGCGCTGCGCGCCGTCTGGCCCACCGGCCACCGGCCGACGGGTCCGGCGCGCGATCTGCTGGGCCTGACCCGGACGGGCTGAGGGCCCGTCGGCCGGTGGCTCAGAAGCCGTGCGGGGTGCCCGCGGCGCGTACCAGTCCTTGCGTGACGCGCGTGTCCTCGCCCATCTCGGGATGCCACTGCACCCCGATCACCCAGGACATGCCGGGCAGTTCGACGGCCTCGACGGTGCCGTCCGCCGCGTACGCCGACGCGACCAGGCCCTTGCCCAGACGGTCCACGGCCTGATGGTGATAGGTCGGCACCGCGGCCGGCTCCGGGACCATTTCCCCGTACCGCGTGCCCGGCACCGGCGTCACCGTGTGGCGGCCGAAGACACCGGTCGTCTCGATGTGGCCGTCGAGGTGCTGGGTGAGCGTGCCGCCGAGCGCGACGTTCAGCAGCTGCATCCCGCGGCAGATGCCGAGCAGTGGCTTACCGGCCGTCAGGGCGGCCCGGATCAGGGCGAGTTCCCAGGTGTCGCGCTCCTCGGCGGACGGGCCGGTGCGCGGGTCGCGCTCGGCCTTGTACCGCTCCGGCGCCACGTCCGGCCCGCCCGCGATGATCAGCCCGTCGAGCCGGGCCACCACCGACGGCGCGTGCCGGGCGTCGTCCGGCGGCACCGTCGCGGCGAGCCCGCCGGAGGACTGCACCAGCTGCGGGTATCCGGCGGGCAGGAGCGTCGCGGGCATCTCCCACACCCCCCAACTGGCCTTCTTCTCCAGGTAGGTGCTGATGCCGATCAGCGGCCTGCTCACCATGGTGCTGCGCTCCCGACCTCTGTTGTGCGACAGGGACACCAGAGGGTACGAGATCATGGCGCCCCACACCGGGGCGTTCAGCATGCGGGCAGCGCGCCCCCGTCCAATGGCCCGGATCCGGACCTTTTCCGCCGACGGTCCCGCTCAGGGGTCCGTTCAGGCCAGGAAGCCGCGCAGCAGCGCGGCCGTGCCCGCGCAGTGCTCGCGCATCGTCTCCCGCGCGCCGTCCGCGTCCCCGTCGAGCACCGCCGCCACCAGCGCCGTGTGCTGGCGCTGGGAGTGCTCCAGGTTGCGGACCAGCAGCGGGATGCAGTCCAGGAGGTCGTTCACCGTCGCGCGCACCGCCGCGTACTGCGCGGCGAGCGTGGGCGAACCGCACAGTTCGGCGAGCGTGAGATGGAGCAGCGTGTCCCGGCGCCGGTAGTCCGCCAGGGGCGCGTCGTGGGTGTCCTCGAGCGCGGCGCGCAACCGCCCGGCCCGCGCGCCGTCCAGGCCGTGCGCCGCGCACAGCCCGGCCGCCCCCGCCTCCAGGACCTCGCGGAAGCGCAGCACGTCCTCCACGTCGACGCCCCTGATGCGGCGCCGCAGTTCGTCCTCGCCGGCCGCCTCGGGGCGCGGCAGCACGAACGTCCCGCCGTACCGGCCGCGCCGGGCCGCGACGAGCCCCTGGTCCTGGAGGACCTTCAGCACCTCGCGCAGCGTCACCCGGCTGATCCCCAGGCGCTCCGCCAACTCCCGCTCGGACGGCAGCCGTTCACCGGCCGGCACCAGGCCGAGCCGGACCACCTGGAGGATCTGCTCCAGCGCCTCCTCGAAGCCGTTGCCCGCGCGCACCGGGCGCAGCACCGTCGCGAGTCCCCCGTCCGCATCCGTGCGCGACATGAGCCCTGATCCCCTTCCCAACCAATGGTTGCAGCCCATACCTTAAGGCGCATCGGCTCATGGCGGACCCGAGGAGGCCTTTCCCGTGGCAGACCGCACACCCCCGCTCTCCGTCGAGGGACTGCGCGACCTCGTCGCGAACGAGGAGATCGACACCGTCGTCCTCGCCTTTCCCGACATGCAGGGACGGTTGCAGGGCAAGCGGTTCGCCGCCCCCTTCTTCCTCGACGAGGTCCTGGAGCACGGCACCGAGGGCTGCAACTACCTGCTCGCGGTCGACGCGGAGATGAACACCGTCGACGGCTACGCGATGTCGTCCTGGGAGCGCGGCTACGGCGACTTCGCGATGCACCCCGACCTCGCCACCCTGCGCCGGGTCCCCTGGAACGCGGGCACGGCGATGCTCGTCGCCGACCTCGCCTGGGACGACGGCGCGCCCGTCGTCGCCGCGCCCCGCCAGATCCTGCGCCGCCAGCTCGACCGGCTCGCCGCGCTCGGGCTCACCGCCCAGGTCGGCACCGAGCTGGAGTTCATCGTCTTCAAGGACACCTACGAGCAGGCCTGGGACGCGAACTACCGGGGGCTCACCCCGGCGAACCAGTACAACATCGACTACTCGGTCCTCGGCACCGGCCGCGTCGAGCCCCTGCTGCGCCGGATCCGCAACGAGATGGCGGGCGCGGGTCTCACCGTCGAGTCCGCCAAGGGGGAGTGCAACCCCGGCCAGCACGAGATCGCCTTCCGCTACGACGAGGCCCTCGTCACCTGCGACCAGCACGCGATCTACAAGACGGGCGCGAAGGAGATCGCCGCCCAGGAGGGCGTCTCGCTCACCTTCATGGCGAAGTACAACGAGCGCGAGGGCAACTCCTGCCACATCCACCTCTCCCTCGCCGACGCGGACGGCGCCAACGCGATGGCCGACGGCCGGGACATGTCCCCGCTGATGCGGCACTTCCTCGCCGGACAGCTCGCCGCGCTGCGCGACTTCTCCCTCCTCTACGCGCCGCACATCAACTCCTACAAGCGGTTCCAGCCGGGCTCCTTCGCCCCGACCGCCGTCGCCTGGGGCCACGACAACCGCACCTGCGCGCTGCGCGTCGTCGGCCACGGCCGCTCCCTGAGATTCGAGAACCGGCTGCCGGGCGGCGACGTGAACCCGTACCTCGCCGTCGCGGGCCTCGTCGCCGCGGGCCTCTACGGGGTCGAGCACGAGCTGGACCTCCCCGACGCCTGCGCGGGCAACGCCTACGCCGCCGACTACGCGCACGTCCCCACCACCCTGCGCGAGGCCGCCGAGCTGTGGGAGAACAGCCCGGTCGCCAAGGCCGCGTTCGGCGACGAGGTCGTCGCCCACTACCGCAACATGGCGCGGGTCGAACTCGACGCGTTCGACGCCGCGGTGACCGACTGGGAGCTGCGCCGCTCCTTCGAACGCATGTGAGGAACCCCCTGTGCCCCAGGAGCTCCAGGTACTGAACCCGGCGACGGAAGAGGTCGTCGCGACCGTGCCCGCCGCCGGCGCCGAGGACGTCGACCGTGCCGTCGCCCGCGCCGTCGTCGCCCAGCGCGCCTGGGCCGCGGCCGCCCCCGCCGACCGTGCCCGCCTGCTGCGCCGCTTCGCCGACACCGTCGACGGCCATCTCGAAGAGCTCGCCCGGCTGGAGGTCCGCGAGGCAGGACACCTCATCGGCAACGCCCGCTGGGAGGCGGGCAACGTACGGGACCTGCTCCACTACGCGGCCGGTGGCGCCGAACGCCTCAACGGCGCGCAGATCCCGGTCCCCGGCGGCTGGAACGTCACCTTCCACGAGCCGCTCGGCGTCGTCGGCGTCATCGCGCCCTGGAACTTCCCGATGCCGATCGCCGCCTGGGGCACGGCCCCCGCCCTCGCGGCGGGCAACGCGGTCGTCCTCAAACCCGCCGAGACGACCCCGCTCACCGCCCTGCGCCTGGCCGAACTGGCCCTGGAGGCCGGCCTTCCCGAGGGCCTGTTCCAGGTCCTGCCGGGGCACGGGAACATCGCGGGCCGCGCCCTCGTCGACCACCCGGGGGTCGCGAAGATCGTCTTCACCGGGTCGAGCCGCACCGGCCGCGAGATCATGGAGCGCTGCGCCGCCCTGGTCAAGCCGGTCACCCTCGAACTCGGCGGCAAGAGCCCCAACGTCGTCTTCGCGGACGCGGACCTGACGAAGGCCCTCGACCCGTTCTCGTTCCTCGACAACTCCGGCCAGGACTGCTGCGCCCGCACCCGCATCCTCGTCCAGGAGACGGTGTACGAGGAGGCCGCGGCGCTGCTCACCGACGCGCTCGGCGCCGTCGTCGTGGGCGACCCGCTGGACGAGAAGACACAGATGGGCCCGTTGATCTCCCGCGCGCAACTCGACCGGGTCAAGGGCTTCGTCCCCGACTCCGCCCCCGGCATCCGGGGCACCGCGCCCACCGGGCCCGGCTTCTGGTGCGCGCCGACCGTACTGACCGCCGAGGCCGCCGACTCGCCCGCGGCTGTCGAGGAGATCTTCGGCCCCGTCGCCATCCTGCTGCCCTTCACCGACGAGGCCGACGCGATCCGCCTCGCCAACGCCACCCCGTACGGCCTCGCCGGATCTCTCTGGACCCGGGACCTCGGCCGTGCCCTGCGGGTGTCGGGTGCCGTCCGCGCCGGGAACCTGTCCGTCAACTCGCACTCCGCCGTGCGCTACTGGACCCCGTTCGGCGGCTTCAAGCAGTCCGGCCTCGGCCGCGAACTGGGCCCCGACGCCCTCACCGCCTTCACCGGAACCAAGAACGTCTTCATCAGCACGGAGGCCTGAGAAAACCCATGACCGAAGAGAACATCTGCCGCCGCCTCGTCGGCCGCACCGCCGTCATCACCGGCGCGGGCAGCGGCATCGGCCTCGCCACCGCCCGCAGGCTCGCCTCCGAGGGCGCGCACGTCGTCTGCGGCGACATCGACGAGACCGCGGGCAAGAAGGCCGCCGAAGAAGTCGGCGGCACCTTCGTGCGGGTCGACGTCACCGACGCCGAACAGGTCGAGGCCCTCTTCAAGGCGGCGTTCGACACCTACGGCTCCGTCGACGTCGCCTTCAACAACGCGGGCATCTCACCGCCCGACGACGACTCGATCCTCGACACGGGCCTGGAGGCGTGGAAGCGCGTCCAGGACGTCAACCTCACCTCCGTGTACCTGTGCTGCAAGGCCGCCATCCCGTACATGCGGCGCCAGGGCAAGGGCTCCATCATCAACACCGCGTCGTTCGTGGCCCGGATGGGCGCGGCCACCTCCCAGATCTCCTACACCGCGTCCAAGGGCGGCGTCCTCGCCATGTCCCGCGAACTCGGCGTGCAGTTCGCCCGCGAGGGCATCCGGGTCAACGCCCTGTGCCCCGGCCCCGTCGACACCCCGCTGCTGCGGGAACTGTTCGCGAAGGACCCGGAGCGCGCGGCACGCCGCCTCGTGCACATTCCGGTCGGCCGGTTCGCCGCCGCCGACGAGATCGCCGCCGCCGTCGCCTTCCTGGCCAGCGACGACGCCTCGTTCGTGAACGCCACCGACTTCCTGGTGGACGGCGGGATCTCGGGCGCCTACGTCACGCCTCTGTAGAGGACCCGTCAGATAGGTGTACGGTCCCCAGGCATGCGTAACAGGAATGTTTCCGCGTGGACTTCGGCCGTGGTCACCGCCCTGGTGGCCACGGCTCTCGTCTCTCCTGCGGCCGCCGCCACGTCCGCTCCCACCCCCGACCGCGCCTGCCCGCAGCTGTCGAAGAAGCTGCCCTGGTACGGCACGAACCGGGCGAAACTCCAGCGCATGATCGACGAGCGCGGGACCTGCGGGGGCCACCGCGGCCCGCGCCCCGTCGCCGCGTTCGACTGGGACAACACCGTCTCCAAGAACGATGTCACCGACGCCACCATCGCCTGGTCCCTCAAGCACGACAAGATCCTGCGCCCCGCGAGCTGGAAGAAGACCAGCAAGTGGCTCACGGACGACGCCGACAAGGCCCTCACCGCGGCCTGCGGCACGGACGTCCCCGTCGGCGCCCCGCTGCCCACCTCCACCGACACCGACTGCACCGACGAGATCTTCAACATCCGCGAGTCCGGCAAGACCATGAGCGGTGCCGCCGCCTTCGCGGGCGACTGGAACCACCGCCGGACGGTGCCCCAGTACGCCTGGGTGCCACAGCTGTTCGCCGGTCACACGGTCCCGGAGCTGGAGTCGTACGCGGCCGCCGCCCGCAAGGAGGCCCTCGCCGCCCCCGTCGGCGCCACCCAGACGCTCGGCACCCACACCATCCCCGGCTACGTCCGCTACTACGACCAACAGCGCGACCTCATCCGGACGCTCCAGAAGGCCGGCTTCGACGTCTACATCGTGTCCGCCGGGTCCGAACCCGTCACCGAGGTCTGGTCACGCGGCGTCGGCATCGACCGCGAGCACACCATCGCCATCCGCTCGGTGCTCGACCGCAAGGGCCGCATCACGACCTACAACGAGGGCTGCGGCGGCACCGGCCGCACCCAGGGCGAGGCCATCCCGTACATCGACGGCAAACGCTGCTGGATCAACCAGGACATCTACGGGATCAAGGGCAAGGCCGCCTGGGACAAGCAGTCCTGGGGCAAGCGCATCGCCCTCGGCGGCGGTGACGCCGACACCGACGTGACCTTCGTCGGCGACGCCACCGGCGCCCACCTCGTGCTCAACCGGAACAAGAACGAGATCATGTGCCGGGCCTACGACGACGCCGACGGACGCTGGGTCGCCAACCCCATGTTCATCGAGCCGCTGCCGCAGAAGACCGGCACCTACCCGTGCTCGACGGCCGCGTACAACAAGCCGGAGGGCGGCTTCGGCCCGCTCCTGCGCGCCGACGGCTCGGTCGTGCCGGACCAGGCGGACGCCGTCCACTGATCCCGGGACACCGGGGCCGCGGCGCACCCGCCGCGGCCCCGGCACCTCACAGGAACGTGTAGCCCTCACCGCGGTACGTCGGCACCGTCTCCGTCACCGTGTCCCCGGACACCAGGTGCAGCACCTCGAACCGCTCGCACAGCTCCCCGGCCTTCGCGTGCCGGAACCACACCTTGTCGCCGATGAGCAGATCGTCGGCGGGGGAGCCGAGCAGCGGCGTCTGCACCTCGCCCGGCCCCTCCTGACCGTCGTAGCGCAGCCCCTCCGGCAGATACGGCACCGGCAGCCGGTCCGGACCCGCAGCGCCGGACGCCGGATAGCCGCCGCCGAGCACCGTGACCACCCCGACCCCGGGCCTGCGCACCACCGGCTGCGCGAACAGCGCGGCCGGACGCCCGCTGAACGACGTGTAGTTGTCGAAGAGCCGCGGCACGTAGAGCCCCGAGCCGGCCGCGATCTCGGTGACCGCGTCCTCGGCCGCAGTGTGCTGCACACTGCCCGTGCCGCCGCCGTTGACGAACTCCAGGTCCGGCGTCACCGCCCGCACCGCGCGCACCACCGCGTCGCGCCGCGCCGCCAGCTCCCGGCGCGCGGCCGCCTGCATCAGCCGGATGGCGCGGGACCGCAGCGGCCGCCCCGCCACCGCGTCGCCGACCCCGGCCACATGCCCCTCGTACGCCATGATCCCCACCAGCCGGAACCCCGGCCGACGGGCCACGACCCTTGCCAGGTCGGCCAGTTGGGACGGGGAGCGCAGCGGCGAGCGCAGCGCCCCGATCCGCACCCGGCCGCCCAGCGCCCGCAGCGACGTGTCGAGTTCGAGGCAGACCCGGATCTCCTCGGTGCCGCCGTCCCGGGCCTCGTCGATCAGCCGCAGCTGCGCGGGGTCGTCGATCATCACGGTCACGGCGGCGGCCAGCTTCGGATCGTGCGCCAGCTCCGCGAATCCGGCGCGGTCCGCCGACGGATACGCCAGCAGTACGTCCTCGAACCCCGACCGCGCCAGCCACACCGATTCGGCCAGCGTGAACGACATGATGCCCGCGAACCCCTCCCGCGCCAGCACCCGTTCCAGCAGGGCGCGGCAGCGGACGGACTTGCTGGCCACCCGGATCGGCTTGCCCGCCGCGCGCCGCACGAGATCGTCGGCGTTCGCGTCGAAAGCGTCCAGGTCGACGATGGCCACGGGGGCGTCGAGGTGGGCGGTGGCCCGGTCGAAGCGGGCGCGATCGGCTGCACGGGGTGTCATGTCCGAAGCCTGCCAGACTCGATTACCGCAGGGTAGGGGGATGTTCCGGGCAGATCGGCCGGGTGTGCGGACTGCGTCCTGCCCTACCCGGTTCCGCCCGTTAGAGTGACGCGCACGCAGGCTGAGGAAACGGGGGAGGCATGGGTACGGAAGCCCGACGCGTCCCTCCGCGCCCCTCAGTGCCACCGCGCCCCCCGGTCCCACCGCGCCCCGCGCAGCCCACCGGGGCCGAACTCCCGCCCGAGGTCCCCCCGTTGCCGCCGACCCCACCCCCGCCGGCCCCGTCGGCCCGCTTCCCCGACACCCCACCGACGGACCCCACCAGGACCACGAGCACCCCTCCCCAACCGTCCCCCGGCGCAACACCCCCGCACCCCGCCACGAGCCCCGCCAGGGGCGCGGGCACCCCTCCCCAACCGTCACCCGGCGTAGCACCCCAGCACCCCGCTACGAGCCCCGTCAGGGGCGCGGGGAACGGCGCGAGCAACCCACCACAACCGTCACCCGGCGTAGCACCCCACCACCCCGCCACGAGCCCCGCCAGGGGCGCGGGGAACGGCGCGACCAGCCACAACGCACCCGCACCCGCCCACACCACAGGCACCCCCGGCGGCGCCCCCGCACACCCCGGCCCCCTCCCACCGGAGATCCCGGGCGCCCTGACCACCGAGACGACCACCCGCCTGCGCCCCGTCCCACCCGCACCACCGCGCCCGCCCGTCGCCCCGCCTCAGCGCAGACCCATCGGAGCCGTGGACCTCACCCCCGTCCCGGGCACGGCCGGCAGGCCCTTCGTGCGGTTCGCGCCCCCCGAGCACTACGACGACCGCACCACCAGGCTCCGCCCCATCGGCGCCCGGCTCGCCCCGCGCGTCGCCGCGGCCGCCGCCTGCCTGGTGCTCGGCCTCGGCCTCATCGGCGGCGCCGCCACCGGCTCCCTGCTCACCGGCGACGACGCGGACGCCGCCGTCTCCGCGCACAGCACCTACACCCGCGCGGGCGAGCTGTGGCACAGCATCCCCGTCGACCGGCTCTTCCCGCGCACCCTCAAGGGCGAGGGCGCGGGCCCCGGCGGCGCCGACCGCACCTGGACGCGGATCGCCGTGGCCCCCGACACCACCTGCGCCAAGGCCTTCGACCCGCTCCTGCACAAGGCGCTGAGCTCCGTCGGCTGTCTGCGGCTGCTGCGCGCCACGTACACGGACGCCACCCAGAGCAACGTCACCACCGTCGGCCTGCTCTTCACCAAGGCCGACCAGGAGGCGACCCAGGCGCTGCGCACCCGCTTCACCGACCAGGGCCTCGACCGGCGCGCCGACCTCATGCCCCGCCCGTACCCCGCCGAGGGCACCGCCGCCGCGGACTTCGGCGACGCCCAGCGCGCCTCCTGGACCGTCAACGTCCTGACCGACGCCCCGGTCGTGGTCTACGCGGTCTCCGGCTTCGCCGACGGCCGCACCGTCTCCGACCCGCAGCCCGCCGCCGACGCCATGAAGTCGGGCGCCACCACGGCCCCCGCCCAGGCGGGCCTGGGCAACGAGGCACAGGGCATCGCCGACCGGATAGAACGCGGACTGCGCAAGGCGGTCCAGAAGCAGTCCACGGAGCAGTCCTCATGAACCGCCGCCGCGCCCTCGCCGCCCTCACCACGGCGGCGTCCCTCGCGCTGGTCCCCGCCACCGCCGCGCACGCCGACTCGGTCCGCGCCCAGCAGTGGGGCCTCGACGCCCTGCACACCCAGGAGGTGTGGCGCACCACCAAGGGCAAGGGCGTCACCGTCGCCGTCCTGGACACCGGCGTCGACGACCAGCACCCGGACCTCAAGGGCAACATCGCCACCGGCAAGGACCTCATCGGCTTCGGCGCGCAGCGCGGCGACCGCCCCTGGGCCCGCCACGGCACCGCCATCGCCGGTGTCATCGCGGGACACGGCCACGGCAAGGACGACGGAGACGGAGTCATGGGCGTGGCCCCCGAGGCGACGATCCTCCCGGTCCGCGTGATCCTGGAGGACGGCGACCCGGACCGCGCCAAGGCCCGCGAGAGCCGGGGCGACGCGCTGGCCGACGGCATCCGCTGGGCCGCCGACCACGGCGCCGACGTCATCAACCTCTCGCTCGGCGACGACTCGTCCACCGCCCACGCGGAGGCCGGCGAGGACGACGCCATCCAGTACGCGCTGAAGAAGGGCGTCTCCGTCGTCGCCTCGGCGGGCAACGGCGGCGAGAAGGGCGACCACATCTCCTACCCGGCCGCCTACCCCGGCGTCATCACCGCCACGGCCGTCGACTCGACCGGCTCGCGCGCCTCGTTCTCCACCCGCCGCTGGTACGCCACGGTCGCCGCGCCGGGCCGCGGCATCGTCACCGCCGACCCCGACCGCAAGTACTACGCGGCCTGGGGCACCAGCGCCGCGTCGGCGTTCGTCTCCGGCGCCGTCGCGCTGATCCGCGCCGCGCACCCGGGCCTGAGCCCCGCCCAGATCAAGAAGCTCGTCGAGGACACCGCCCAGGACCCGCCCTCCGGCGGCCGCGACGACTCGCGCGGCTTCGGCATGATCGACCCGGCGGCGGCCATCACCGCGGCGAAGAAGCTGAAGCCCGAGGGACTCGAGCCGGCCGCGTACGGCGAGCAGTACTTCGGCACGGGCCCCGCCGACCCCGACGACACGGGCCAGGCCACCTGGGTCGGCCTGGTCGCGGGCGGCCTCGGCGTCGTCCTGCTGGGCGCCGCCGTCTACCTGTGGCGCAGCCACCGCCTCACGCGTCGTCGCTGAGCACCGGCACCGCGGCCTTCGCCACGGCCTCCACGAGCTCGATCCCCGCTTCCTTGGTGGCGTTCCCGGCGGAGACCACGGCGATCAGGTACCGCTTCCCGCCGACGGTCACCGCCCCGACGCTGTTGATGTCCCACAGCTCCGTGGTGCTCCGCCGCAGCCACCCGTTCTTGAGCGCGAGCCCGTCCCCGCCCGCCGCCGAGACGCCCCACCGCTGATCGGACTCGACGTTCTCCATCAGCCCCTGGACGTACGCGCGGGAAGCCGCGTCCAGCACGGCGTCGTCGGCGGTGCCGAACACCTGCTGGAGGAGCACCAGCTGATCGGCCGCCGTGGTCTGGGTCAGCCCCCACAGCGGCCCGTCGCCGCCACTGGTCCCGGTCAGCCCCAGCCGTTCGTTGGCGGCGTCGAGCCCGTCCGCCCCGCCGATCGCGTCCCACAGCGCGGTGGTCGCGGCGTTGTCGCTGTTCTGGATCATCGCGGCCGCGTAGGTCTTCTCCTGAGCGGTCAGCGACCGGCCGTCGTCCTGTGCCCGGAGCAGCAGCGCGGCCAGGACGTCGACCTTCACGATGCTCGCGGTGTCGTACGTCGCGTCGGCGTCCGTGGCGTACGCGGCACCGGTCCCCGCCGACACGTCGAGGACGGCGACGGAGAAGGACCCGTCCAGCGCGCCCACGGCCTCGGCGAGCCGGGCGTCCCGGTCCACGGTGGGCGAGGGCGACGCGGTGGGCGACGACGATGACACGGAGGAGCCCCCTTCGGCGGCGGACGTCTGCGACACCAGCGCGGTCGCGTCGTGCGCCTGCGCCTTCACGTAGACCGTAGTGGCGGCGGTGCCGCTCAGGAGCACCGCCGAGGCGACGGCCGCGTACAGCAGGGGCCTGCGGCGGGACTCGGCCGGCCGCAGGCGACGGGAACCAGAAGACATGGGGCCGATGCTCGGCGGCGGTCCTGTGGGGACCATGAGGCCGGGCCCAGGGTCCGCTGAGAACCCGGTGCCGCGTCCTCGGTAGGGTCGGTGAACGTGGCGAACAAGAACATTCCCGACCCCGGCTTCTCCGACGACGACGGCTCGGCGGACCCCCGCCTGGCCGAGGCGCTGGCCGCCTGGTCGCAGGACAGGACCGCCCACGGCCCGGTCCTGGAGGCGCTGAAGGGCGCCCGGCTCCTGGTGCCCGTCGTCGCCGTCCTCGGCGAGGTCGAGGAGGACGAGAACGGCCTGCGCCGCGAGAAGACGTCCGACATGGCGGTCCCGACCCTGAAGGCGGGCACCCGCACCGCGCTCCCCGCCTTCACCTCCACCGCGTCACTCGCCCTCTGGGACCCCGAGGCCCGCCCGGTCGCCGTCCCCCTGCACCAGGCGCTCCAGGCCGCCGCCCACGAGAAGGCCGACACCGTCGTCCTCGACCTCGCGGGCCCGGTCCCCTACGAGCTGACGGGCTCCGCGCTGTACGCGCTGGCCGAGGGCCGGACGAGCGCGGACCCGCTGGCCGACCCGGCGGTCCGGGACGCGGTGCGCGCGGCGGTCGCGGCGCAGCCCGCGGTGGCCCGCGCCCACCTGGGCCCGGGGCAGGCGGACGGCACGCTGGCCCTGGTCCTGGACGCCGACGCCGACGTACAGGGCGCGGCGCGGGCGGTGGCCGCCGCCATCGCCGCCGACGAAACACTGAGGGCCCGCCTCACGAAGGGCCTCGACCTGGCACTGCTGCCGGCCGGGGCCGCTCTCGCGGGCGAGCCCTTGTACGTACGTGACTGAGCGGATCTAGCCGTAGACGGCGCCGGTGTACTTCTCGCCGGGGCCCTGGCCGGGCTCGTCCGGCACGAGCGACGCCTCGCGGAACGCCAGCTGGAGCGACTTCAGGCCGTCGCGCAGCGGGGCCGCGTGGAAGGACGAGATCTCGGTCGCGCTGCCGTCGAGCAGCCCGGCGAGGGCGTGGATGAGCTTGCGCGCCTCGTCCAGGTCCTTGTGGGCGTCGCCCTCCTCGGTGAGGCCCAGCTTCACCGCGGCGGCGCTCATGAGGTTGACCGCCACCGTCACGATGACCTCGACGGCGGGCACCTCCGCGATGTCGCGGGTCAGCGCGTCGTAGTCGGGGGACTCGGGGGAATCAGCCGAAGGGGCTGCGGGAATGGCGTCACTCATGGGCCCCACGATAAGCCGCCGCCCACTCGGTTGGGCGCACCCCCCAAGAGCTGCTAACCTTGTGTAACGACCGGCCGGACACCTGCGTGTTCCGGCCCACAAGTGGAGGCTCCGATCTCCCACCTGGCTGCCCGTTCAGGGCGGCGGGTCACCGGTCAGACGGTCCCCATCGTTCCGTACGGACGATGGAGCCGTCCGACAGCGCGCCCCGCGGTCACACCGTGGCGGTGCTCCGGTAGTTCTTGGAGCCCCCCATGTGTACCGTCCGGGGCATTTTTTGTGCTTCGGCGCGGTTGGTACTTACGTAACAGACGTTACGCGGCGGTCCGCCAGGCCGTCGTGTGGTGCTACCGAGGAGGATCCATCAGCGCCGAGCCCCGCATCAACGACCGGATTCGCGTTCCCGAAGTGCGACTTGTCGGTCCCAGCGGCGAGCAGGTCGGGATTGTTCCGCTTGCCAAGGCCCTTGAGCTTGCTCAGGAGTACGACCTCGACCTGGTCGAGGTGGCGGCGAACGCCCGTCCGCCCGTCTGCAAGCTCATGGACTACGGGAAGTTCAAGTACGAGTCGGCCATGAAGGCCCGTGAGGCGCGCAAGAACCAGGCGCACACGGTCATCAAGGAGATGAAGCTCCGGCCGAAGATCGACCCGCACGACTATGACACCAAGAAGGGTCACGTCGTCCGGTTCCTCAAGCAGGGCGACAAGGTCAAGATCACGATCATGTTCCGTGGTCGTGAGCAGTCCCGGCCGGAGCTCGGCTACCGACTGCTCCAGCGCCTTGCGAACGACGTCGAGGACCTCGGCTTCATCGAGTCGAACCCGAAGCAGGACGGCCGGAACATGATCATGGTTCTTGGCCCGCACAAGAAGAAGACCGAGGCCATGGCCGAGGCCCGCGAGGCTCAGGCCGCGCGCAAGGCCGACGCGAAGGCCAACCCCGGCAAGTCGCAGAACGCCGCCGAGGACCAGTCTTCCGAGGAAGTCGCCGAGGCTCCGGCCGAGGCCCCTGTCGAGGCTCCGGCCGAGGCATGATCCGCCGGCACACCGCCTGTGTGCCCCGGATACCCAACCGACACAACTGACGTTCCCCCACGGCCGGTTCGCGCCCATGGCACGGACCGGCCGGGAACGCCACTGACGAGGAGAGAACGGCGCTATGCCGAAGAACAAGTCGCACAGCGGTGCCAGCAAGCGCTTCAAGGTCACCGGCTCCGGCAAGGTGCTCCGTGAGCGCGCCGGCAAGCGCCACCTGCTCGAGCACAAGTCGTCGCGCCTGACGCGTCGCCTCACCGGCAACGCCGAGATGGCCCCGGGCGACGCCAAGAAGATCAAGAAGCTTCTCGGCAAGTGATGCTCGGGTGCTCCGCACCCTGAGCATCGACTGACCGGGACCAATTCGAATTCGGGTCGGGTGACGACAACCCCGGCCCCGCTACAAGGAGTTACAAAGTGGCACGCGTCAAGCGCGCGGTAAACGCGCACAAGAAGCGTCGGGCGATCCTCGAGCAGGCCAGCGGTTACCGCGGTCAGCGTTCGCGTCTGTACCGCAAGGCCAAGGAGCAGGTCACCCACTCCCTGGTCTACAACTACAACGACCGCAAGAAGCGCAAGGGCGACTTCCGTCAGCTGTGGATCCAGCGCATCAACGCCGCTGCCCGCCAGAACGGCATGACGTACAACCGCCTCATCCAGGGTCTGAAGGCCGCCAACATCGAGGTGGACCGCAAGATCCTCGCCGAGCTGGCCGTCAACGACATCAACGCGTTCGCCGCGCTGGTCGAGGTCGCGCAGAAGGCCCTCCCGGCCGACGTCAACGCGCCGAAGGCTGCCGCCTGAGGTTCGGGTTGAGCCGTGCTTCGGACCCGCAGGCCGTTCGGCCTGCGGGTCCGATTGCGTTTGCCATCGTCTGTTGTGTGCCATGTGCGAGCCGGCTGTGGCCGGTCGCGCAGTTCCCCGCGCCCCTTCGGGGCGCTACCTCTTAGGTGAGTCTCATGGTTGCTGCCCCCGAGCTGATCTCTCCCAAGTCGTCCCGCGTCGCCGCCGCCCGGCGGCTCGGTAAGCGGAACTTCCGGGGGAAGGAGCGGCTGTTCCTCGCCGAGGGGCCGCAGGCCGTACGGGAGGCGGCCGCGCACGGCGGGCTCGTGGAGATGTTCGCGACCGTCGAGGCCGCCGAGCGCTACGCCGACATCGTGGGGGAGGCCCGGCAGGCCGGGGCCCGGGTGCACCTCGCCGACGAGAGCGTCATCGCCGACATCTCGACGACCGTGACCCCGCAGGGCCTGGTCGGGGTCTGCCGCTTCCTGGACACCCCCTTCGAGGAGATCCTCGCGGCGCGCCCCAAGCTGGTCGCCGTACTGGCCCATGTGCGCGACCCCGGGAACGCCGGGACCGTCCTGCGCTGCGCCGACGCCGCGGGCGCCGAGGCCGTGGTCCTCACCGACGCCTCCGTGGACCTCTACAACCCCAAGGCCGTACGGGCCTCCGTGGGATCGCTGTTCCACCTTCCGGTCGCCGTGGGCGTCCCCGTCGAGCAGGCCGTCGCCGGGCTCAAGGGCGCGGGCGTGCGCATCCTCGCCGCCGACGGCGCGGGCGGGGACGACCTGGACGACGAGCTCGACCGGGGCACCATGGGCACCCCGACCGCCTGGATCTTCGGCAACGAGGCGTGGGGGCTGCCCGAGGAGACCCGCGCGCTCGCCGACGCCGTCGTGCGCGTCCCCATCCACGGCAAGGCCGAGAGCCTGAACCTCGCCACGGCCGCCGCGGTGTGCCTGTACGCCTCCGCCCGTGCACAGCGTGCCTCCGGAGGGTGCCGTTCCGTCACGGTCAGCTAGTAGGGTGACCACCTCGGGCCTGTTTCTGGATGGGGACGAGAGGTGGGGTACGGGGAGATGAGCGTCGTCGGGACGAGCGGCTCACGAGGAGCGCGGGGACGGTGGGGACCGGCCGAGCCCCGAAGCGGCCGTGACGACTCCGTCGGCCTCGGCGGACTCGACGTGCACCCCGACGATCTGCCCGACGGACTCGTCGTCGCCGACGAGAGCGGCCACGTCGTCTGCTTCAACGCGGCGGCGGAGCGGATCACCGCCGTACCCCGGGAGCGGGCCATCGGCGCACCGCTGGAGCGCGCGCTGCCCCTGGAGGACCTGGAGGGCCGGCGCTGGTGGCAGCTGACCGACCCCTACGGCGGCCTCGCCACCCGGATCGGACAGCCCGAGCGCAATCTGCTGCTGCCCGGCGGCCGGGAGGTCCTGGTCACCGCCCGCTATGTGCGTGGCAGGCCCACCGGTCCGGTGCGCCGCGTCGTCATCTCGATCCGCGACACCGAGGCCCGGCGCCGCACCGAGCGCAGCCACGCCGAGCTGATCGCCACCGTCGCGCACGAACTGCGCTCGCCGCTGACCTCCGTCAAGGGGTTCACCGCCACCCTCCTGGCGAAGTGGGAGCGGTTCACCGACGAGCAGAAGCGGCTGATGCTGGAGACCGTCGACGCCGACGCGAACCGGGTGACGCGGCTGATCGCCGAACTGCTCGACATCTCCCGGATCGACTCCGGACGGCTCGAACTGCGCCGGCAGCCCGTCGACATCGCCGCCGCCGTCTCGCGGCACATCCAGGCCCATGTCGCCGCCGGTCAGGCCGCCGACCGCTTCCTGCTGCGGGTCACCCGGCCGCTGCCCGACCTGTGGGCGGATCCGGACAAGGTCGACCAGGTGCTCAGCAACCTTCTGGAAAACGCCGTGCGGCACGGCGAGGGAACCGTCACCATGGACATCGAGCCCGCGCCCGCAGGCACCTCGGTCACCGTGAGCGACGAGGGCCCCGGCATCCCGGAGGAGTCCATGAACCGCGTCTTCACCCGCTTCTGGCGGGGCAGCAAGCGCGGCGGCACCGGCCTCGGGCTGTACATCGTCAAGGGCATCGTGGAAGTCCACGGCGGGACGATCACCGTGGGGCGGGCGCCCGGCGGCGGCGCCCAGTTCCGATTTATGTTGCCCGTGGCGACGCCCGCGTATCTCACCAGCTGAGCACCGGGCCCGCCGCGGGCGCATACGCACACCTCACCCCCGTTAGACTCGTCCTTTGGCACGTTTGCGTCCCTGCCACGAGACGGCCGTCGAACGCGTCTGCGGGACCCATCAGCCATCCGATCGGAAGCACGGGAAGAGATGTCGGCACCGAACAAGTCGTACGACCCTGTCGAGGTAGAGGCACTGAAACCGGAAGAGATCGAGCGCGTCCGGGACGAGGCGCTCGCCGCCTTCGCCGCCGCGGACTCCCTCGACGCGCTTCAGGAGGCGAAGGTCGCGCACACCGGCGGCACGTCGCCGCTGTCGCTCGCGAACCGGGAGATCGGCGCGCTGCCGCCGCAGGCCAAGGCCGCGGCCGGAAAGCTCGTCGGACAGGCCCGCGCCGCCGTCGGCCGGGGCCTCGCCGCCCGCCAGGAGGAGCTGGAGGCCGAGCGCGACGCGCGCGTCCTGGTCGAGGAGGCCGTGGACGTCACGCTGCCCTACGACCGCACGCCCGCCGGCGCCCGCCACCCGCTGACGACCATGATGGAGCGGGTCGCGGACGTCTTCGTGTCCATGGGATACGAGATCGCCGAGGGCCCCGAGGTCGAGGCCGAGTGGTTCAACTTCGACGCCCTGAACTTCACGCCCGACCACCCGGCGCGGCAGATGCAGGACACCTTCTTCGTCGCCGGTCCCGAGGGCCGCGAGAAGACCGTCGGCGACGAGTCCGGCGTCGTCCTGCGCACCCACACCTCCCCGGTGCAGGCCCGCTCGCTGCTCGACCGGGAACCGCCGGTCTACGTGGTCTGCCCCGGCCGCGTCTACCGCACCGACGAGCTGGACGCCACGCACACCCCGGTCTTCCACCAGATCGAGCTGCTCGCCGTGGACGAGGGCCTGACCATGGCCGACCTCAAGGGCACCCTGGACCACATGGTCCAGGCGCTCTTCGGTGACGGCATGAAGACCCGGCTGCGCCCGAACTACTTCCCGTTCACCGAGCCGTCCGCCGAGATGGACATGGTCTGCTACGTGTGCCGCGGCGAGTCCGTCGGCAACCCGGACCGGCCCTGCCGCACCTGCGGCAGCGAGGGCTGGATCGAGCTGGGCGGCTGCGGCATGGTCAACCCGCGCGTGCTCACCGCGTGCGGCGTCGACCCCGAGAAGTACAGCGGATTCGCCTTCGGGTTCGGCATCGAGCGGATGCTGATGTTCCGCCACAACGTCGAAGACATGCGAGACATGGTCGAGGGTGACGTCCGGTTCACCCGGCCGTTCGGGATGGAGATCTGATGCGGGTCCCGCTTTCCTGGCTGCGGGAGTACGTCGATCTCCCCGCCACCGAGACCGGCCGTGACGTGCAGGCCAAGCTGGTCGGCGTCGGCCTCGAGGTCGAGACCGTCGAGCAGCTCGGCGCCGACCTCAAGGGCCCCCTCGTCGTCGGCAAGGTGCTGACCATCGAGGAGCTCGAGGGCTTCAAGAAGCCGATCCGGTTCTGCACCGTCGACGTCGGCACCGCCAACGGCACGGGCGAGCCGCAGGAGATCGTCTGCGGCGCCCGCAACTTCGCGGTCGGCGACAAGGTCGTCGTCGTCCTGCCCGGCGCCGAGCTGCCCGGCGGCTTCGCGATCGCCGCGCGCAAGACGTACGGCAAGACCTCGCACGGCATGATCTGCTCCACCGACGAGCTCGGCATGGGCGACGACGGCACGCACGGCATCATCGTGCTGCCGCCGGAGCACGAGGCCGGCACCGACGCCATCGAGCTCCTGGAGCTGGTGGACGAGGTCCTGGACATCGCCGTCACGCCCGACCGCGGCTACTGCCTGTCGCTGCGCGGCATCGCCCGCGAGGTCGCCATCGCCTACGGTCTGCCGCTGCGCGACCCGGCCCTCCTCGACGTGCCCGCGCCGAACGCGCACGGCTACCCGGTCAAGGTCGCCGACCCGATCGCCTGCGACCGCTTCACCGCGCGCACGGTCACGGGGCTGCACCCCGAGGCCCGCTCGCCGATCTGGCTCCAGCGCCGGCTGCAGAAGGCCGGCATGCGGCCGATCTCGCTCGCCGTCGACGTCACGAACTACGTGATGCTGGAGCTGGGCCAGCCCCTGCACGCGTACGACCGTTCCCTCGTCCAGGGCGCGATCGGCGTGCGCCGGGCGGAGCAGGGCGAGAAGCTCACCACCCTCGACGGCACCAAGCGCACCCTCGACGCCGAGGACCTGGTCATCACCGACGACCGCGGTCCCATCGGACTCGCCGGTGTGATGGGCGGCGCGAACACGGAGATCGCGGACCACGCCGAGGACGCCGGGACCACCGACGTCGTCATCGAGGCCGCGCACTTCGACGCGATCACGATCGCCCGCGCCGCGCGCCGCCACAAGCTGTCCTCCGAGGCCGCCAAGCGCTTCGAGCGCGGCGTCGACCCGCAGGCCACGTCGGCCGCCGCCCAGCGCGTCGTCGACCTGCTGGTGCTGCTCGGCGGCGGCACCGCCGAGGAGGGCGTCACCGAGGTCATCGCCCCGGGCGCCCCGCGCACCCTCACCATCCCGGCCGACCACCCGGACAAGGTCGCGGGCGTGGCCTACGGGCGGGAGACCGTCGTGCGCCGCCTCCAGGAGGTCGGCTGCGACGTCTACGGGCAGGACGAGCTGGTCGTCTCGGTGCCGTCCTGGCGCCCCGACCTGACCGACCCGAACGACCTGGCCGAAGAGGTCATCCGGCTGGAGGGCTACGAGAACCTGCCCTCGACCCTGCCGAAGCCCCCGGCCGGCCGGGGCCTGACCGAGCGCCAGCGGACGCACCGCCGCGTCGGCCGCGCGCTCGCCGGCGCCGGCTATGTCGAGGCCCTGAACTACCCGTTCATCGGGCAGGCCGTCCTCGACCAGCTGGGCCTGGCCGCGGACGACCCGCGCCGCACCACCGTCGAGCTGGTCAACCCGCTCTCCGACGAGGAGCCCTCGCTCCGTACGACGCTGCTGCCGGGCCTGCTCGGCGCGCTGCGCCGCAACGACGGACGCGGCAGCCACGACCTGGCGCTCTTCGAGACCGGCCTGGTCTTCCGGCCGACCGGTGACGAGCACAAGGCCGTCCGGCTGCCCGTCGACCGTCGTCCCACGGACGCGGAGATCGCCGAGCTGACCAGCGCGCTGCCGGCCCAGCCGCGCCGCGTCGCCGTCGTCCTCGCGGGCGGCCGCGAGCAGGCCGGCTGGTGGGGCAAGGGCCACCCGTCGACCTGGGCCGACGCCGTCGAGGCCGCCCGGATCGTCGCCCGGGAGGCCAACGCCGAGCTCGCGGTCGACCAGGACCAGCACGAGCCGTGGCACCCGGGCCGCTGCGCCGCGCTGTACGTGAGCATCGACGGGGAGAAGACCCTCGCCGGTCACGCCGGTGAGCTGCACCCGCGCGTCGTCAAGGCGCTCGGTCTGCCGGCCCGTACCAGCGCGATGGAGCTCGACCTGGACCTCCTGGAGCGGGCGAGCGACGGTGCCGTCGAGGCGCCGCGCATCTCCACGTTCCCGGTGGCCACCCAGGACGTCGCGCTCGTCGTCGACAAGGACGTCCCGGCCGCCGCCGTGGAGCACCACCTGCGCACCGGCGCCGGTGAACTCCTGGAGGGCATCCGCCTGTTCGACGTGTACGAGAACGCGGAGCAGCTCGGCGAGGGCAAGAAGTCCCTCGCGTACGCGCTGCGCTTCCGCGCCGGCGACCGCACCCTGACGGTCGAGGAGGCCAGCGCCGCCCGCGACGCCGCGGTCGCCCAGGCCGCCGAGAGCGCGGGCGCGGTGCTGCGCGGCGCATAGCGGCGCAGTCGGCACTCTCATGAGGGGCGCACCCGGGTCACCGGGTGGGCCCCTCACTCATTCGGGTGAGGTATCGCGATGATCCCACCCGGGTGCCACAGCGGCTCGCAACAACCAGTGCGGCCGCCGGGCCGACCGGTGTGCCCGCTGAACGGGGCCTAAGGGGCTGTCGGCATGATTCGTTCCGAGACCAGGGCGCCCACCCGAGTCTTATCCACCACCCTTCGCGGCCGGCTCGCCCGGGCCGCCCGCGTCCGCCCCCGACGGGCCCGGCGTGTCCTCATGCTGGGGCTGCCCACCGTCTGGGGCGCCTTCGCCATCTCGTACAAGTTCGCCTGTCCGCTCGCCCAGCAGACCGGTCTGGGGGCGCGGATCGTGAGCAGCGCCGTCTTCTTCGTCGTGGGCACCGGGCTGATACTCCACGCACGCCACGGCCTGCTCCGGGAACTGAGAGAGATGCGGGCGGTCGCCGGTGCCGCCCAGGCCGTGCTGCTGCGGCCGCTGCCGCCGCGGATCGACGGACTCGCGCTCGCCGCGGGCCAGCTCTCCGCGGACCGGGGGGCGAGCATCGGCGGCGACCTGTACGACGTCATGGCCACCGATCACGGCGTCCGGATCGTCATGGGGGACGTCCGCGGACACGGCCTCGCCGCGCTCGCCACCGTCGGCGCCGTCCTCGGCAGCTTCCGCGAGGCCGCCCACGACGAGACCGAACTCGCCGGTGTGCTGCGGCGGCTGGAGCGCGCGCACGCCCGGCATCTGCGCCAGCGCTCGCGCGACGAGCATCCGGCCGCCGGGGGCGCCGAGCCCGAGCACCCGCTCGCCGAGGAGTTCGTGACCGTGCTGCTCCTGGAGATCCGGCAGGACGGCGCCGTGCACGCGCTCAACTGCGGTCACCCGTGGCCGTATCTGCTGCGCCCGGGCGCGGGTCGCGGCGCCGAGCAGCTGACCGGCGGCGATCCGATGCCGCCCCTCGGGCCGTTCCCGCTGCCGCCCGAGCTGGCGCCGGTGCGGTGCGGGCGGATCCTGCCGGGGGAGGGCCTGCTGCTGCACACCGACGGCATCGAGGACGCCCGCGACGCGCGTGGCCGGTTCTTTCCGTTCCAGGACGCGCTCGCCGAGGTCCTGCGGCACCGGACCGTCGTCCCGGCCGTCGTGGTGCGCGCCGTGTACGCCCGGCTGCTGCGGCACATCGGCGGGCCGCCCGGCGACGACGCGGCGATGCTGGTGCTGCGCAACGACCGCAGGCGCGTTCCGGTCCAGCACGGGGATCCCCTGGGGCGCACCGTGCACTCGGTTCCCTGACACCACCGCCTCTCCGGGGCGCGCCGTCCGCCCGCCGTGGAGTGTCGGGCAGACGGGCGGGCGGACGGCGCGGGTGCGGGCCACCGCGCTGTACGAGGGGGAGCCGGCGGCCCGGCCGGCCTCTTGCGAGGCAGTTCAGTCAAGCGGGTGGAAACCGGCCACAACAGAGCGCTTTGGTGGCGGAGTTGGGCATTCCGATCACACCCCGTGTGAAGCGGACTCCATTACGCTGGTCGTACCGAGCCAACGGAGGGCATCCATGCAGCCCAACACCCTGCTCGACGCGATCCTCGACGAGGCCGGGGTCTCCCACGCGGGCCTCGCCGCTCATGTGAACCAGGCGGGCAGGGCCCGCGGGCTCGCCCTGAGATACGAACACACCGCCGTGGCGCGGTGGTTGAAGGGGCAGCGCCCGCGCGGCCAGGTGCCCGACCTGATCTGCGAGGTGCTGGCCGCCCGCCTCCAGCGGCACGTCACCCTCGACGACATCGGCCTCGGCATCCCCGGCGAACCGGCCGTCCCCCACAGCGGAACGCTCTCCGGGTTCGTGGAGCGGGCCACCGCGCTGTGGCGCTCGGACCAGCAGCAGCGCCGGCACATCCTGGACGCGCCCGCCGTCACCGGCACCCCGGCCGTGATGCCGGTCTGGGAGTGGGAGAACCCGCCGGAGGACACCGACGTCTCGCGCGGCGGGCGCCACCAGGTCAGCCTCGCCGATCTGGAGCTGATGCGCTCGGCCCGGACGCACTACGAGCAGATGTACCGCAAGGCGGGCGGCATCGCGACCAGGATCCGCATCGTCGGCTTCCTCAACACCGAGGCGGCGCCGCTGCTGCGCGGCAGCTACGGGGACGAGACGGGACGCGATCTGCACCGCGCCACCGGCGGTCTGGTGGCCATCGCGGGCATCTGCGCCTACGACTCGGACGCGCACGGGCTCGCCCAGCGCTACTTCCACCAGGCCCTGCGCCTGGCCAAGGCCAGCGGGGACCGCGGACTCGGTGCCTATGTCATAGCGCTGCTCGTCAATCAGTCGCTGCACATGCGCGAGTACCGGCAGGCGGTCGCCTTCGCGGAGGCCGCGCTGCGGGCGGCGGGCCGGCACATCACCCCCGCCCTGGCGTCCGATCTCTACGCGATGCAGGCCAAGGCGTACGCCCACCTCGGTGACGGCACCAGCGCCCTGGAATGCATCCGGCGTGCCGAGTCCGCCGCCGACCGGATCCGGCGCGGCCACGAACCGGACGAGACGGGCTACGTCCAGCCGGGATTCGTCAACGTCCAGGTGGCGGAAGCCCTGTTGAGCCTCGGTGACTACGCGGGCGCCAAGGAGCACGCCACCGAGGCGGTGCACACGCCCGCGCACGACCGGGGCCGCGTCCACCGGCTCGCCGTCCTCAGCCAGATCCAGCTCAGACAGGGGAACACGGAACAGGCCGTCGAGACCGCCGTTCAGATGGCCGAAGCCGCCAGGGGGATGGAGTCCCAGCGGCTGCGCGACAGACTCCGGGCGGTGCGCGAGCACCTGGTGCGCAGCGGCTGCGCCGGCACGGCGGAAGCCGCCGAACTCATCGACGGGGCGCTGCGCGTACCGCTCTGAGCCTTTTCGCGGGGCGCTCGATCACGCCACTGCTGCGATATTGCCATCAACTCGACGGAAGGTGGCAGAACCGTGCAGTGGACGAAACAGAACGAACAAACTGTGTATGAAAACCGGTGGTTCAGCGTCAATCTGGCGGACGTCGAACTCCCCGACGGCCGGCACCTCGACCACTTCCTCATCCGGCTGCGCCCGGTGGCGGTCGCGACGGTGGTCAACGACGCGGACGAGGTGCTCCTGCTGTGGAGGCACCGCTTCATCACCGACAGCTGGGGCTGGGAGCTCGCCGCGGGCGTCGTCGAGGACGGCGAGGACATCGCGTACGCGGCCGCCCGGGAACTGGAGGAGGAGACCGGCTGGCGGCCGGGACCGCTGCGGCACCTTATGAGCGTCGAACCGTGCAACGGTCTGACGGACGCCCGGCACCACATCTACTGGACCGACGAGGCAAGGTACATCGGCCACCCCCAGGACGATTTCGAGTCGGACCGCAGGGAATGGGTCCCGCTCAAACTCGTCCCCGACATGCTCGCCCGAGGTGAGGTCCCGGCCGCCAATATGGCGGCCGCCTTGTTGCTGCTCCACCAGCTCAGGCTGGGCTGAGCTCCTCCCGCCGGGGCAGGCTCTAGTGTGCGAGCGCCTGCCACACCGCGATGGCGATGGCGCCGACCGCGGCCAGCGCGGCGACCGTGGGCAGCGGCCAGCGAGTGTTCTCCAGCGCGGTGATCCGCGCGCTCAGGTCGTCGTGATCCTTGACGGTCTGGTCGTCGCGATGGGCGAGCAGGGCCAGTTCACCGTCGATACGGGTCAGTCCGACCTCGAAGACGCGGCGTAACTCTGCGAATTCTTCCGAGACCACGGGATGCTCCGGGTCGGTGGTCACTAGTCCGCTCCTTTCCGTAGTCGGCGCATCCGTGTTGTGCGCAACGGAAGTCAACTCGCCTGGTGGACGCGGCGGGAGCGTGTGCGATGGGCATATGCGAGCAATGCGCACGCACCCCGTGCGAAAGGAACGGGCCCGGTGTTCCGAAGAACACCGGGCCCGCTGTACGGATACGCTGAGTGATTCCTGGACGTCCTCAGGCGTACGTGTAGAAGCCCGATCCGGACTTCCGGCCGAGCCGGCCCGCGTCGACCATCCGCTGCAGCAGCGGGGGAGCGGCGTACAGCGGCTCCTTGTACTCGGCGTACATCGAGTCCGCGATCGAGGCGATCGTGTCGAGGCCGATCAGGTCGGACAGCTTGAGCGGGCCCATCGGGTGGGCGCAGCCCAGCTCCATGCCGTTGTCGATGTCCTCGCGGCTGGCGATGCCGGACTCGAACATCCGGATGGAGGAGAGGAGGTACGGCACGAGGAGGGCGTTCACCACGAAGCCCGAGCGGTCCTGGGCGCGGATCGCGTGCTTGCCGAGGATCTTCTCGACCAGCGCCTGGGCGCGGCTGATCGTGCCCTCGGACGTGGTCAGGGCCGGGATCAGCTCGACCAGCTTCTGCACCGGGGCCGGGTTGAAGAAGTGGATGCCGATGACATGGTCCGGGCGGGACGTCGCCACGGCCAGCTTCACCAGCGGGATGGAGGAGGTGTTCGAGGCGAGGATCGCGTCGGGACGCGTCACGACCTGGTCGAGGACCTGGAAGATCTCGGTCTTCACCTGCTCGTTCTCCACGACGGCCTCGATGGTGAGGTCGCGGTCGGCGAACTCGCCGAGATCCGTGGTGAAGGTCAGCCGGGCCTGCGTCTCCGCCAGCTCGGTCTCGGTGATCTTGCCGCGCTCGGCCGCCTTCGCGAGGGAGTTGAGCAGCCGGGTGCGGCCGATCTCCAGGGCCTCGCCGGTGGTCTCCGCGACCATCACGTCGAGGCCGCTGCGGGCGCAGACCTCAGCGATGCCGGCGCCCATCTGGCCACAGCCCACCACTCCGACGCGTGTGATGTCAGTCAAGGCGTCCGTCACCTCGTGCCTTTCGATGATTCGTCTCCCGGGATTCCGGGTCTGCACGTTACCCCGTGCTCATGAGAGGGGTGGAGTCCGGGTTAACGGCTGTTTATATAGAGGCTCACAGTTGCACGGGAATCTGGGGGGATCCATGGGACGTATGTCACGCCGGGCCTTCACGCTGGGGGCGGCGCTCACGCTGGCCGGGGTGACGGCCGGGGACGCGGTGGCCGGGGACCCCGTGCCGCGGCGCGGGCCCGCGCTGCGGGGGATGTGGCTGGCCAGCGTCGCGAACCGGGACTGGCCCTCGAAGCCCGGCCTGACCGCCGCCGGGCAGCGGGCCGAACTCCTCGCCCACCTCGACACGGCCCGGGCCCGACGGCTGAACGCGGTGATCTTCCAGGTGCGCCCGGCCGCCGACGCGCTGTGGCCGTCCCCGCACGAACCGTGGTCGGAGGTGCTCACCGGGGTCCAGGGCAAGGACCCGGGCTGGGACCCGCTGGGCACGGCCGTGACGGAGGCGCACCGGCGCGGCCTCGAACTGCACGCCTGGTTCAACCCGTACCGCGTCGCCAACCACACCGACCCCACCCGGCTCGTGCCCACGCACCCGGCCCGGCTCCACCCGGACTGGATCGTGCCGTACGGCGGGAAGCTGTACTACAACCCGGGGCTGCCCGAGGTCCGCCGGTTCGTCCAGGACGCGATGGTCGACGCGGTGAAGAAGTACGCCGTCGACGCCGTCCACTTCGACGACTACTTCTACCCCTATCCCGTGCCCGGCCAGACCTTCGACGACGACGCCGCGTTCGCCGCGCACGGCGCCGGGTTCGCCGACAGGGCGGCCTGGCGGCGGGACAACATCGACCGGCTCGTGCGGGAGATGGGACAGCGCGTCAAGAAGGCGCGGCCCGGGGTGCGGTTCGGGATCAGCCCGTTCGCGGTGTGGCGCAACAGGGCGACGGACCCGCGCGGCTCGGACACCACGGCGGGCGTGCAGACCTACGACGACCTGCACGCCGACACCCTCACCTGGGTGCGGGAGGCGCGCATCGACTACATCGTGCCGCAGGTGTACTGGAACATCGGCTTCGCGGCCGCCGACTACGCCAAGCTCGTGCCCTGGTGGGCCGACGCGGTGCGGGGGACCGGGGTGCGGCTGTACATCGGTGAGGCGCTCTACAAGGCGGGCGATCCCGCTCAGGGTGCCGCCTGGCAGGACCCGGCCGAGCTGTCCCGGCACCTCACGTTCGCGGACAGTTTCCGCGAGGTGCGCGGGCACGTCTACTTCTCCGCCAAGGAGGTCGGCGAGGACCGGATCGGGGCGATGGCCCGGGTCGTCGCCGACCACTACGGCCGCCGGGTCACTCCGGATTCCTGAGCGGCCTTACGACCGAGTCCGGGCCCGGCGACATGATGGCCTCGTGGCCGTCCTCGAAGCGGACCCGGAACGGCGGCGAGCCGTTCGCCCCGAGGACCTCGACGATCTGGGCGATCCGGTCGCGCTGCCCGACGATCCGGCCGTGCACCAGGAGCTGATCGCCAACGGATGCGTACATCAGGAGTGCCCCCTCGCCCTGCCTGTGTTGGCGGCAAGTCTACTGCGGGGTAGGCAAGTTGGACCCTTTTGTGACGCCGGGACACGACCTAGCCGCGGGTCCGCTGGGTGACGGCGATGCACACCAGGACCGCCGCGGCGGTGACCGGTGCCGCCACCGGCAGGGTCTCGCCGAGCAGCACCACGGACCAGACGAGCGTCAGCAGCGGCTGGGCGAGCTGGAGTTGACTGGCCTTGGGGATGCCGATGAGGCTCATGCCCTTGTACCAGAGGAGCAGGCCGAGGAAGGTCGAGACGGCCGCCACCCAGACGAGGCCGATGACGGCGTGCGCGGTGAGGCGCACCGGCTCCGCCGACAGCGCGACGCCCGCCCCGGTCACGGTGACCGGCAGGCACAGCACCAGCGCCCACGCGATGACCTGCCAGCCCGGCATGTGCCCGGCCAGCCGGCCGCCCTCGGTGTACCCGGCGGCGCAGACCAGCAGGGCGCCGAAGAGGTAGACGTCGGCGCGGGTCAGCGCGCCGCCGCTCTGCTGCACGGTGAACGCGACCACCGCGGCGGCGCCCGCGCACGCCGCGATCCAGAAGGTCCGCGAGGGCCTGGCCCCGGTGCGCAGCACCGAGTACGCGGCCGTGGTCAGCGGCAGCAGGCCGACGACCACGGCGGAGTGCGCGGTCGTCGCCGTGCGCAGGGCGAGCGTCGTCAGCAGCGGGAAGCCGAGCACGACTCCGGCGCCGACGACGGCGAGCCCGCTCCAGTGGCGGCGCTCGGGCACCCTCACCCGCAGCACGAGCAGCCCCGCGCCCGCGATCACCGCGGCGAGCACGCTGCGCACACCCACCAGCGACCACGGGCCGAAGCCTTCGAGGCCCCACGCGGTGGACGGGAAGGTGAGCGAGAACGTGACGACGCCGAGCGCCGCGAGGAGGGTGCCCCGCGCCCGGCCCGACGGAGCGGCCGGGGGAGCGGCGACCGCTATCGGCTTCTGGTCGGTAGCGCTATTCTCAAGCTTCATGCAACACGGTAGCAGCGTCGAAGAATTGACGAAACGGTTGAAGAGCGAGCTGAACCGCTACTCGGAACACGAGAAGCTGCCGTCGAGCAGGGCGCTCGTCGAGCGGTTCCGGGTCAGTCCCGTGACGGTCTCGCGGGCACTGGCGCAGCTCGCCGCCGAAGGGCTCGTCGTGACCCGGCCCGGCGCGGGCGCCTTCAAGGCCGCCGTCCGTGCGGCGCCACCGGCCGGGGACACCTCCTGGCAGGAGGTCGCGCTGAGCGCCGAGGGCGCCACCGAGGGCGTACCGCGCACCGTCGACGCGTCCGGCGTCCTGGTCACGCTGGCTGCGCCGCCGCCCGGAGTGATCGAGTTCAACGGCGGCTATCTGCACGAGGTGCTCCAGCCCGGCGCCGCACTGGCCGCCGCGCTCGCCCGCGCGGGCCGCCGCCCCGGCGCCTGGGCCCGCCCGCCCGTCGACGGACTGCCCGAGCTGCGGGAGTGGTTCGCGCGCGGCATCGGCGGAGCCGTCACCGACGCCGAGGTGCTGATCACGTCCGGCGGGCAGTCGGCGCTGGTCACCGCCCTGCGCGCGCTCGCTCCGCCCGGGGCGCCGGTGCTGGTCGAGTCACCCACCTACCCCGGCATGCTGGCGATCGCGCGGGCCGCCGGACTGCGGCCCGTTCCGGTCCCGGTCGACCGCGACGGGGTCCGCCCCGACCTCCTCGAACAGGCCTTCAGGGCGTCCGGTGCCCGGCTCTTCGTCTGCCAGCCTCTGTTCCAGAACCCGACCGGCGCCGTGCTCGCCCCGGACCGCCGCCCCGAGGTGCTGCGGATCGCCCGCGCGGCCGGGGCCTTCGTCGTCGAGGACGACTTCGTGCGCCGCCTCGCCCACGAGGACGCGGGACCGCTGCCCGGGCCGCTGGCCGCCGACGACGCCGACGGAGTCGTCGTGCACGTGTCCTCCCTCACCAAGGCGACGTCACCGAGCCTGCGGATCGGGGCGCTCGCCGCGCGCGGACCGGTCCTGGAGCGGCTGCGCGCCATCCAGGTCGTCGACCACCTCTTCGTGCCCCGCCCGCTCCAGGAGGCCACCCTCGAACTCGTCGGCTCGCCCGCCTGGCCGCGCCATCTGCGCACCGTGGCACGGGAGTTGAGGGGTCGTCGCGATCTGATGGCCGCCGCCGTCGCCGAGCGGCTGCCCGAACTGATGCTGCCGCACATCCCGGCCGGCGGCTACCACCTCTGGGCGCGGCTGCCCGACGGCACGGACGAGCGCGAACTGGTCACGGGCGCGCTGCGGGCGGGCGTCGCGGTCGCCCCGGGCCGCCCGTACTTCCCGGCCGAACCACCGGCCCCGTACCTCCGGTTCGGCTTCGTGGCCGTGGCGAGCACGGCCGAGATCACCGAGGGGGTGCGGCGGCTCGCGACGGCCTGGGACGAGCGGAAACCGGATCGACCGGACCCGCTGTGACGTGCGACGATCCCGCCCATGTCAGCAACCTCCGTACCCGCGTCCGAATGTCCCGACGGCTACGAGATCTCCGTCGACCCCGCGCGCATCGACGCCGCCCGCGTCCACCACTGGCTGTCCACCGACGCGTACTGGGCCAAGGGCCGCACGCGCGAGACGCAGGACGGCGCGATCGCCGGCTCCCTCAACTTCGGCGCGTACGACGCCGCTTCCGGGGAGCAGGTGGCCTACGCGCGGGTCGTGACGGACGCGGCGACCTTCGCCTGGCTCTGCGACGTCTACGTGGACCGGTCGGTACGCGGCAAGGGCCTCGGCAAGGCCCTCGTCGTGGCCGTCCGCGACCACCTCGGGCCGCTCGGCGTCCGCCGCGTCCTGCTGGCCACCAGCGACGCGCACGGCGTATATGAGCAGGCCGGCTTCCAGCCGCTGCCGGAGCCGGCCCAGTGGATGGTGCACTACTACGACCCGGCCGTACGCTCCTGATCCCGCCGCCCGCACCTCGCCGCCTGTGCCCCGTCTGCTGTGAACCGGGAGTGAACCCTTGACCGGTACTACCGGCCGGTTACACGATCGGGTATGCAGCTCAGCGTCACACTCCTCGCGGCCGCGCGCAGCTCCTCGCTGCTCACCGAGCGCTTCGACGACGACCGGCCGCTCGACCACGCGGGCTGGTACGAGGTGCTGCGCGCGGCGCCCGGGTTCGGGCCGCTGGCGGCCGCCGAGCTCCGCTACTGCTCACCGACCCCGCGCAGCCGGGCCACCGGCGACGCGCTCGGGCTCTCCCCACTGGTCCAACCCGCCCTGCGCGACTGCGACATGGGCCGCTGGCGGGGCCGCACGCTGGCCGAGGTGACGGCCGTCGAACCGGCCGCCGTCGACCGCTGGCTGGCCGATCCGCGCGCGGCGCCGCACGGCGGGGAGCCGCTGCTCGCCTTCATCGCCCGGGTCGGCGGCTGGCTGGACACCCGGCCCGCCGACGACGGCACCCGGATGGTGGCGATCGCCGAGCCGTCCGTGGTCCGCGCGGCGCTCGTCTACGCGCTGAAGGCGCCCCCGTCGACGTACTGGAACATCGATGTGCCGCCGCTGTCGACGGCCGGCGTCATCGGCCGGCCGGGCCGTTGGAGCCTGCGGCTCGGCGCCGGTACTCCGTCGTGAGGACCAGGTCCTTCGCCGGGCCCTTCACCCGCCACACGGTCCGCCACCGCCCGGCGTCGTACACCGTGAACTCGCCCCGGTAGAGGTCCGCCGAGCACGGGTGGTCCGCCACGTGGTGGCCGGTGCGCAGGTCGAGGCCGTGGAAGAAGCGGCCGTCGGCGAAGCGCACGACGACGGTGCCGGGGACGTCGCCCGGCACGTAGAGCAGCGTCCGCTCGGCGGGCCGCGCCGTGCCCCGCCAGGTGAAGCTGCCCGACTCCAAGTGCCGCAGCGCACCCGGCTCCGCCGCCGTGGGGTCGGCCGTGAAGTCCGTCGTGCCGGTGAACGTGCCGGTGACGTCGTCGGCGAGATCCCGCACCGTCCGCTCCACCTGCCAGCTCCCGGCGAGGAACGCCGGCGCGTCGGAAACCGGCCAGTACTCACCCGTCACGTGCACCTCTCCTGTCTGCCGCCGCGCGAACCGTCGCCTCCCATCCTGCCCGAGCCCGCTCGTCACGGTCCGGCCTGGTCGAACGCCGCGATCCGGCGCTCGACGCGGTCCGTGCAGGCGGTGTCCCCGCACCCGCAGGAGAAGGCGGCCACGGCCGTGTCCCGGCCGTCCGGCGCCCAGGGGCGGGCGAAGAAGCCGTTGTACTGGGCGACGACCGCTTCGTTGGCCTCGCGCAGCAGGGCCCGGCGTTCCTCCAGGCCGGCGGCGTGCGGGCCGGCGGCCAGCTGCCGGGCCCACCGGTCCTCGACGGCCCGCACGATGTCCGTGTCGCCGTCGACGCTGAGGAAGGGCGCCCCCGACGCGCGTACCTCGTCCTCGACTACCTCGGCGACGCGCCGGTAGAGGGCGAGCGGGCCGGGGCACAACTCCCTCTGCGCCAGCCGCTCTTCGAGGAGCTCCGGAGTCGGGAGCAGCCACAGCGCGGCACGGCCGGGGAGCGCGCGGGCCACGCGCGGGGTGACCACCGTGCCCTCGGCGATCGTGAGCGGGGCGGGCGGCAGGGACCGTACGTCGTCCACCACCATCGGGCCGCGTTCGTGGTGCAGCGCCATCGCGTACAGCTCGTCGACGGGCGCCGCCCAGCGGTCCGCGGGGGAGAGCCGCTCGAACCGCTCCGCGGCCGGAATCCGCTCGGCGAGCGCTCGGTCGCGGTGCGCCCAGGTGCGGGTGTCCGCGTGATAGCGGCGCAGTCCGTACCGGCGGGCCAGCCGCTCGGCGACGGTCGACTTCCCGGCGCCGGGCGGGCCGCCCAGCCACAGCACGTCCGTCATCCGCCTAGCCGTTCACGAACCGGATGCTGCCGTCGTCGTAGCGCGCCCCCGCGACCTGATCGGCCGGGGCCAGCGCCGCGATCTCCGCGAGGTCGTCGGCGGACAGGGCGAGGGTGGCCGCGGCGGCGTTCTCCTCCAGGTACTTCCGGCGGCGGGTGCCGGGGATCGGCACCACGTCGTCGCCCTGGTGCTGCACCCAGGCCAGGGCCAGTTGGCCCGCGGTGACGCCCTTGCGGGCCGCCAGCTCCTCCAGGCGGGACACGATCGCCAGATTGCGCTCCAGGTTGCCGTCGGCGAACCGCGGCTGGCCGCGCCGCATGTCGGTCGCGTCGAGGTCCTCCACCGACGTGTACCGCCCGGTGAGGAAGCCCCGGCCGAGCGGCGAGAACGGCACGAGTCCGATGCCCAGCTCCCGGCAGACCGGCAGGGTCTCGGCCTCCAGGTCCCGCGTCCACAGCGAGTACTCGCTCTGCAGGGCCGCGATCGGGTGGACGGCGTGGGCCCGGCGCAGCGTCGCGGGGCCCGCCTCGGACAGGCCCAGGTGCCGGACCTTGCCCTCGGCCACCAGCTCGGCCATCGCGCCCACGGTCTCCTCGATCGGGACGCTCCGGTCGACGCGGTGCAGGTAGTACAGGTCGATGTGGTCGACCCCCAGGCGCCGCAGGGACGCCTCGCAGGCCGCGCGGACGTAGGCGGCGTCGCCGCGCAGCCGGGTGGGCTCGCCGAGCCGGTTCACGAACCCGAACTTCGTGGCCAGCACGGCCTGTTCGCGGCGGCCCGGCGCGGCGAGGGCGCGGCCGATCAGCTGCTCGTTGTGGCCCACGCCGTAGAAGTCGGACGTGTCGAGGAAGGTGACGCCGAGATCGAGGGCGCGGTGGATGGTGCCGATCGACTGCTCGTCGTCCGCCGCACCGTAGGCGTGGCTCATGCCCATGCAGCCCAGGCCCTGGGCGGAGACGGTGAGCGAGCCGAGTCGTCGTGCGGGAAGTCCGGTCACGTGCTGCCTCCGTGGATGCGCCGCCGGGATGCGGTCTCGCCTCGACCGTAAGACCTGGAGTGCGCTCCAGGTCAACCGCGGCCCTGCGCCGAAAAGCGGATGCGGCGGCGCGCTCCGCCGCGTTACCGTCGATGCCATGAACGTCATCGGCCGAACCACCACCGCGACCGCGCGAGCGACCAGCTCGCCGGTTGCCGCCGCCTGACGACTTCACCTCCTCGGCGACCGGAAACGGTACGCCGATGACTTCCCAGGGCTCTTGGCCCCGCTCCCGGTGATCGCGCGCATCCGTCCTCCGGCGCCGCTCCGCACGCACACCCAAGGAGCCCCTCATGGACACCGAGCCCGTGGACACCGAGACCGTTCTGCGCACCTTCGTCGAGTACTTCGAGGAGCGCGGTCACCGCCGGATCACCGGGTCCACGCTGCTGCCGCCGCCCGGCGACCCGGTCCTGTTCACGACGTCGGGCATGCACCCCCTCACCCCGTACCTGGAGGGCCGCCCGCACCCCCTCGGCACCCGCCTCGTCAACGTCCAGCGCTGTCTGCGCACCACGGACCTGGACGAGGTGGGCGACCTCACGCACCTGACCGTCTTCGAGATGCTCGGCACCTGGTCGCTCGGCGACTACGGGCTGCCGCGCAGCCTGGAATGGGGGCACGGACTGCTCACCGAGGGCTTCGGCGTCGACCCGGGCCGGCTGCACGCCACCGTGTTCGGCGGCGACGGACGCAGCGGCCCCGACACCGGATCGCTGGAGACCTGGCAGCGGCTCGGCGTCCCGGTGGAGCTGACCGTCGACGACAACTGGTGGTCCGGCGGGCCGACCGGGCCGTGCGGTCCCGACTCGGAGATCTTCCTGTGGACCGGCGACACCCCGCCCCGCTCGACGCCCACCCGGGACGAGCGCTGGGTCGAGGTCTGGAACCACGTGATGATGCGGTACCGCGGCCTGCCCGACGGCTCCCTCGTGCCGCTGCCCCGGCGCAACGTCGACACCGGGCTCGGCCTGGAGCGGCTGGCCACGCTGTTGCAGGGCCGCACCTCGGTCTTCGACTGCGATGTCTTCACTCCGTGGCGGGAGCGGCTGCCCGGGCTGTGGGGTCCCCTGGACGAGACGTCGACACGGCTGGTCACCGACCATCTCCGCTCGGCCCTGGTGGTGCTCGGCGACGGCGTCGTCCCGGCCGCCACCGGCCGCGGCTACGTCCTGCGCAGGCTGGTGCGCCGCGTCCTCACCACGCTGTGGCGCGACGACCGCGACCGGCACCTCGGCGATCTGCCGGCCGAGCTGATCGAGCACACCCGCGACCACTTCCGCCAGGACACCGATCCCGAGCGGGTGCGCGGTGTCCTCCTCGACGAGGAGCGCCGTTTCCGACGGCTCCTGGACACCGGCCGCAAGGTGCTCGACCGGCCGCGCTTCCGCGGTCCGCTCACCGAGGAGGACCTGCACTACCTGCACGACACGCACGGCCTGCCGCGCGACCTCGTGCTGGGGCTGCGGGGCGGGCCCGAACCGCGGTAGCGGGCGGCGGCTACGCCGGTTCCGAGGCGAGCTGGATCAGGTTCCCGCACGTGTCGTCGAGGACGGCGGTGATCACCGGGCCCATCTCCACGGGCTCCTGGGTGAAGCGGACCCCGAGGGCCGTCAGCCGCTCGTACTCCGCCCGCACGTCGTCGACGGTGAACTGCGCCAGCGGGATGCCGTCCCCGACGAGCGCGTCGCGGTACGGCTTGACGGCCGGGTGTCCGGCGGGCTCCAGCAGGAGTTCCGTGCCGCCGGGCTCCTCGGGCGAGACGACGGTGAGCCAGCGGGCCCCCTCGCCCAGCGGGATGTCGTGCTTCTTCCGGAAGCCGAGGATCTCGGTGTAGAAGTGCTCGGCCTTCGCCTGGTCGTCGACGAAGACACTGGTCAGTTTGATCTTCATGGGGGTGCTCTCCTCGGGGCCGGACGTGTCGTGCACGAGCCACCGCTCGCCTGGCACCTGTCTATCAACCCGGCTCACCCTCGGGCGGCCAGCACCGCCGCGAGGCCCTGCTGGAGGTCCTTGACGAAGTACTCGGGAACCTCCAGCGACGGGAAGTGACCGCCGGTGCCGGGCGTGTTCCACCGGACGATGTTGCGGAACCTCTCCTGCGCCCAGGGACGCGGGCACTTCTCGATGTCGTGGGGATACACACTGAGCGCCGCCGGGACGTCGACCCGGAGTGCGGGATCGAGCGAGTCGTGGCTCTCATGGTAGATACGGGCCGCCGACGCGCCGGTCCGCGTCAGCCAGTACAGGGTGACGTCGTCGAGGATCCGGTCCCGGGAGATCCGCTCGAAGGGGCTGTCCTCGGTGTCCGACCACTCGGCGAACTTGTCGAGGATCCAGGCGAGCAGCCCGACCGGCGAGTCGACGAGCGCGTAGCCGATGGTCTGCGGCCGGGCCGCCTGCTGCTTCGCGTACGCCGCGCGGGGGCCGTCCCAGAAACCGCGGGTCTCCTCGGCCCACGCGCGCTCCGCCGCCGTCAGCCCGTCCGTCGTCAGCCCGGGCGGTGCCTGCGGGGTCAGGGTGTGGATCCCCAGCACGTGATCCGGGAACCTGCCGCCGAGGACGGTGGTGATGACGCCGCCCCAGTCCCCGCCGTGGGCGGCGAACCTGTCGTAGCCGAGCCTGCCCATCAGCTCCACCCACGCGGCCGCGATCTTCTCGGTGCCCCACCCGGGGGTGGCCGGTTTGTCGCTGTGGCCGAAGCCCGGCAGCGACGGGACCACGACGTGGAACGCCGGAGCGCCCGCGTCGCGCGGATCCGCCAGCTCGTCCACGACGTCGGTGAACTCGGCGACGCTGCCCGGCCAGCCGTGCGTCAGGAGAAGCGGAACGGCGTCCGCGCGTGCGGACCGGCGGTGCAGGAAGTGGATGCCCAGGCCGTCGACGGTCGTGCGGAACTGGCCGATCCGGTCGAGGCGCGCTTCGAACGCCCGCCAGTCGTACCCGGTGCGCCAGTACTCCACGACCTCGACGAGGTCGGCGAGAGGCACGCCCTGCGCCCATCGGCGAGGGCCGGGCGGGGCGCCGCGCACCGTCTCGGCCTCCGGCAGCCGCGCCGCTGCCAGGCGGGCCCGCAGATCGTCCAGGTCGGCGTCGGTCGCACGGGCTTCAAACGCTTGTACGTCACTGCGGGGACGAGGCATGAGGTCTCCTGGCCGTCGGGGAACCGGCCACGCCCTACCGTGAACCGGCTAAGACGGTTCTAGCAACTCTCGGAGCCCTGTCGCAACCGGCTAAGCTGGTTCCATGCGCGCCGGCTTCCCTGACTTCCGCCTCGGCCCCGTCCTCGCGACCAGCTTCACGGGGACGCTCTCGGAGCGTTTCGGCGATTCCGTGGAGCGCCTTCCCGTGCCGGAGCGGCTCGCCGACTGGCTGGCGGTGAGCGGGCTCGCCGTGGACTCCTGCACCGCGGACCAGCTCGCCCTCGCCCGGGAGCTGAGGGAGTCGATCCACGCCGCCGCGACCGCGGCCGCGCTCGGGGAGGCTCTCCCCGCGGCGGCCGTCCGGGTCATCAACGACCGCAGTGCCCGGGGCCGGGCCGCGGCGGTCCTGACGCCCGGCGGCGGGCGGCACTGGCGGCTCGGTCCGCAGTCTCCCGTCGAGGACGCCCTCGGCGTGATCGCCGCCGACGCGGTCGCCGTCATCGCGGGCGAGCGCGACGGAAAGCTGGCCCTGTGCGCCTCGCCGACCTGCCGGGCCGCCTTCTTCGACACCAGCCAGAGTCGCAGCCGCAGGTGGTGCGACATGAACACCTGCGGGAACCGCCAGAAGAAGGCGCGCTTCCAGGCGAGCCGCCGCAAGGCCCCCGATCCGGCGGAGTGACCCGCGGGCGCCCTCGGTGCACCGGGTGGGGCGCCCGTAAAGGTTGATTGCATAAACGTGCAGCGCGACGTATAGTCATGCCATCTAGAAGGAGGGTTCCATGGCGGTACGCGCAGCAGTGGCAGGGGCGAGTGGATACGCGGGCGGCGAGGTCCTGCGCCTGCTCCTCGCCCACCCCGAGGTCGAGATCGGCGCCCTGACGGGCAACTCGAACGCGGGACAGCGCCTCGGTGCCCTCCAGCCCCATCTCTTCCCGCTCGCCGACCGCGTGCTGCAGGCGACCACCGCCGACGCGCTCGCCGGTCACGACGTCGTCTTCCTGGCGCTGCCGCACGGCCAGTCCGCCGCCGTCGCCGAGCAGCTCGGGCCCGACGTGCTCGTCGTCGACATGGGCGCCGACTTCCGGCTGAAGGACGCCGCCGACTGGGAGGCGTTCTACGGCAGCCCGCACGCGGGCACCTGGCCCTACGGCCTTCCCGAACTGCCGGGTGGCCGCGCCGCGCTGGAGGGGTCCAAGCGCATCGCGGTGCCCGGTTGCTACCCGACGGCCGTCTCGCTCGCGCTCTTCCCCGCGTACGCGGCGGGGCTCGTCGAGCACGAGGCCGTCGTCGTCGCCGCGTCCGGCACCTCCGGCGCCGGCAAGGCCGCCAAGCCCCATCTCCTCGGCAGCGAGGTCATGGGCAACATGTCGCCGTACGGCGTCGGCGGCGGCCACCGGCACACCCCCGAGATGATCCAGAACCTCAGCGCGGCCGCCGGCGGCCGGGTCTCCGTGTCGTTCACGCCGACCCTCGCGCCCATGCCGCGCGGCATCCTCGCCACGTGCAGCGCCAAGGCCGTCCCGGGCGTGAGCGCCGAGGCCGTCCGCGCCGCCTACGAGAAGGCGTACGCCGACGAACCGTTCGTGCACCTGCTGCCCGAGGGCCAGTGGCCGCAGACGGCGGCCGTGTACGGGTCGAACGCCGCGCAGATCCAGGTCGCCCTCGACGAGGCCGCGGGCCGGGTCGTCGTCATCAGTGCGATCGACAACCTGACCAAGGGCACGGCGGGCGGCGCCGTCCAGTCCATGAACATCGCCCTGGGTCTCGACGAGACCACGGGACTTACGACGATCGGAGTCGCGCCGTGAGTGTGACGGCAGCCAAGGGATTCCAGGCGGCGGGCATCACCGCCGGGATCAAGGAGAGCGGGAACCCGGACCTGGCCCTCGTGGTCAACCGCGGCCCGCGTCTGGCGGCCGCGGGTGTGTTCACCTCCAACCGCGTCAAGGCCGCCCCGGTGCTGTGGTCCGAGCAGGTCCTCAAGGGCGGGCTCGTCTCCGCTGTGGTCCTCAACTCCGGTGGCGCCAACGCCTGTACGGGACCGAAGGGCTTCCAGGACACGCACGCCACCGCCGAGAAGGCCGCCGAGGTCCTCGACCTGAACGCGGGCGAGATCGCCGTCGCCTCCACCGGCCTCATCGGCGTCCTGCTCCCGATGGACAAGCTCCTCCCGGGCGTCGAGACGGCCGCGGGCCAGCTCTCCGAGCACGGCGGCGAGAAGGCCGCCATCGCCATCAAGACCACCGACACCGTGCACAAGACCGCGGTGTTCGAGGGCGACGGCTGGACCGTGGGCGGCATGGCGAAGGGCGCGGGCATGCTCGCCCCGGGCCTCGCCACCATGCTCGTCGTCCTCACCACCGACGCCGACCTCGACGGCGAGGTGCTCGACAGGGCGCTGCGCGACGCGACCCGCCTCACCTTCGACCGCGTCGACTCCGACGGCTGCATGTCGACCAACGACACCGTGCTGCTGCTCGCCTCCGGCGCGTCCGAAGTCGCCCCGGAGTACGTCGAGTTCGCCGAGGCCGTGCGCGCCGTCTGCGACGACCTCGGCCGCCAGCTCATCGGCGACGCCGAGGGCGCCAGCAAGGACATCAAGGTCGAGGTCGTCAACGCCGCGACCGAGGACGACGCCGTCGAGGTGGGCCGCTCCATCGCCCGCAACAACCTCCTCAAGTGCGCCATCCACGGCGAGGACCCCAACTGGGGCCGCGTCCTGTCCGCCATCGGCACGACGAAGGCCGCCTTCGATCCCGACCGGCTCAATGTCGCCATCAACGGCGTCTGGGTCTGCAAGAACGGCGGCGTCGGCGAGGACCGCGACCAGGTCGACATGCGCTACCGGGAGGTCGTCGTCACCGCCGACCTCGCCGCGGGCACCGAGACGGCGACGATCTGGACGAACGACCTGACCGCCGACTACGTCCACGAGAACAGCGCGTACTCCTCATGAGCGAGACGAAGGACGCGCAGCCCACCGCGCGCAAGCACACCGCGCTCCCCAAGGCGCAGACGCTCATCGAGGCGCTGCCCTGGTTGACCCGGCACCACGGCAAGACCGTCGTCATCAAATTCGGCGGAAACGCCATGGTGGACGAGGAGTTGAAGGCCGCCTTCGCCCAGGACGTCGTGTTCCTGCACCACGCGGGCCTCAAGCCCGTCGTCGTGCACGGCGGCGGCCCGCAGATCAGCAAGGCGCTCGACCGGCACGGCATCGTCAGCGAGTTCAAGGCGGGCCTGCGCGTCACCACCGAGGACGCCATGGACGTCGTACGGATGGTGCTCGCCGGACAGGTCCAGCGCGAGCTCGTCGGGCTGCTCAACCAGCACGGCCCGCTCGCCGTCGGCATCACCGGCGAGGACGCCCACACCATCACCGCCACCAAGCACCAGCCCCGCATCGAGGGCGAACTGGTCGACATCGGCCGCGTCGGCGAGATCACCGCGATCGACACCGGCGCCATCGAGGCCCTGCTCGCCGACGGCCGGATCCCGGTCGTCTCCTCGATCGCCCGCTCCCAGGACGACCACCATGTCTACAACGTCAATGCTGATACGGCGGCTGCGGCACTCGCTGCTGCGCTGGACGCCGAGACGCTGATGGTGCTGACCGACGTCGAGGGCCTCTACGAGGACTGGCCCCACTCCGACGAGGTCATCAGCCGGCTCACCGCCGCCGAACTCGAGAAGCTGCTCCCCGACCTGGCGAGCGGCATGGTCCCGAAGATGGAGGGCTGCCTGCACGCCGTGCGCAACGGCGTGCACACCGCCCGCGTCATCGACGGCCGCGTCCAGCACTCGATCCTGCTGGAGATCTTCACGGACGAAGGCATCGGCACGATGGTCGTGCCCGATGCGGAGGGGGACAGCACATCATGAGCAGCAACGAAGAGCTGACGTCGCGCTGGCAGGGCGCGCTCATGAACAACTACGGCACCCCGCGGCTGCCCCTCGTCAAGGGCGCCGGCGCCACCCTGTGGGACGCCGACGGCAAGGAGTACACCGACTTCGTCGGCGGCATCGCGGTCAACGCCCTGGGCCACGCCCACCCCGCGATCGTCGAGGCGGTCACCCGGCAGCTCGGCGCGCTCGGGCACGTCTCGAACCTGTTCATCGCCGAACCGCCGGTCGTCCTCGCCGAGCGGCTGCTCCAGCTGTTCGGCCGCGACGGCTCGGTCTTCTTCTGCAACTCGGGCGCCGAGGCCAACGAGGCCGCGTTCAAGATCGGCCGGCTCACCGGGCGGCGCCACATGGTCGCCACCACCGGCGGCTTCCACGGCCGCACGATGGGCTCCCTCGCGCTGACCGGCCAGCCCGGCAAGCAGGACGGCTTCACCCCGCTCCCGGGCGACGTCACGCACGTCCCGTACGGCGACGCGGACGCGCTCCGCGCCGCCGTCACCGAGGACACCGCCTTCGTCATCATCGAGCCGATCCAGGGCGAGAACGGCGTGGTCGTGCCGCCGGCCGGCTATCTCAAGGCGGCCCGCGAGATCACCCGCGCCACCGGCACCCTGCTCGTCCTCGACGAGGTGCAGACCGGCATCGGCCGCACCGGCCACTGGTTCGCGTACCAGGCCGAGGAGGGCGTCGACCCGGACGTCGTCACGCTCGCCAAGGGCATCGGCGGCGGGCTGCCGCTCGGCGTGACCGTGGCGTTCGGCGAGACGGCGCGGCTGCTGAACCCGGGCCAGCACGGCACGACGTTCGGCGGTAACCCGGTGGTGTGCGCCGCCGGACTCGCGGTGCTGGACACCGTCGCCGCCGAGGGCCTGCTGGACAACGCCAAGCGGGTCGGCGAGCGACTGACGGCCGGAATCGAATCTCTGGGGCACCCGCTGGTCGGTCGTGTCAGGGGAGCCGGGCTTCTGCTGGGTATCGTGCTCACCGGGCCGCGCGCACCCCAGGTGCAGCAGGCGGCCCAGGACGCGGGCTTCCTGGTGAACGCGCCCGCCCCCGATGTCGTCCGGCTGATGCCGCCGCTGAACCTGACCGACGCCGAGGCGGACGCGTTCCTCGCGGCGCTGCCCTCGGTCCTGGACGCCGCAGCGGCCGACGGGGAAGGACGATCCTGAGGATGGGACGACGACGATGAGCAGCCAAGCGGACCCAGTGGAGACGACGCCCGGCGCCGAGCGCGGAGCCAACGGCGCGCACGGCCCCGCCGTGCCGCAGACGCGGACCGCGCGCCACCGCCGGATCGTGGACATCCTCAACCGGCAGCCGGTGCGCTCGCAGAGCCAGCTGGCGAAGCTGCTGTCCGACGACGGGCTGAGCGTCACCCAGGCCACGCTCTCCCGCGACCTCGACGAGCTGGGCGCGGTCAAGATCCGCAACACCAACGGTGAGCTGATCTACGCCGTGCCCAGCGAGGGCGGTTTCCGCACCCCGCAGGCCCCGCTGGGTGAGTCGGCGAAGGAGGAGCGGATGCGCCGCCTCGCCGGGGAACTGCTCATCTCTGCCGAGGCGTCGGCGAACCTCGTGGTGCTGCGGACCCCGCCGGGCGCCGCCCAGTTCCTGGCCTCGGCCATCGACCAGGCGGAGCTGCACGTCATCCTCGGCACGATCGCGGGCGACGACACCCTGATGCTGATCAGCCGGGATCCGGCGGGCGGCCAGGCACTGGCGGAGCATCTGCTGCGACTGGCGCAGAACGACCACTGAATCTCCGCACGCACACCGGCGCCGGGTCCTCGTGACCCGGCGCCGCTGCGTTCACGCCGTGCGCCTGGACCGGTACGACATCCAGGCCGCCACGAGCGCGCCGGACACGTTGTGCCAGACCGAGAAGACGGCGGCGGGCAGCGCGGCCAGCGGGCTGAAGTGGGCGGTGGCGAGGGAGGCGGCGAGACCGGAGTTCTGCATGCCGACCTCGAAGGCCATGGCGCGCGAAGCGGGCTTGCCGAGCCGGGCGACCTTGCCCGCGCCGTAGCCGAGCGCCAGTCCGAGGCCGTTGTGCAGCACCACGGCCAGCAGCACCACGGCCGCCGCCGACTTGATCGCGGCGGCGCTGCCCGCCACGACCACCGCGACGATCACGGAGACGGTCAGCGCGGACAGCCAGGGCAGCGCGCTCAGCACCCGGTCCACGTACCGCCCGAACAGCAGTCGTACGGCGAGGCCCGCGAGCACCGGCAGCAGCACGGTCTTGAGGATGTCCGTCACCATCGAGCCCGCGTCCACCGGCAGGTACTCGCCGGCCAGCAGCAGCGTCAGCGGCGGGGTGATGAGCGGTGCGAGCACGGTGGAGACGGTCGCGACCGACACGGAGAGCGCGACGTCGCCGCGCGCGAGATAGGTCACGACGTTCGACGCCGTGCCGCTGGGCGCGCAGCCGACGAGGATCACGCCCGCGGCGAGCTGGGGCGACAGGTCGAGGACGTTGGCGATCAGCCAGCCGAGCCCCGGCATGATCACGTAATGCGCGACGAGCCCGATCCCGACCGCCCACGGCCGCTGGGCGACGCCTTTGAAGTCCCCGAGGCTCATGGTCAGGCCCATGCAGAACATGACCACGCCCAGCAGGTACGGCACATCGGTCTTGAAGTCCGCGAACGCGTCGGGCAGCAGAAGTCCCAGCGCGCCCGCGACGAGCACGAGCACGGGGAAGACGGTCACCGCGAGGCGGGCGGCGCGGTCGGTGGACGTACGGTCGCCCTGGTCGCTCTGGGGTTCGGTTTCGCTTCGCACCGGGCGATGCAACGTCGCGACGGCAGGGCCGCGCAACCGCGTCTCGATATGTGGTCAGTACATCTTATTGCGGTGGCTCGGGCGGACCCCGGTACCCGGACCTCAGTACTTCGTGATCGCCGTCGCCCCGCCCGCCGTCCCGATCGCGATGTGCGGCGCCCGTCCGGGCCGTACCCACGTCATGATGCGCCGCATGTCGTCCCGCGGCACGGACACGCAACCGGCCGTCGCCGCCCGCCCGTTGACGTGCAGGAAGATCCCGGCGCCGCGCCCGCGCACCGGGCGGTCGTAGTTGAAGCCGATCACCAGGGCGTGCGCGTACTGCGTGCCGTAGTCGGCGAGGTGCTCGGACTCGGCGGCGCGGCAGTCGGCCGGGCGGGGCTGTGTCCAGCGGTTGTACGAGCGGGACTTGTTGTCCTGGCACCACCAGGAGGAGTCGCGCACCCTGCGGTAGGCGACCGACGTGCCGCTCGGCGCCGCCTTCGTGCCGAACGCGAAGGGGAGGCCGTAGAGCCCGGCCGGGGTGGTGTTCGTGCCCTGCCGGCGGCCGCTCCCCGCCACGAGCCCGTTGGCCCCGAACCGCGCGGGCGCCGAACCGGCCTTCACCCAGCGGCCGTCGGGGCGCCGGTCCCACCAGGTCACGGTGCCGGACGTGGCGGACGCGCGCGGCGCCTCGGCGGTGATCAGCTGACTGCCGCCGCCGGTGTCCGCCATCCGGGCGGGCAGCGGCGCGGCGGCGCTCGCGGACGGCGCGCCGGTGAGTGCGGCACAGAAGGTGACAGCGACGGCGATACCTGCTCGTAAAGGACGCATGGGTCAGAAGGTAGCGGGCGGCAGCGGCAACGGCAGCCCCGGAAGGCCGTCCAGGCTGGTTCCGATGTACTCCTTCTTCTGGAAGTACGCGTCGAGTTCGGCGTCGTCCTTGCGCACGAAGAAGTCCCCGTGCAGCGTGCGCTCCTCGTCGTACGTCATGAAGGGGACGGCGTATCCGCAGGTGTCCCGGACGAGTTCGGCCCGTACGAGGATGATCGCGCGCAGCCCGTTGCGCGTCGGGTCGACGGTGTCGAAGTGCCCGAGGAGGTCGTCGAAGCGCGGATCGTCGCGGAAGACGGGCTCGCCGCGGCCGTGCACCCGGACGATGGTCGGCGGCCCCTGGAAGGCGCACCACATCAGGGTGATCCGTCCGTTCTCCCGCAGGTGCGCGATGGTCTCGGCGTTGGATCCCGCGAAGTCGAGGTAGGCCACGGTGTGCGGGTCGAGGACGGCGAACGAGCCCTTGAGGCCCTTGGGGGAGAGGTTCACCGTGCCGTCGCCGGACAGCGGGGCCGTGGCGGTGAAGAAGAGAGGCTGGGACTCGATGAAGGTGCGCAGCCGGCCGTCGATGCTCTCGTAGCTTTTGCCCATGCGGGGAGTATGACGAAGTGGATCACATGTTGGACAGCGTATTTTGAATGGCGAGACGGCGGCGCGGGGTGCGGTGCCGCGATTGACGATTCATGCGTGGCTCTGCATAATCATGCATGACACCCACCGGCTAGAGGAGCAGAGCACGTGAGCAGCAACACCGGCGATGTCCGCCTCTGGGGCGGCCGGTTCGCCGACGGCCCCGCCGAGGCCCTGGCGAAACTCTCCGCCTCCGTCCACTTCGACTGGCGCCTGGCGCCGTACGACATCGCGGGCTCCCGCGCCCACGCCCGCGTGCTCAACAAGGCGGGCCTGCTCACCGACGACGAACTCACGCGCATGATCGCCGGTCTCGACCGGCTCGAGGCCGACGTCGCGGACGGCTCCTTCGTCGGCACCATCGCCGACGAGGACGTGCACACCGCCCTGGAGCGCGGCCTTCTGGAGCGCCTCGGCGCCGACCTCGGCGGCAAGCTGCGTGCGGGCCGCTCGCGCAACGACCAGGTGGCGACCCTCTTCCGGATGTACCTGCGCGACGAGGCCAGGGTCATCGGCGCCCTGATCGCCGACCTCCAGGAAGCCCTCGTCGGCCTCGCCGAGGCGCACCCGGACACCGCGATGCCCGGCCGCACCCACCTCCAGCACGCCCAGCCGGTGCTCTTCGCCCACCACGTCCTCGCCCACGTCCAGGCGCTGTCCCGGGACGCCGAGCGACTGCGGCAGTGGGACACGCGCACGGCCGTCTCGCCGTACGGCTCGGGCGCCCTCGCCGGCTCCTCGCTCGGCCTCGACCCGGAGGCGGTCGCCCGCGACCTCGGCTTCGAGCACGGCTCGGCCGGCAACTCCATCGACGGCACGGCCTCGCGCGACTTCGTCGCCGAGTTCACCTTCATCACCGCGATGATCGGCGTGAACATCTCCCGGATCGCCGAGGAGATCATCCTGTGGAACACGAAGGAGTTCTCCTTCGTCACCCTCCACGACGCCTTCTCCACCGGCTCGTCGATCATGCCGCAGAAGAAGAACCCCGACATCGCCGAGCTGGCGCGCGGCAAGTCCGGCCGCCTCATCGGCAACCTGACCGGCCTGATGGCGACGCTCAAGGCGCTGCCCCTCGCCTACAACCGGGACCTCCAGGAGGACAAGGAGCCGGTCTTCGACTCCTGCGACCAGCTCCGCCTGCTGCTTCCTGCCTTCACCGGCATGATGGCCACGCTCACGGTCAACCGGGAGCGCATGGAGGAGCTGGCCCCGGCCGGCTTCTCGCTGGCCACCGACATCGCCGAGTGGCTGGTGAAGCAGGGCGTGCCGTTCCGGGTCGCCCACGAGGTCGCCGGCGAGTGCGTCAAGGTCGCCGAGTCCGAGGGCAAGGAGCTCGACGGGCTGACCGACGAGCAGTTCGCGAAGATCTCCGAGCACCTCACGCCCGAGGTCCGCACGGTCCTGAACGTGCCGGGCGCGCTCGCCTCCCGCGACGGCCGCGGCGGCACGGCCCCCAGCGCCGTCGCCGTCCAGCTCGCGGAGCTCAAGCAGGACCTGGGCGTCCAGCGCACCTGGGCCGACGCCAAGAAGTAACGCGCAGACCCGTCCCCACGGCCAGGGGCCCGGTTCGTCCGTACGAGGACGGACCGGGCCCCTGGCGTCGTGGCCGAAGCCCGGTCAGCGACGGGCCTTCGCCCCGCCGCCGTAGCTCGACAGGTCCATCAGCAGCCCGATCAGCACGACCAGCCAGCCGATGCCGCGCACCCCGGCCACGGGCGCGTACGCGAACACGTAGCCCAGCGTCGTCCAGGGCAGGAAGACCAGCCCGAGCAGCGGCAGCAGCACGCCGGTGAACGCCCGGTCCACGAGGTTGGTGAAGAGCCATGTGATCGCCAGGGCGACGCGCGGCCCGATCGCCGCCATCGCCGCGAAGATGCAGCACCCCATGCCCGTACCTCCCGAGAATCACTCCGTCCCGTCAGTCGTAACACCGGGTGAACGGACGGGCCACCGGAGTCACGGCCATCGATCGCGCCACTCAATAATGAGACATCAATGTCTCATGTGGCTTACTCTTGTCTCATGTCAGTCGATCGCGAACAGGTACTGCGCAGCGCCGCGGCCCTGCTCACCCGCAAGTCCACCGCCACGATGGACGAGGTGGCCCGGGCCGCCGGCATCAGCCGCGCCACCCTGCACCGCCACTTCGCGGGCCGCGACGCCCTCGTCCGCGCCCTGGAGAGCCTCGGCATCCAGGAGTGCGAGACGGCGCTCGACCGGGCCCGGCTCGACGAGGGCCCGGCCGCGGACGCGCTGCGCCGCCTCATCCGGGAGATGGAGCCCGCGGCCCCGCTGCTCGCCTTCCTCACCACGGAGAACCAGCTCTTCGAGGGCGAGGGGCAGAACGTGGGCTGGGAGCGGCTCGACGGCCGCATGGTGGCGCTGTTCCGGCGCGGCCAGGAAGCGGGCGAGTTCCGCATCGACCTGACACCGGCCTGGCTCTGCGAGGCGCTCTACGGCCTCATCGGCAGCGGCGCCTGGGCCGTACAGGACGGCCGCGTCGCGGCCAAGGACTTCTCATACATGATCGCTGAGCTGCTGCTCGGCGGCGCACGACGGAGAGTGGAACCATGACCAGCACACACCAGCGCACCCCCGCGGCGGAGGTGGTGTCGCGCCCCGGCCGATGGCTCGCCCTCTGCGTCCTCGTGCTCGCCGTGCTGCTCGTCGCCGTGGACGCGACGGTCCTCGGACTCGCGACCCCGTACATCAGTGAGGACCTGAAGCCGTCCGGCACCCAGCTGCTGTGGATCGGCGACGTCTACTCCTTCGTCATCGCCGGACTCCTGGTCTCCATGGGCAGCCTCGGCGACCGCATCGGCCGCAAGAAGCTGCTGCTGACGGGCGCCGTCGCGTTCGGCGCGGTCTCGGTGCTCAACGCCTACGCCACGACGCCGGAGCTGATGATCCTGGCGCGCGCCCTCCTCGGCGTCGCGGGCGCCACGCTCATGCCGTCCACCCTCGCCCTGATCCGCAACATCTTCCACGACCCGCGCGAGCGCTCGCTCGCCGTCGGCATCTGGGGCGCCATGGCCTCGGCGGGCGCGGCGGTCGGCCCGGTCGTCGGCGGCTTCCTGCTCGAGCACTTCTGGTGGGGCTCGGTCTTCCTGATCAACCTTCCCGTGATGGCGGTCCTGGTCGTCGTCGGCGCGAAGCTCATCCCCGAGTCGAAGAACCCGGTTCCGGGCCCCTGGGACCTGCCCAGTGTCGGCCTCTCCCTGATCGGCATGATCGGTGTCGTCTACGCGATCAAGGAGGCGGCGGCGCACGGCATCAGCTGGGAGGTCGCGGCGGCCGCGGTCGTCGGCGTGACGGCGCTGGTCACCTTCGTCCGGCGCCAACTCACCCTCGCCTCACCCCTGCTGGACATGCGCCTGTTCCGCAATCGCGGCTTCTCCGGCGCCGTCCTCGCCGACCTGCTCACCATCCTGGGCCTCGCGGGCCTGATCTTCTTCCTGTCCCAGTTCCTCCAACTGGTCCAGGGGAGGCGGCCGTTCGAGGCGGGCCTCGCCGAACTCCCGGCCGCGGTGGGCGCGGTGGGCGCCGGTCTGATCGCCGGGTTCGTGGCGCGCCGCTTCTCGGTACGTGTCGTGGTGGCGGGCGGACTGGCGGCGGTGGGCCTGGCCCTCGCCGCACTCACGACCCTGAGCCCGGCGACCGGCTATCCGATGCTCGGCACCGTCCTGCTGGTCGTCGGCGTCGGCGCCGGCTTCTCCTTCACGGTGACGGCCGACGTGATCCTCTCCAGCGTCCCCAAGGAGCAGGCGGGTTCGGCGTCCGCGGTCTCCGAGACGGCGTACGAACTCGGCGCGGCCCTCGGCATCGCCCTGCTCGGCTCGATCGTCACCGGCGTCTACGCGAGCTTCACCGCCCCCGCGGGCACCCCGGAGGACGTGGCGTCGGCCGCCCACGAATCACTGGGCGGCGCGGTCGAATCGGCCTCGGCCCTGCCGACGGCCCAGGCCCGGGAACTGCTGACCTCCGCCCAGGGCGCGTTCGTCGACGGCCTCCAGCTGGCGGCCGGAATCGGCGCGGCGGTCCTCCTGGCGACATCGGTGGCAGCCTGGTTCATGCTCCGAGGCCAACGCCTGGAGAACTAACCGCCCCCTGCCCCGCCCCGCCCCGCCTTGGGCAATCTGCCGCCAAGGGCGGCAGGGTGGGCAAGGCGGCCCCCCAGCGCCGGGCAGGCGCTTCCAAGGGCCCGCACTCCAGCCCGGCACAGAAAAACCTGGGGCCCCCGGACAACTCCGGGGGCCCCAGGCTCGGTCAAAAGGCCTACGCGGCCTTCGCCTTCGTGGCGTACATGTCCACATACTCCTGCCCGGACAACCGCATGACCTCGGCCATCACCGAGTCCGTCACGGCGCGCAGCACATACCGGTCGCGCCCCATCCCGTCGTACCGCGAGAACTCCATGGGCTCACCGAACCGCACGGTCACCCGCCCCGGACGCGGCATCCCCGCCCCGCCCGGCTGCAGCTTGTCCGTGCCGATCATGGCGAACGGCACCACGGGCGCGCCCGTCATCAGCGTCAGCCGCGCGATACCGGTACGGCCGCGGTACAGCCGCCCGTCGGGGGAGCGGGTCCCCTCCGGGTAGATGCCGAAGATCCGGCCCTCTTCCAGGATGCGACGGCCGGTCATCAGTGCGGCCACACCGCCGTTGGCGCCGTCCCGGTCCACCGGGACCATGCCGACGCCGGTGAAGAACCAGGCCATGAGACGGCCCTTGAGCGACTTCCCGGTGACGTACTCGTCCTTGCCGATGAAGCACACCTGCCGGTCGCAGACGAGCGGCATGATCATCGAGTCGATGAACGTCAGATGGTTGCCCGCCAGAATGACGGGGCCGGTGCCCGGAATGTTCTCGGCGCCTTCCACGCGGGTGCGGAACATCAGGCGGATGATCGGTCCGAGCACTGCCTTGATGAGCGCGAAGCGGGACAACGGGCCCTCCGATGTCGAGATTGACAAGATTTCAGTCGGGGCACGGCCTGGGATAGGCCGTGGGGGTCTGTGCAGGTGAGGACGATACTCGCGCCTGCGGCCCGGTCGCACATCGGGTTCACCGACTAGATACGCAGAGTTGACCTGGCCGCGCGCACCCGTGGTGCGCGGACGACTCCCAGGAGTCACCTCACCACACCCTGCCGTTCCGCACGAGGTCTCCCGTTCGTCACTCCCGCCCACCTACGATCGGGACCGCTTTGACAGGTGCAAGGCACGACCGGTCGGGAGGAGTGCTCCATGGGGAACGAGAAGTCACAGTCTGCGCAGGAGAACCGGGGGACCGCAGGAGTGGGCCGCCGCTCGCTCCTCGGCGCGGCGGTGCTCGGCGCCGGCGCCGCAGCCCTCGCGGCGCCCACCACGGCGAGCGCCGCGGACCGCGGCAGTGGCGGGAATCACTCCGGACAGGGCGTCAAGGGCCTGCCCGTGCCGACCGTCATCGGTCACCGCGGCGCCAGCGGTTACCGCCCCGAGCACACCCTGGGCTCGTACCAGCTGGCGCTCGACATGGGCGCCCACGTCATCGAGGCCGGTGACATCGTCCCGACCAAGGACGGCCACCTCGTATGCCGTCACGAGCCGGAAATCGGCGGGACCACGGACGTCTCGGCGCACCCCGAGTTCGCCTCCCGCAAGACCACCAAGATCATCGACGGGGTCTCGACGACCGGCTGGTTCACCGAGGACTTCACGCTCGCCGAGCTGAAGACCCTGAGAGCCAAGGAGCGCATCCCCGGCAACCGCCAGCGCAACACCCTCTACGACGGCCGCTGGGAGATCCCCACCTTCGAGGAGGTCCTCGCCTGGCGCGCCGAGCAGAGCCGCAAGCGCGGCCGCGAGGTCTGGATCTACCCCGAGACCAAGCACCCCACCTACTTCCGCAAGCTCGGCCTCGGCCTGGAGGAGCGGCTCGCCAAGATCCTGCGCGCCCACGGGCTGCACCGGAAGAACTCGCCGGTCATCCTCCAGTCCTTCGAGCCGACCAGCATCCAGCGCCTGAACAAGCTCGTCGACAACCCGCTGGCCGTCCTGCTCTCCACGGCCGGCTCCCGCCCCGCCGACTTCGTCGACATCGGAGACCCGCGCACCGTCGCCGACCTGATCACGCCGAAGGGGCTCGCCGAGATCGCCCGGTACGCGAACGGCATCGGCCCCACCCTGGACCTGATCATCCCGAAGGACGCCTCGGGCAAGCTCCTGGCGCCGACCACCCTGGTCGAGGACGCGCACGCCGCGGGCCTCATCCTGCACCCCTACACGATGCGCAACGAGAACACCTTCCTCCCCGCCGACTTCAAGAAGGGGACGGACCCGAACGCGTACGGCGACGCGTTCGGCGCCTTCAAGGCGTACTACGCCACCGGGATCGACGGCATCTTCTCGGACAACTGCGACACCGCCCTCCTCGCCCGCGAGGACTTCGTCAACGGCTGACCGGCGAGCGCCGGTTGGAGTGATCACGGGCGGGTCCGGCAACCAGCGGCCGGACCCGCCCGTCCCCTCGTGCATGACGTACGACATCCGGGTGCTCGACGCCCTGCGCCCCCTGCTCGCCGCGGAGGCGCACGCCGAACTCCCCGCCGCGGCCGACCGCGACGACCTGGCCGACCTGGAGCAGGACGTCTGGCTGCGCCTGCTGGAGCGGCTCGCCACCCAGGGCCCGCCGCCCGACCCGGCCGCCTGGCTCACCCGGACGGTCCACGACGAGGCCCGTCGTCTGCGCCGCACCGGTCCGGCCGAACGGTCCGGCGCCGCCGAGCCCGCCGCCGACCCTCACACGTCGGACCCCGAACGCCGCGCGCTCGACCGGGAGCGGGCGCGGACCCTGCGCGCGGCCGTGCGCCGACTGCCCGGACGCTGCCCCCGCCTCATCGGCGCCCTGCTGTCCCCGGACGACCTCACGTACCGGGAGATCGCGGGCGAGTTGGGTATCTCACAGGGCAGTCTTGGGCCGGAACGCTCCAGATGTCTGGGTTGCCTGCGCAGAATCATGGCCGCCGAGGTTGCGCCGCGGGCCCACTGGGGAAAAGGCTGAGGGACACACGGCGGACAGGTGAGCGGGAGGCATGCACACATGGGCATGAGCGTGACCATCTCTGCGGCGACCGAAGCGGATGCCGAACAGATCCTGAAACTGCAGTACCTCTGCTACCAGAGCGAGGCACAGCTCTACGGGGACTACTCGATCGAACCGCTCACACAGTCCCTGGAGTCGCTCCGCGGGGAACTGGCGGGCGGCACCGTCCTGGTGGCCCGGCTCGGCGACGAAGTGGTGGCGTCCGTACGCGGCACCACCGACGCGGACGGCACGGCGCACATCGGCAAGCTCATCGTCCATCCGCGACTGCGCCGCCACGGCCTCGGCGGCCGGCTCCTCGCCGCCATAGAGGCCCAGCTGGTCACGGCGGGGACGACCAAGCGCTTCGAGCTCTTCACGGGCCACCGCAGCGACCACAACCTGCGCCTGTACCGCAGGCACGGCTACGCCCCGGTCACCACGGAGAAGGTCGACGAGCGCCTGACCCTGGTGACCCTGGCGAAGGAGACCGCGGCGCCGACCCTCACCGGGGTCTGACCGGACGGCCGGGGCCCCGCCCCGGCCGCACCCCGTGAACGCCTCAGGCCCGCGCGGTCCCGTCCTTGGCCGCCCCGTGCTGGAGCACGCCCTTGCGCAGCCAGTACATGGCGGTCACCGGCAGGATCACGGGAATGAAGAGGTAGCCCATCCCGAAGTCCGACCACACGGTCGCGTCCGGGAACGCCGACGGCTCCACCAGCGTCCACACGCCGACGATCAGCACCCCGGCCAGCTCCAGCGCGCAGCACGCGAACGCGGCCCGCCGCGCCCGGTCCCCGCCGCGCACCAGCGAGTACGTGATGAACCCGTACACGACCCCCGCCACCGCGGACAGCGTGTACGCGAGCGGCGCCTTGCCGAAGTCGGTGGAGATCTGCACCGCGGAGCGCGACACGGCCCCGACGACCATGACCCCGTAGAGCCACACCAGCAGGATGCCGGGCCCGCTGATCAACCGTCGCCGCTGCTTCTGCTCCCGCTTCGCGGACGCCTTCTCCGAAGAGGCCACAGCCACCTCATCCTCCCCAGATGTCGTAGAGCCGTACTTCGAGTACGGCGAGCACCACACCGCCCGCCGCGACGGTCACCGACCCCCACCGGGTCCGCTCCGCCAGTGACATGAACCCCGCCGCCGGGACGCACGCGAACGCCCCGATCAGATACGCGACGAAGATCGTCGTGCCCTGGTCCGGCTTCTCGCCGCGCGCGAGCTGGACGATCCCGACCACCAGCTGCACCAGCGCCAGCACCGACACCACGGCCATGCCGATGAAGTGCCAGTCCTTGGTGGGCTGGTCGCGAGAGGCGGCGAAGCCGCACCAGGCCGCGAGCGCGAGCGCGGCGAGACCCGTCACCAGGGTCAGGGCATCAAGCATGGCCGAGAGCCTATTACGGCCGAAATGACCCGCCGCCCGCGCCCCCGCCCGACCGCCCGTACGCTCGACGTATGAAGATCACCGCGGACGCCCTCCTCTTCGACAACGACGGAACCCTCGTCTCCTCGCTGGAGTCCGTGTACCGCTGCTGGACCCGGTGGGCGCAGGAGTACGGCATCACCGCCGAGGAGTTCGCGGCCATCGAGCTGCACGGCCGCCCCGCCGCCGAGATCGTCGCCGACCTGCTGCCCGCCGAGCGGGTCGCCGGGGCCGTCGCCCGCATCGAGGAGCTGGAGGTCGAGGACGTGCCGAACGGCGGCACGCGGCTGCTGCCCGGCGTGCGGGAGCTCCTCGGCTCGCTGCCCGAGGGGCGCTGGGCCGTCGTCACCTCCGCCACCCGCCGGCTCGCCGCGGCCCGGCTCGCGGCCGTCGGCATCACCCCGCCGCTGATCGTCGCCGCCGACGACATCACGCGCGGCAAGCCCGACCCCGAGCCGTTCCTGCTCGCCGCCGGGAAGCTGGGCGCGGACCCGGCGCGCTGCGTCGTCTTCGAGGACGCCCCGGCCGGACTGGCCGCGGGCCGCGCGGGCGGCATGAGGACCGTGGCCTTGACCACAACGCACGCGGCCGCCGAACTCTCCGCGGACGTCGTGGTGAAGGACCTGTCGGCCGTGTCAGCACTGGCCACGGAGGCGGGCGTGGAGGTCGTCGCGGAGCCCTGAGGGGCCCCGGGCCGCCATCCAGCACTGTCCGCTATTCGGACAGTGCGGGTCGGGCGGACCCTCACGTCTGCTTTACTTGCCCGCATGACCACGACGAGCAGCCGCACCCTTGCGACCGAGGCGACCATGACGCCCGGTGCTCGTTGTATGTGTCGAATGTGCGCCTTCTGAGGGCCCCCACCGCCTGATCTCGCGCCCCGAAGCGAGACCCGCGCGCCCTGTTCCGTAGGGAGTGACTCCGCAGGGAGAAACAGTTCGCCTACGTGACCGGGCCTGCCCCGCGCACAGCTTCTCCGTACGGACTCCAGAGCCGGCCCCGTGCCGGCGCGAGAACCTGTCGCGCGCCCGGAAACTCCCCAGTTCCGAATGAATGCCCCGTGCCCGGCGCCACCCGTGCCGCGCACTCGACAGTGACGGACATCCACGTGATCACCACCCAGGGCCTCACCAAGGTCTACCGCTCGCGCGGCCGAGAGGTCACCGCCCTCGACGGCGTCGATCTGCACGTGCGCGAAGGCGAGGTGTACGGCGTCATCGGCCAGTCCGGCGCCGGCAAGTCCTCGCTGATCCGCTGCGTGAACCTCCTGGAGCGCCCCACCTCCGGCACCGTGACGGTGGCCGGCCAGGACCTCACCGCGCTCGCCGGGCGCGGTCCGCGCGCCGGCCGGGAACTGCGCGAGGCGCGCAGCCGCATCGGCATGGTCTTCCAGCACTTCAACCTGCTGTCCTCGCGCACCGTCCAGGACAACATCGAGCTGCCCCTCGAAATCCTCGGCAAGTCGGGGAAGGAACGTTCCTCCAAGGCGTTGGAGCTCCTCGACCTGGTCGGTCTCGCCGACAAGGCGAAGTCCTACCCGGCGCAGCTCTCCGGCGGCCAGAAGCAGCGCGTCGGCATCGCCCGCGCGCTGGCCGGCGACCCGAAGGTGCTGCTATCCGACGAGGCCACCAGCGCCCTCGACCCGGAGACCACCCGCTCGATCCTCCAGCTCCTGCGCGACCTCAACCGGCAGCTCGGCCTGACCGTCCTGCTCATCACGCACGAGATGGACGTCGTCAAGACCGTCTGCGACTCCGCCGCCCTGATGAAGCAGGGGCAGGTCGTCGAGTCCGGCACCGTGAGCGAACTCCTCGCGACGCCGGGCTCCGAGCTCGCCGCCGCGCTCTTCCCCGTCAGCGGCGACGCGTCCGGCGCCGACCGCACCGTCATCGACGTCACCTTCCACGGGGAGTCGACGACCCAGCCGGTCGTCTCGCAGCTCGCGCGCACCTACAACATCGACATCTCGATCCTGGGCGCCGCGATGGACACCGTCGCCGGCAAGCAGGTCGGCCGGATGCGCATCGAACTGCCCGGCCGCTACGAGGACAACGTCGTCCCCATCGGCTTCCTGCGCGAGCAGGGCCTCCAGGTCGACGTCGTCGAGAGCGCGCCCCGAGACGCCGCCGCGTCCGTACTGCTGAAGGAAGGTGTGTCCGAGTGACCTGGTCGGAGATGCAGCCGCTGTTGTCCCAGGCGTGTTGGGACACCCTCTACATGGTCGGCTGGTCCGCGCTGATCGCCGTCGTCGTCGGCCTGCCGCTCGGCATCCTGCTCGTCCTCACGGACCGCGGCGGACTGCTGCAGAACGCCTTCGCCAACAAGGTCATCGGGCAGATCGTGAACATCGTCCGCTCGATGCCCTTCCTGATCCTGATGGTCGCTCTCATGAGCTTCACCCGCTGGATCGTCGGCACCACCATCGGCCGCGAGGCCGCCATCGTGCCGCTCGCCATCGGCGCCATCCCGTTCTTCGCGCGGCTCGTCGAGACGTCCGTACGGGAGGTCGACGGCGGGCTCGTCGAGGCCGTGCAGTCGATGGGCGGCAACACCTGGACCGTCGTCCGCCGGGTCCTCGTGCCCGAGTCGCTGCCGTCGCTGATCTCGGCGACCACGACCACGATCGTCGCCATCATCGGCTACTCCGCGATGGCCGGCACGGTCGGCGCGGGCGGTCTCGGCGACCTCGCCATCCGCTACGGCTACCAGCGCTTCGAGACGACCCTGATGTGGATCATCGTGGCCGTCCTCGCGGTCGCCATCGCCATCATCCAGTTCGCCGGCGACAGCGCGGCCCGCGCCCTGCACCGCCGTGCGGGCAAGGGCGGCGAACCGCTCCGCTTCCGCGTGCTCGGCGGCTTCCTGCCCGCGGGCCCGGCCGGCGCCGAGGCCGCCCCGGCCAAGACCCGCTGACCCGCCCACCCCTCGTCTCCCCGCCCCACCCGGCGGGTTGCACCACCATGGAGAAAGGCACTTTTCGTGCGTAACACCACCAAGATCACCGCTGCTGTCCTCGCCACCGGCGCCCTCACCCTGGGCCTGACCGCCTGCGGCTCCGACAAGGGCGACACCAAGGCCAAGGCGTCCGACCCGCTGGTCGTCGCCGCGACTCCCGTCCCGCACGCCGAGGTTCTCGACTACATCAAGAAGAACCTCGCGAAGAAGGCCGGCCTCAACCTCGAGGTCAAGGAGTTCACGGACTACGTCCAGCCGAACAACGCCACCGAGGACGGTTCGGTCGACGCCAACTACTTCCAGACCGTGCCGTACCTCGAGGACTTCAACAAGAAGAACGGCACGCACCTGAAGTCGGTCGCCACCGTCCACCTGGAGCCGCTCGGCCTCTACTCCGAGAAGGCCACGAAGGTCGGCGACCTCAAGAAGGGCGGCACCATCGCCGTCCCGAACGACGCCGACAACGAGAGCCGCGCCCTGCGCTTCCTCGCCGCCAACGGGATCATCACCCTCAAGAGCGGCTCCGAGGCCACCGCGACCCCCCAGGACATCGCGAAGAACCCGAAGGACCTGACCTTCAAGGAGGTCGAGGCGGCCCAGACCCCGCGCTCCCTCCAGGACGTCGACGCCGCGGTGATCAACGGCAACTACGCCATCGGCGCCGACCTCAACCCGGCCAAGGACGCCCTCGTCCTGGAGTCGGCGAAGAACAACAAGTACAACAACGTCCTCGCGGTCAAGGAGGGCAACGAGAGCGACCCCCGCGTGAAGAAGCTCGCCAAGCTGCTCACCTCGCCCGAGGTGAAGAAGTTCATCGAGGACAAGTACAAGGGCTCGGTGCTCCCCTCCTTCTGATCCTTCTGATCCTGTTTCCGATCCTCCGTCGGAAACAGGACGACACGCGGGCCGTACGCCCCGCAGGCACACCCTTCATGGGGGCCGTTCCCGGCAACAGGGGCGGCCCCCATGTGCAGTTACGTGCCTGCATGCTGCATGCTGGGCACTTCACCCCCGGCCGGCACGAGGGACGACAGGCGGCCACGAAGGTTACGGAGCGGCCCATGACGAACACCTTCCCCGAGATCTCCATCAGCACGGAGCGCTTGGTGCTGCGTCCGTTCGACGAGGACGACGTCCCCGCCCTGGCCGAGATGATGAACGACGAACTGGTCGCCGCCTGGACGTCGGTGCCGCAGCCCTTCACCGAGGACGGCGCGCGGACCTGGATCAGGGAGTACGCCCCGCGCGAGCGCGCGGCCGGCACCGGACTCGACCTGGCCGTCACCGAGTTCCTGACCCAGCGCCTGGTCGGCGTCATCCAGCTCACCAAGACCAACTGGCACGTCCGCTCCACCGAGATGTCGTACATCGTCGCCCCCTGGGCCCGCGGCGAGGGCTACGCCTCCGAGGCCGCGCTCGCCACCGCCCAGTGGCTCTTCCGCGACCAGGGCATGGAGCGCATCGAACTGCGCACCGCCGCCGACAACACCGCCTCCCAGCAGGTCGCCCAGAAGATCGGCTGCATCAGTGAGGGCGTGCTGCGGGGCGCCTGCATAGCGCGCACCCGCACCGAGGACGGCACCTGGGCCGACGTCCGTACCGACTTCATCGTGTGGAGCCTGCTCCCCGAGGACATCGAGGGAGTCACCGAGCAACTCGCCGAGGCCGGCGGTTTCACCGCGTTCTCCGACTGGAACTGACCCGAGCGGGAAGCGGTCCGGAAGGGAGAGTCCCGACGGGAAGCGGCCCCGACCGGAACCTGCGCACAGGCAGTGGCCGGACCCAGCAGGTACGCTCACGGTGCCCCGCCCGGCCCTGCCCATCGGCGGCTCCCCCTCGCGTACGCATCCGCACCCTTCCTGGAGACTGACAACGATGGCCGACCGGGTCACGGTGATCGGCTGGGACGGCTCGCCCCTGACCGCGGCAGCCCGTTCCGCACTCGGCGCGGCCACCCTCGTGGCCGGCGCCGCCCACCACCTGTCGCTGCCCGAACTGCCCGAGCGCGCCGAGCGCATCCGCCTCGGCAGCGTCTCCCTCGCCGCCCGCCGGATCACGGGGCACCGCGGCACCGCCGTCGTCCTCGCGGACGGCGACCCCGGCTTCTTCGGCGTCGTGCGCACCCTGCGCGCCCCCGAGTACGGCCTGGAGGTCGAGGTCGTCCCCGCCGTCTCCTCCGTCGCCCAGGCCTTCGCGCGGGCCGGTATGCCGTGGGACGACGCCCAGGTGGTCGTCGCCCACCGCCGCACCCTGCGGCGGGCGGTGAACGTGTGCCGGGCCCACACCAAGGTGGCGGTCCTCACCTCGCCCGGCGCGGGCCCCGCCGAACTCGGCCTCCTCCTCGAAGGCGTCCACCGCACCTTCGTCATCTGCGAGGAACTGGGCACCGACCGCGAGCAGGTCACCGTCGTCACCTCGGACAAGGCCGCCGACCACACCTGGCGCGACCCCAACGTCGTGATCGTCGCCGGCGGCACGGTCACCGGCCCGTCCCCGGAGAACGGCGGCTGGCTCGCCGGCGGCGAGTCGCGGGACGCGGCCGCCGCCCCGCGCGGCTGGGCGCTGCCCGCCGCCGAGTACGCCGGCCCCTTCGGGGAGGGCGAGACCGAACAACTGCGCGCGGCCCAACTCGCCCGGCTGGGGCCGCGGACCGGCGACCTGGTGTGGGACATCGGCTGCGGCAGCGGCGCGTTCACCGCGGAGGCCGCCCGGTTCGGCGCCGCCGTCATCGCCGTGGACCGAGACGCGGACGCCTGCGCCCGCACCCTGGCGGCCGTCCGCCGCTTCAACGTCCAGGCGCAGATCGTGCACGGCACCGCCCCGCACGCCCTGGAGGACCTGCCCGAGCCCGACGTCGTCCGGGTCGGCGCCGGGGGAGCGGCGGTCGTCGCCGCGGTCGCCGACCGCCGTCCCGCGCGGATCGTCGCGCACGCCGCGACACGCGATCAGGCCGAACTCATCGGCAGGGACCTGACGGAGCACGGATACGACGTCGAGTGCGCCCTCCTGCAATCCGTCGAACTGGACACACGTGTCTGGAACGAGAAGGAGCGGACTGTGGGATTCCTCCTGTCCGGACGCCTCCCGGACCGCCACCCGTGACCCTGACGGCCCAGTACGCGCTGTAGGCTGGCCGATCGTTGTACCGCACCGGGGCGTCCGACAATTCGTCGGTCAATGTCCGGAAAGCGCGCCAGCTTTGGAGCGTTCTGTGGTACGGCGCCGACCGGAGGACGCGCAACGTGGCGCAGTCCACAGAAGGCCATGGTTGATCTACGTACCGTGGTCGCGGTCCGACCGGGACAATGCCTGTTGTCCGGGGCGGTTCGTGCCGCGCGGCGCGCACGCTCGTTCACCATGACGGGCGGTTGACGCGCCGCTCCGGTCAAGGGGGTTGCTCACCGGGCCACGGGCCCGGGGCGGCCGGCAAGTTCTCATCGATGGGCGAGGGGTAGGCATGACCGACACCGGTCAGGTTCCGGGCGAGGGGCTGCCGGAGAACGCAGGCGCGGTGGAGCAGCCGGGCGTTCCCGCCCCGGGTGCATACACCTACCTCGATCCCGCCGAAGTCACCGCCGAGGACGACGAACTCCTCCTGATGCCGGGCTCCCAGGGCGCGTGGGGCCAGCCGTACGACGGCCAGATCCCGGCGCCCGCCCCGCAGCAGAACTACGCCCCGGCGCCCGGCGCCCCCCAGCCGCACGAGCCCGGCCCGCACGAGATGGCCGGCCGCGACAGCGGACACCACGACATGGGCGGCATGCACCTGCAGAACCAGCCGGCCGCCGTCGGCGCGGTGAACCAGGGCCCCGCCCGCCGTCCGCTGCACATGGGCCCGCCCATGCCCGAGACCGGCGGCACCGTGCGCTCGCTCGCCGACCGCGGCCCCGCGCAGCAGACCCCGGCCAGTCCGATGCCCGTACGCCAGTCGGGTCCGCCCACCACGGGCCCCGAGTACCTCGACATCCCGCCGCAGGGTGCCGCGCCGTGGGAGCCCGCGGACGCACAGCCGCAGCCGGGGTTCGAAATGCCGCAGATCCCCGCAGAAACGGTCGTTCCGGAGGCGTACGCCGTCCCGCAGGATCCGGCCGCCGCGGCGCAGTTCGCGCCGGTCGCCGAGCCCGCCCCGGTCGGCGCCTACGCCGGCCAGGCCGAGCAGCCCGGCCACCCGGACCCGTACGGCGTGCCGCAGGAGGCCGCACAGCAGCCGCTCGGCCAGTTCGTGCCCGTCGAGGGCTTCGTCCCCACGACCCCGCACCTGGCCCCGACGCCGCCGCACGCCATGACGGTCCCGCCGATGCCGGAGCCCGTCGCCGAGCAGGCGCCCGAGCCGGCCGCCGCCCAGCCCGAGCAGATCGACCTGCCCGAGCCGGCCGCCGAGGCGGAGCAGCTCCCGCAGCCCGCCGAGCCGGTGGCGCAGGCGGAGCCGCTGGAACCGGTCGCCGAGCAGCCGCAGCAGCCCGCCCCCGAGCCGATGGCCGCGCCGGAGCTTGAGCCCGAGCCGCAGCCCGAGGCGCCGCTCGCACCGGCCTCCGTACCGGCCGAGCAGCTCCAGCAGCCGCAGCCCCTCCAGCAGCCCGAGGCCGAGGAGCAGGCGCCCGCCGAGGTGCCGGTCGCCCCGCAGGTCGCCGAGGAGCAGCCCGAGCCGATCGAGGTCGCGGCCTCGGTGCCCGCCCCGCGGGACGGCGGCCCCGCTGCGGCCCCGGCCCCCGAGCAGGCCGAGGCACCCGAGCCGGTCATGGCGCAGGAGCCCGTCGCCGACGACGAGCCGGAGCTGATCGAGGTCGCCCCGGAGCCGGTCCAGGACGTACAGCCCGTCCAGGAGGCGCAGCCCGCACCCGAGACGGAGCCCGTGCCGGAGGCGGTCGAGCCGGAGCCGGTCGGCACCGCGGCGCCCGGCTACGACGACGCCGAGCGCGAGGCCGTGCTCCGCGTGATGCGCGAGCGCCGCGACATCCGCAACGGCTTCCGCGGCGACCCCATCCCGCACGAGGTGCTGCTCCGCGTCCTGGAGGCCGCCCACACGGCGCCGTCCGTCGGCCACTCCCAGCCCTGGGACTTCGTCGTCATCCGCTCCGCCGAGACCCGGCGCACGATGCACGAACTGGCCATGCGGCAGAAGGACGCGTACGCGAAGTCCCTGCCCAAGGGCCGCGCGAAGCAGTTCAAGGAACTGAAGATCGAGGCCATCCTCGACACCCCGGTGAACATCGTGGTCACCGCCGACCCGACGCGCGGCGGCCGCCACACCCTCGGCCGGCACACCCAGCCGCAGATGGCCCCGTACTCCTCCGCGCTCGCGGTCGAGAACCTGTGGCTCGCCGCCCGCGCCGAGGGCCTGGGCGTCGGCTGGGTCTCGTTCTTCGACGAGCGCGAGATGGTCCGCACGCTCGGCCTGCCCGACCACCTCGAGGTCGTCGCCTACCTCTGCGTCGGCTACGTCGACGAGTTCCCGGAGGAGCCCGAGCTGATGCAGGCGGGCTGGTCCAAGCGCCGCCCGCTGTCCTGGGTCGTGCACGAGGAGACGTACGGGCGTCGCGCCCTGCCCGGCGAGGACCCGCACGACCTGCTCGCGGAGACCGTCTCCAACATCCGCCCGCTGGACGCCAAGGCGCTCGGCGAGGCCTGGGAGCGGCAGAAGCGCATGACGAAGCCCGCCGGGGCGCTCGGCATGCTGGAGATCATCTCCGCGCAGCTGTCCGGCCTGTCCCGGATGTGCCCGCCCCCGGTCCCGGAGCCCGCGGCGGTCGCGATCTTCGCGGGCGACCACGGCGTGCACGCCCAGGGCGTCACCCCGTGGCCGCAGGAGGTCACCGGCCAGATGGTCGCGAACTTCCTGGGCGGCGGCGCGGTCTGCAACGCGTTCGCGAACCAGGTCGGCGCCGAGGTCTGCGTCATCGACGTCGGCGTCGCCAGCGAACTCCCGGCCACGCCCGGCCTGTTGCCCCGCAAGGTGCGGGCCGGCACCGCCGACATGACGACCGGTCCCGCCCTGACCCGCGAAGAGGTCAAGGCCGCCATCGAGGTCGGCATCGAGACGGCCCGCGACCTGGTCGCGGCGGGCAACAAGGCGCTGCTCACCGGTGAGATGGGCATCGCGAACACGACCGCGTCGGCCGCGCTGATCTCGGTCTACACCGAGGTCGACCCCGCCGACGTCACCGGTCGCGGCACCGGCATCAACGACGAGACGCACGCCCGCAAGATCGAGGTCGTGCGCCGCGCCCTCGACGTGCACCGGCCCGACCCGGCGGACCCGATCGGCGTCCTCGCGGCGGTCGGCGGCCTGGAGCACGCGGCCCTGGTCGGCCTGCTCCTCGGCGGTGCCTCGCTGCGTACGCCGGTCATCCTCGACGGCGTCAGCGCCGGCGCGGCCGCCCTGGTCGCCCGCGCCATCGCCCCCGAGGTGCTCGCCGCCTGCATCGCTGGCCACCGCAGCGCCGAGCCCGGCCACGTCGCGGCCCTGAACAAGCTGGGCCTGCGCCCTCTGGTCGACCTCGACCTCCGCCTCGGCGAGGGCACCGGCGCCCTGCTGGCCCTGCCGATCGTGCAGAGCGCGGCCCGCGCGATGCACGAGGTGGCGACGTTCGACTCGGCGGGCGTCACCGAGAAGTAGCCACGCTCAACAGGAACGCCTGCCCTCCCAGCGCTGCGGGCAGGCGTTCCGCCCGGCGGAACGGGTGGGCACAGCCCTAACGGTGCCGGGTGACTGTCCAGAAGGCCTCGGCATAAGCTGGCCTCATCAGAATCTGCACGTCACAGGGCTCCAACGTCGCAGCCCCCGAGCCGCCGCCCAGGAGCCGCCCGACATGCCGTCCCCTCAGCACCCCGCATACCCGGTGGGCCTCCGCCTGACCAACCGCAGGACGATCGTCATCGGCGGCGGCCAGGTCGCCCAGCGCAGGCTGCCCGCGCTGATAGCGGCCGGCGCGGACATCACCCTGATCTCCCCGTCGGCGACCCCCTCGGTCGAGGCCATGGCCGACGCGGGCGAGATCGAATGGACCCGCCGCCGCTACGAGGAGGGCGACCTCGACGGCGCCTGGTACGTCCTCGTCGCCACGGCCGACCGCGCGGCGAACGACCTGGCCTCCGCCGAAGCGGAGCGCAACCGCACGTGGTGCGTCCGCTCGGACGACGCGGAGGCCGCCACGGCCTGGACCCCGGCCACCGGCCGCACCGAGGGCGTCACCGTCGCGGTGCTCTCCACCGAGGCCGCCGACCGCGACCCGCGCCGCACCGCCGCGATACGCGACGCGCTGGTCGAAGCCCTGCGCGACGGCACGGTCAGCGCGGAGCGCACCCGTACCCCGGGCGTCGCCCTGGTCGGCGGCGGCCCCGGCGACCCCGACCTGATCACGGTCCGCGGCCGCCGGCTGCTCGCCGAGGCCGACGTCGTCATCGCCGACCGGCTCGGCCCGCGCGACCTGCTCGACGAACTCCCGCCGCACGTCGAGGTGATCGACGCGGCGAAGATCCCGTACGGCCGTCAGATGGTCCAGGAGGCCATCAACCAGGCCCTGATCGACCACGCCAAGCAGGGCAAGGCCGTCGTCCGCCTCAAGGGCGGCGACCCCTACGTCTTCGGCCGCGGCATGGAGGAGGCCCAGGCGCTCGCCGCCGAGGGCATCCCGGTCACCGTCGTCCCCGGCATCTCCAGCTCGATCTCGGTGCCCGGCGCGGCCGGCATCCCGGTCACCCACCGCGGCGTCGCCCACGAGTTCACCGTGGTCAGCGGCCACGTGGCCCCCGACGACGCCCGCTCCCTCGTCGACTGGTCGGCGATGGCCAGGCTGACCGGCACCCTCGTGATCCTCATGGGCGTCGACAAGATAGGGAAGATCGCCGAGGCCCTGATCGCGCACGGAAAGCCGGCCGACACCCCCGTCGCCCTCGTCCAGGAGGGCACGACGGCCGCCCAGCGCCGCGTCGACGCGACGCTCGCCACGGTCGGCGAACGAGTGGTCGCCGAAGGCGTGAAGCCCCCGGCGGTCATCGTCGTCGGCGCGGTGGTCCACGAGAACCCCACACGTAACCAGCGGTAGCAAGAGCAGTACTCAACCGTTGGCACCACAACCAGAACAAGGCAGTATCGATCCGTGGCTGAACCCAGAGGTCTCATCACCATCGAGGACCCCGACGACCCGCGCCTGCGCGACTACACGGGCCTGACCGACGTGGAACTGCGCCGCAAGCGCGAACCCGCCGAGGGCCTGTTCATCGCGGAGGGCGAGAAGGTCATCCGCCGGGCCAAGCTGGCCGGCTACGAGATGCGCTCGATGCTGCTCTCCGCCAAGTGGGTCGACGTCATGCGCGACGTCATCGACGAGGTCCCCGCCCCGGTCTACGCGGTCGCCCCCGACCTGGCCGAACAGGTCACCGGCTACCACGTGCACCGCGGCGCCCTCGCCTCCATGCAGCGCAAGCCGCTGCCCACCGCCGAGGACCTGCTCACCACGGCCCGCCGTGTCGTGATCATGGAGTCGGTGAACGACCACACCAACATCGGCGCGATCTTCCGCTCGGCGGCGGCGCTGGGCATCGACGCGGTCCTGCTCTCCCCGGACTGCGCGGACCCGCTCTACCGCCGCTCGGTGAAGGTCTCCATGGGCGCGGTCTTCGCGGTGCCGTACGCGCGTCTGGAGACCTGGCCGAAATCGCTGATGTCGGTCCGCGAGGCGGGCTTCAGCCTGCTGGCGCTCACCCCGGCCGAGCGGGCGAAGTCCCTGGACGAGGTGGCCCCGCACCGGATGGACCGGGTGGCCCTGATGCTCGGCGCCGAGGGCGACGGCCTTACCACCAAGGCACTCATGGCCGCCGACGAATGGGTCCGCATCCCGATGGCCCACGGCGTGGACTCGCTGAACGTGGGAGCGGCGGCGGCGGTCGCCTTCTACGCGGTGGCGACCGGCCGCCCCGAACTCTGACCCGACAGTCCTAGCTCTCCGGCTCGGCGCCGGGCTGAGTCTGTGGCTGTGTCTGCGGCTGTGTCGCACTCGCGTGCGGCACACCGAGGTCGCCCAGGCCGCGCGACGGCCCCTGGCAGCCCTGCATGGCCGCGATGGCCAGCGCCACGAGCAGCGTCACGACCACGAACACGAAGAGCCGCTGGCCGAGCAGCCGCGGATTGGCGGGCCGCAGCCGCTTGCCCGTACCCGTCCCGTTCGTCCGCGGTGCCGGGCGTCCGGCGCCACTGCGCGGCGCGGGCCTGCTGCCCGACCGGGACGTGCTGTTGCGCGATCCGCCGCCGGTCCGGCCGTTGCTGGGCCGGGGCGTGGCCGTGCCCGGCTGGGTACGCCGCTGGGTGCGCTGCTGCTCGTGCTGCTCCTGCGAGTCGTAGGGACTGGCCATGCGCCCGGTCGGCCGGTCCTGCTCCGCGACCCGCTGGGACGGCGGGCGCGCCTCGCCCAGCCCCTGGGCTTCGCGGGCCGCGATCTCCTTGAGCCGCAGCGACAGTTGCAGCGTGCTGGGCCGCTCCTCGGGATCCTTCGCCAGGCACGCGCGCAGCAGCGGCGCCAGCGCGTCCGGCACCCCGTGCAGCTGCGCCTCCTCGTGCACCACGCGGTAGAGCATGACCTCGGAACTGCCGTGCCCGAAGGGTGAGTCGCCCATCGCCGAGTACGCGAGCGTGGCCCCGAGGGCGAACACGTCGGTGGCCGGGGTGACGGCCGCCCCGCGCACCTGCTCGGGCGCCAGGAAGCCGGGGGAGCCGACCGCGGTCCCCACGTGCGTCAGCGTCGAGGCGCCGGTCGCCCACGCGATGCCGAAGTCGATGATCCGCGGCCCCTTCGGGGACAGCAGGATGTTGGACGGCTTGAGGTCCCGGTGGACGACGCCCGCCTCGTGCACGGCGACGAGCCCCTCCGACAGCGCGGCACCCACGGCGGCGACGTCGGCGGCGGCCAACGGGCCCTCCTCCGCGACCTTGTCGTGCAGCGAGGGCCCGGGCACGTACTGCGTGGCGAACCACGGACGGTCGGCATCCAGATCGGCGGCGACCAGGCGCGCCGTGCAGCCGCCCCGGATCCTCCGTGCGGCGGACACCTCGCGCGCGAACCGCGACCGGAACTCCTGATCCTCCGCCAGATCCGGCCTGATCACCTTGAGCGCGACCCGCTGGCCCCGGCGGTCGGAACCGAGATAGACCACGCCCATCCCACCGGCGCCGAGTCGTCTGTGAAGCCTGAACGAGCCGACGACGCGCGGGTCCTCGCGCCTCAGGCGCATCATCGCCATGTTCATCCCCGCTGCTGCCCGGTCCGTCTGACGAGCCACAGCTTACGTTTCCGCGCCCGGCTGCGCGCAGAGGCCGCGCCCTCACGGCAGATTCGATTGTCAGTGCCGGGTGGGAGACTTGAAAAGTGGTCAGGGAGCGCGGGAGCAGGGCGGATCCATACCGCCCGAAATCCCAACCACCCGTCGCAGAAGGGGGATTGGGCCCATGAAGGGTGATCGCGTCGAGATAGTCGTGGACGCCGGGGACACGACACGCACGTACGAGGTGGTGGCCAGCCGCGCCGGTCGAAGAGTGGAGACGGCGGTGCGCAGGGGAGTCGTGGAAGTGAGCGAAGTCACCCGGTCCGGCTCCGTGGTGCGCACCGCGCGCTTCATGGCGACCCGGGTGCTGGCCCTGGTCGAGCAGCCGGTGCCGCGCGAGGAGGCGGCCGAGCGGGAGGCGCGGACGGGCCGTTCCCTGGGGGAAGACCCCGAGACCGCGTAGCCCCACGGGCCACCGTCTCCACCCAGGGGAGTACACGAGGCGGAAGCGGTCATCCTCCGGGAGGCCCGGCAATCGGTACGAGGGCATGACGACCGGGACGCGCGGCGCCCATAGATTTGAGGTCAAGCGGCGGGTGCAGCACTCGTCCCCCGAGGTCACGTGCCCGCCGCTGCAAGCTCCACAGAACAACTGGATTTCGACCGGGAGGGGAGAGGGCCATGGCGGACACGGCATCGCGGACGACTGCGTTCCGCACGCGGATCGGCCGGGCCGGCCTGTTCGGCGGCCCTGCCACCGGCCGGCGCCACCCGCTGGTGGCCACGGCCATGGTCCTCCCTCTCGCGGCCCTGCTCGTCGTCGTCTTCGGCGGCTGGGACGCGATGGTCACACAGGCGTCGTCCGTGGGCGTGATGCTGGGGCGCTGAGCGGCGCCTCCAGACCCGGAAGAGCGGTCCGGGCGGGGACATCCGGCCATGAAACCCCGTGGGGACGGGGGTGCGGCGGACGGCACAAATACTGCGCGCAGCTGGGGAGCTGCGCGCAGTATTGCTTTTCCGGCCCCCTTGTCCGGTTTTCCGGATCCCTTTCCCCGGGGCACGCGCGGGGGCCGGGAGCCGTAGGCTCGGCGCGACCACGCACCACACCCGGGGGCCCCGTGACCACCTCCACACCCATCCTTCCCGAGCTGCGCGCCAGGGCCCGGACGGCTGCCCATCCCACCGGCATCGCCTGCGTCTGCGGCGCGACCACGCTCGCGGACCGCCCCGACGGCGCCGTCGTCCGGCACGGCGACACCGTCGCGAAGGCCCATGGCCCCGGCACGGACCCCGCCGACCTCGACCGCCGTCTCGCCGTGGCCGCGCACCCCGCCCTGACCGGCGTACTCCTGCCGCCGCTGCACCCCGCCGCGGCGCACCTGCACGACCGCCTGGTCACGTTCTGGCCGTACGGCACCCCGGTCGCCCCCGACCACCCCGAGCGGGCACCGTGGGAAGCCGTGGGCACCCTGCTGGCCCGCCTCCACACCGTCCCGGCCCACCGGCTGCCCGCGGAGCTGCCCGCGATGCGGGGCCCGCGGAAGGCGGCCGCCGCGCTGGCCCGCCTGCGCGCCGCGGCCCCCGGCCACCCGGCGGCGGGGCCGATCCTCGCCGCCTGGCGCACCCTGCCGCCCTGGGCCCGCGCCGAGGCCCCCTACGACCACGCCCGCGCGCTCTGCCACGGCGACCTCCACCTCGGCCAGCTGGTCCGCCATCCGGCCGACCCGGCGGCCTGGCTCCTCATCGACATCGACGACCTCGGACTCGGCGACCCCGCGTGGGACTTGGCCCGGCCCGCCGCCTGGTTCGCCTGCGGTCTGCTGCCCGCCGAGGACTGGACGCGCTTCCTGTCCGCCTACCAACGCGCGGGCGGCGCGAAGGAGCTGAGCCTCGACGATCCCTGGCCCGCCCTGGACGTACCGGCCCGCGCGCTGACCGTGCAGACGGCGGCGCTCGCCGTGGCGAAGGCCACCGGAGCGGGCCGGGCGCTGGACGAGGTGGAGGAGGCGGTGGTCGACGCGTGTGCCCGAATGGCATCGGTGCCGCCCCAGTTGGGGAGCGATCCGGCCAAGTAGGGTGCGGGGGACGGAAGCCGGGAAGTGTTCCGGCGAAGCAGCACCGACCGGCGAGGAGTTGAGCCGACCATGCAGTGTCCCAAGTGTCACGCACCGATGCACACCTACAACCGCAATGGCGTCCAGATCGAGCAGTGCAGCGGTTGCCGCGGGATATTCCTGGACTACGGCGAGCTGGAGTCGCTGACGCGCCTCGAGTCCCAGTGGCAGCAGCAGGTCCCGCCGGCCCCGCCCGCTCCACAGGCGTATCCCGCCGCCCCGGCCCCGGCCTGGGGCGCCCCGCACCACGGCGGTCACCACGGGCACCACGGCCACCACCAGAAGAGCTTCGGCCGGATGCTGTTCTCCTCCTGAGCCCTGACACACGAAGAAGCCCCCGGTCACGAGGACCGGGGGCTTCTTGCTGGTGCGCGATACTGGGATTGAACCAGTGACCTCTTCCGTGTCAGGGAAGCGCTCTCCCGCTGAGCTAATCGCGCGGGACGGGCCAGACTCTATCAGGCGCCGCGAGGGGTACTGCCGGGTACTACCAGGTGCTGCGTGCGCGATACTGGGATTGAACCAGTGACCTCTTCCGTGTCAGGGAAGCGCTCTCCCGCTGAGCTAATCGCGCGGGACGGATCGGATACGAACCGGAGTCCGAAGATCCAGTGCGCGATACTGGGATTGAACCAGTGACCTCTTCCGTGTCAGGGAAGCGCTCTCCCGCTGAGCTAATCGCGCATGGAGGTGGAGACGGGATTTGAACCCGTGTAGACGGCTTTGCAGGCCGTTGCCTCGCCTCTCGGCCACTCCACCAGGAGCGTAGGGGTTTGGGAAGATCCCCCACATCCTGAGCGAACGACCGGGTTCGAACCGGCGACCTCAACCTTGGCAAGGTTGCGCTCTACCAACTGAGCTACGTTCGCGTGTCTTTCCGATTCGCTTGCGCGTCCCGGCGACGTGTTGAACTCTAGCGGATTCCCGGGGGAGGTCCAAAACGCGTTTGCGCAGCGTGCTGCGGTGCCGCCCCGCGGTGATCACCGGTATGACCGGCGGACCGATCACCGGACCGACCACCGGACCTCCACCCCAGGTCACCGCCCGGTCACCCGCCATAGACTCGAAACCGTGCACGGTTCCCCCTCTCTGTCTCCCCTCGCCCGCTTCGGCGAACTCCTCGCGACCGAGCTCCTGGACGTCACCGACGATCCGGCGGCCCTGGACTCGGCGGGTTTCTGGGCGGTCTCCGCGGACTTCGAGGGGCGCCTCGTCTGCGCCCGCTTCGGCGAGGTGCGCAGGGAACCGGTGCCCGCACCGCGGCCCGGGGCGTGGCGCGGCCCCGCCGCGACGGACTGGGTGTCGTCCCTCGACCACGCCGCGTACACGGAGGGCGTGCGCCGCATACGCGACCGCATCGCGACCGGCGAGGTGTACCAGGCCAACCTCTGCCGCGTACTGTCCGCGCCGGTGGCGCCGGACGCCGACGTCGACGCCCTCACCGCTCTCCTCGCGCGCGGGAACCCGGCCCCCTACGCGGGCACGATCCGGCTCCCCGGCCACGGGGTGGAGATCGCGACCGCCTCGCCCGAGCTGTTCCTGAGCCGCCGGGGCCGGGTCGTGGAGTCCGGCCCCATCAAGGGCACCGGCCGCACCGAGGCCGACCTCCTGGAGAAGGACTACGCCGAGAACGTGATGATCGTGGACCTGGTCCGCAACGACCTGGGCATCGTCTGCGCCACGGGCACGGTCTCCGTGCCCGACCTGTGCGCGGTCGAGAAGCACCCGGGCCTCGTCCACCTCGTCTCCACGGTCCGCGGCGAGCTGCGCGAGGGCGCAGGCTGGCCCGAACTGCTCGCGGGCACCTTCCCGCCCGGCTCCGTCACCGGCGCCCCCAAGTCCAGCGCGCTGCGGATCATCGACGCGCTGGAGACCGCGCCGCGCGGCCCCTACTGCGGCGGGATCGGCTGGGTCGACGCGGACCGGGGGACCGGGGAACTGGCCGTCGGGATCCGCACGTTCTGGATCGACCGCGCCGCGGGCCTGCTGCGCTTCGGCACCGGCGCCGGCATCACCTGGGGCTCCGACCCCGAGGGAGAGTGGCGGGAGACCGAACTGAAGGCGGCCCGACTGCTCACGGTAGCGTCGGGAACGTACGCCGGCGCCTAGGGCGTGTTCTGAAAGTCCCGCCTGCCCTGCGACGCCCGGCACGCACGCTCGCGGCGTTGCCGAAACGCCCGCATAGCTCCGCTATGAGGACGCTCCGGCGCCTTGCGATCGCACGCACCGGACGCCGCAGGGCCCGCCCTTCGGGCAGACGACGGGACTTTCAGAACACGCCCTAGGGCGTCGCTCGTATCCGCACCGCACGACGAGAGGCAAGGCCCGTGAAGATCTGGCTCGACGGCCGTCTGCAGGACACCGAGGAGGCGCGCGTCTCCGTCTTCGACCACGGGCTCACCGTGGGCGACGGCATCTTCGAGACGGTGAAGTCGGTCGACGGCACGCCGTTCGCGCTCACCCGCCACCTCGACCGGCTCACCCGCTCCGCACGCGGCCTCGGCCTGCCCGAGCCGGACCTCGACGAGGTGCGCCGGGCCTGCGCCGCGGTGCTCGCGGCCAATCCGCTGCCGCTGGGCCGGCTGCGGATCACGTACACCGGCGGCCTCTCGCCGCTCGGCTCGGACCGCGGGGAGGCGGGCACGACGCTCGTCGTGGCGCTCGGCGAGGCCCCGCGGCGCCCCGACACCACCGCCGTGATCACCGTGCCCTGGACCAGGAACGAGCGGAGCGCCCTCGCGGGCCTGAAGACCACCTCGTACGCGGAGAACGTCGTCGCGCTCGCCCGCGCCCGTGAACTCGGCGCTTCCGAGGCCCTGTTCGCGAACACCGTGGGGCAGCTGTGCGAGGGCACGGGCTCCAATGTGTTCGTCGTCCTCGACGGTGAGATCCACACCCCGCCGGTCGCCTCCGGCTGCCTCGCGGGCATCACGCGCGCCCTCGCCGTCGAGTGGACGGGCGCCCGGGAGACCGAGCTGCCGCTGTCGGTGCTCGCCGAGGCCGACGAGGTGTTCCTGACCTCGACGCTGCGCGACGTCCAGGCCGTGCACCGGATCGACGACCGGGACCTGCCGGGCGCGCCGGGCCCGGTCACGGCGAAGGCGATGCGGGTGTGGGACGAGCGAGCCGCGGACGGCATCGATCCGTGAGCGCCCCGTAAAACCGCTGTCGCTCCGTCCGCACGGATGGGTACAACACCCGTGATGACCACGACCCTGCGGCCGACCGAGCCGCTTCAGCGCACCGCCGAGGGGAATCGTTCACGCCGTTTCGCGGTGTGCGTGAACAGCCGGCCCGTGGGCACCCTCCACCTCGCCACGCACCCCGCCTTCGGCCCCTCCGTCGCCCAGATCCTCGATCTGCGCATCGACGAACCGGACCGGGGGCGCGGCCGCGGCACCGTCGCCGCGCTGGCCGCCGAGGAAGTGGCCCGCGGCTGGAACTGCCGCCGCCTCGAGGCAACCGTCCCCGCGGACCAGTCGGCCCTGCTGCGGCTCGCCGGCGCGCTCGGCTACGTGGAGCGCAACCGGAACATGGCCAAGGCCCTGCCGCGCCGGCCTCCAGTGCTCCCGGCGGGCAGCGCGGGGCGCCGGATGACGGAGGCCGAGTACGGGCCGTGGCTGACCAGGGAGAAGGCGCGCTACGAGCGCACCGTCGTCGAGCGCGGCGCCACGGAGCGCGACGCCCGGGAGAAGTCCGAGCGCGACCACGCGGCGCTGCTCCCCGAGGGCATCGGGACCCCGGACGTCCTGATCAGCGTCCTTGAGCACCACGGGGAGACGGTCGGCACGCTGTGGGTGGCCCAGCGCTCCGCAGGCTTCGAAGGGGCCTACATCTACGACATCGAGGTGGCCGCCGACCACCGGGGCCGCGGCCACGGCCGGGCCCTGATGCTGTACGCCGAGGCCGACGCGATCGCCGCGGGCGCCACCCGGATCGGCCTCAACGTCTTCGCGGACAACACCCCGGCGCTGCGGCTGTACGAGTCGCTCGGCTACGGGCCGACCCGCCACCACCTCTACAAGCAGCTGCTCTGACCAGGACCTAGGCGCCGAGCAGCCCGTCCGCGATCGCCTCGATCTGCGCCCGCAGCCCCGCCTGGTTCTTGCTGCCGTCCAGCATCTTCCCGTCGATCTCGTACGTCGGGGTGCCCTTCACGCCGATGACCTTGCCCTCGGCCTGGTCGGCGTCGACGATCAGGATGTGCCGGCCGTCGATCAGCGCGGTGTCGAACTCCTCGGCGTCCAGGCCGAGTTCGCCCGCGACCTCGACGAGGAACGGCTCGCCCTTCGCGGCGAACTCCTCGACCCGGCCGAGCACCGCCTCCACGTACGGCCACCCCTTGCCCTGCACGAACGCCTCCTCGGCGGCCTGTGCCCCGGCGAAGGAGTGCGGGTGCTTGTCGAGCGGGAAGTGCCGCAGCCGGATCTGGAGGCGGTCGCCGTAGCGTTCCCGCAGGGCGCGTACGTCGTCCAGGGCCGTGCGGCAGTCCGGGCACTGGAGCTCGCACCACACGTCGAGGACGGGGGCCGGGTTCGGGGCGTTCATGGGCCCAGTCTCCCAGGCCCGCGGAGTTCGGGCCCACTCGGACCTGCGGAGGAGACGGGACCCGGAGATCTCCCTGAGGTCCGTCCCGGCCGTGGCCCCGGGCCCCGGGGACGGTGCAGGATGGAAGGGGCGAACCAGCCCCGATGCCGACCGATTGCCCGAGCCCAGGAGGACCGGATGATAGCCGAGACCGTCTGCTCCGCCGTGTCCGTGGCGGGCCTGGGTATCGCCGCGGTCACCGCGTACCGCAAGCGCTTCCTCGCGGCCGCCCGGCTGGCCGCCTACTCCCTCGTCCCGCTGGGTCTCGTGATGACCGGCGCGGTGCAGTGGGTGGTGGACACGGCGTTCAGTCCGACCGCGTGGGCCGGGTTCGGCGTGCTCGGCGCGGCCTGGCTGATGTTCATGGGGACCCGGGCGGTCGAGCGCCGCTCCGGGGGCACCCGCAAGGAGCGCAGGGCGGCGGCCAGGGCGGAGCGGCGTGAGGCGGCCGCCCCGGACGCGTCGGCCCCCTCGCTCGGCCCGGGCACCCGCACCGCCCCCGCCGCGCAGCAGAAGCCGGCGGCGCGGTCCGGCGGGGCCGACGACTTCAGCGACATCGAGGCGATCCTGAAGAAGCACGGCATCTGAACGCACGTACGACGAGCTTCCCGCATTCGTTCAGATGATCGTGTGCGTGGTCACAAGATCCGGCGAACTGCCCGTGATACCACGCATGTTGGCCCCCTGGCGCCGTCCGCCTGCGTCATCATCACGACGAGATGCTGGACACACCGCAGCTGGACGAACAGCTGACCGCAGAGAAGGACCGGGAGGCCCCGCCACCCGTCCCCGTGACCCCGAACCCCGACACACCGCGCGGCTGCCTCTTCGCGCTCTCCCAGCCACCACTGATGATCTTCCTCTCGGTGATCGGCTGTCTGCTCCTGCTGGCCGCGCTGCACGACCTGCTGCTGCTGTGAGCGGCGCGCTGCCCGGGCTCAGCCCGCGGCCTCCTTGCGGCGTGCCCGGTACGCGGCCACGTGCAGCCGGTTCCCGCAGGTGCGGCTGTCGCAGTAGCGGCGCGAGCGGTTGCGGGAGAGATCGACGAACGCGTGCCGGCAGTCCGGCGCGTCACAGCGCCGCAACCGCTCCTGTTCCCCGGCGACCACGAAGAAGGCCAGAGCCATTCCGCAGTCGGCCGCCAGGTGGTCCGCGACGGACGCACCGGGCGCGAAGTAGTGCACGTGCCAGTCGTAGCCGTCGTGGTCGGTCAGGCGCGGAGTGGTGCCGGCGGCGGCGATCAGGTCGTTGATCAGCTCCGCCGCGGCGCGCGGGTCGGGCGCGGCGAAGACCGCGGCGAACCGGTCACGCACCGCACGCACCGCGGCGAGGTCACGCTCCGCGACCGTCCCCACATCGCTGATCTCGTTCTTTCGTACGAAGACTTCGAGCGCGGGGACATCGGTGAGCCGGTCGGCCGTGCCGGCGGCGTCGTCCGGTGCGGTGTTCACCAGATCCACCACGGTGTCGAGCGCACACCGGGTGTCGTGGGTGATCAGCACGATTCGCTCCCTGGCCTGGGGGTCGGGCCTGCGCCCGCCGATGCTGGCCGAGCCTAGCGCCTGGACCTGTCGACAGGGCACGGAGCGCACCCGGGCCGCCGCCGTGGGAGGTCCCACGGCGGCGGCCCGGCTGTCTGCCATATGCGGTTGTCCTGCTGTGCTTGAACCCGTGCCGTCTCCCCGAGTGGACGGCACGGGGCGCCCTCGCACTGCCTGACGCCGGCTGGGTACCGGCGCGGGGACCGTCTCGCGGCTAGCTCTCCGCGAGGATGTGCGACAGCTCCTGGTCGAGATCGAAGTGACGATGCTCCGTGCCGGGTGGCACGGCGGCGTCCGTCCGCTTCAGGAAGGACTCGAGGGCCCGCGCCGGGGCTTCGAGCAGGGCCTCACCCTCGGGGGAGCTCAGGGCGATGCAGACAACGCCCTGCCCGTGGCTGCGGGACGGCCAGACTCGGACGTCTCCGGTGCCGGTCGGCCGGTGAAGGCCTTCGGCGAGGAGATCGCGGGCGAAAACCCACTCGACCGTCTCCTCTGCTCCGGTGTGGAAGGTGGCGTGCACGGCATACGGATCGGCCGTGTCATACCGCAGTCCTGCGGGTACAGGCAGTGAGGACTCGCTCGACACAACGAGGCGCAGGTGCAGCTCGCAGCTGACCGTGGTGTTCATAAGCGCCAGGGCCTTTCGCTCAGTGTGCGCTCGGGGATTCGCACGTCGGCGAAATCGACATGCCACCTACGGTGCCGTTGTAAACCCCTCTGAGGGTTTTAAGCGTGTTTAGGTAGCTCGTACGGCGGAGTCTTTCTTGTGCGGGAACGGCCATTCCAGTGACGTGAATCAATCCGGTAGGTTTGGCTGTATGAATACGGGGAGTGACGAAGCGAGCGGTCCGGCCGCCGCCACCGACGAGACCGGATCCGAGCCGGGGCCGAAGCCGCTCGGCTCGCGGGCGCCGGAGTTCATCCAGGCCCGCAGGGCGCTGCACCTGAGCTGGCAGGTCGGTGTCTTCGTGGTGGGGCTCGCGGTGGTCGTCGCGGGCATCATCATGCTGCCGCTGCCGGGCCCCGGCTGGCTGGTGATCTTCGGAGGCATGGCGATCTGGGCGACCGAGTTCGTCTGGGCGCAGCTCGTGCTCCGCTGGACGAAGCGCAAGGTCACCGAGGCCACGCAGAAGGCGCTCGATCCGAAGGTGCGCCGGCGGAACATCATCCTGACCACCGTCGGTCTGGTGATCATCGCCGTGTTCGTGGGGATCTACGTGTGGAAGTTCGGCCTGGAGATGCCGTGGAACATCGAGCAGTGACCCGGAGCTGATCCGGGGCGGCGCGGGGTGGTCTCGGGACCCCCCTGACATGGGGTAATGTTCTTCCTGCGCCCGGGCGATTAGCTCAGTGGGAGAGCGCTTCGTTCACACCGAAGAGGTCACTGGTTCGAACCCAGTATCGCCCACCCGGAACCGAGGGCCCCGGAGACATCAGTCTCCGGGGCCCTCGGCGTTTTCGTGTGCGCGGCCGTCCGGCCGGTCGGACAGCCGCGCAACGGTTCAGTACCTGGCGCGCGCCCCTTCACATGCGTTTTCGAAGCGCTTCGATCGAATCTTTGCCGGAACCGTTGACGCGCCTCCGTGCCGTCTCTACCTTTGCCCGGCAAGCGCTTACCTAAAACGATTCAATGCGCAGGTGGAGGGGCGAACTGTGCCTAGGAACAGGGATCTTGACCGGCGTGGCCTGCTGAAGGTCACGGGGGCGTCGGTCGCGGCGCTCGGCCTGACGGCGGCCGGCTGCGGAGGCGGGGACGGCGGCTCGGGCGGTGGGCCGGTGGAGCTCCGGTACGCCTGGTGGGGCGGCGAGCCGCGGGCCGTCGCCATCCAGAAGACCATCAAGCTCTTCGAGAAGAAGTACCCGAAGATCAAGATCAAGCCCGAATTCACCGATTACGAGGCTTTCTGGGAGAAGTTCCAGACGCAGGCCTCCGGCGGTAATCCGCCGGACGTATTCCAGAATTCGGTCGCGTTCCTGCGCAAGTACGACAAGCGCGGTGTGCTGATGGACCTCAAGTCCCAGGCGGACGCGGGGAATCTGAGTCTGAAGAACTTCCGGAACGGTGTCCTGACAGCCGGTCAGGTGGACGACGGCAAGCAGGTCGGGATTCCGGTCGGCGCCAACACCATGTCGCTCGTCATCGACCTCAAGGTCTTCAAGAAGGCAGGGATCTCGCCCGAGTTCGGCTGGACCTGGGACGAGTACTTCAAGGCCCTGCAGAAGATCCAGGACACCCAGAAAATCGCCGGCGACACCGGCTACTTCAGCATCATGTACCTCTACGACCTGTATCTGCGGCAGAACGGAAAGGCGTTCTTCACCGACACCGAACTCGGCTTCACCGAGGACGATCTGACGCAGTGGTGGGCCGACGGCCTCAAGCGCGTGAAGTCCGGGCTCGTCGCCGACCCGAAGAAGATCGAGCAGGCCAAGCCCGCCTCAGGCCTCTCCAAGGGGCTCGCCGCGTCCGAGTTCACCTGGGACAACTTCTCCGTGCGCTACGAGGGCGAGGGCGACTCCGACTACGGGCTCGCGCCGATCCCCACCACCGACGGCAAGGACACGGGCCAGTACCTCGGCTCCCTGATGCTGAGCGCCTTCAGCGGCACCAAGCACCCCAAGGAGGTCGCCCAGTTCATCGAGTTCATGGTCCACGACCCCGAGGTCGGCAAGATCATGGGTTACGACCGCGGCATCCTCGCCACCACCGAGCAGTACGACGCGTACAAGCCGGCCGACAAGACCAGCCAGGGCATCGCCGACTACGAGGACGAGGTCGCCGAGGCCGGTGTCCTCGGGAAGATCACCCCGCACCCGTCCGGCGCCGATGTGACCGAGGCCGCCTTCCTGCGTCTGGGCGGTGAGGTCGCCCAGGGCAAGACCAAGCCGGCCGCCGCCGCGAAGCAGCTGTTCTCCGAGGCCAAGGCCGCGTTCGCGGGCTGAGGGGACGTACCGCCATGACGCTCGTCAAGGAAGCGCCCGTGCGCCCGGCGAAGAAGCGGCCCGCCGCTCCGGTCGCCGGGCGGCGCGGGCGGCGCCGCGAGAACCTCGCCGGCTATCTCTTCATGTCGCCGTGGATCGCCGGATTCGTACTGCTCACCGCGGGGCCGATGATCGCCTCGCTGTACTACGCGTTCACCAGCTACAACCTGTTCACGCCACCGCAGTGGGTCGGCCTGGACAACTTCACCACCATGTTCCAGGACCCCCGCTGGCAGAAGTCGGTGCAGGTCACACTGAAGTACGTGGTCGTCGCGACGCCGCTGAAACTGCTGCTCGCGCTGGGTGTGGCGCTGCTGCTCGCCCAGAAGCGGCGCGGTCAGGGGCTGTACCGGGCCGCCTTCTACATGCCCTCGCTGATCGGGGCGAGCGTGTCGGTCGGCTTCGTATGGCGGGCCCTGTTCTCGGACGACGCCGTCGTGGACCGTACGCAGAAGATATTCGGGCTGGACGTCGGCGGCTGGATCGGCAATCCGGACTACGTCATCTACGCCCTGGTCGCCCTGAGCATCTGGCAGTTCGGCGCTCCCATGGTCATCTTCCTGGCCGGGCTCAAGCAGGTGCCGCAGGAGCTGTACGAGGCCGCGGCGATGGACGGCGCCGGCCCCTTCCGCAGGTTCTGGAACATCACGCTGCCGATGATCTCGCCGGTGCTGTTCTTCAACGTCCTGCTGGAGTCCATCCACGCGTTCCAGGTGTTCGGCTCGGCCTACGTCGTCTCCGACACCCGGTGCGGACCGGCCGACGCCACGCTCGTCTACACCTGTTACCTCTACCAGAAGGGCTTCAAGGAGTCCCAGATGGGCTTCGCCTCCGCGATGGCGTGGACGCTCGTGGTCGCGGTCGCGCTGGTCACGGCGGTCCTGTTCTGGTCGCAGAAGAAATGGGTGCACTACGAAGAGGGCGCGGAGAGCGCGGGAGCCGCCAAGTGACCAGTGTCAGCACGCCAGTTGTCCGCGCGGCCGGTGAGCGGCGACGCTTCGGCTCCTACGCCTGGCACCTCGGCGCACTCCTGGTGCTCGCCGTCGTGCTCTACCCGGTGATCTGGGTCATCGGCGCCTCGTTCAAGCCCAGCAGGACGATCATCGGCGGGCTCGACCTCTTCCCGGCCGAGCCGATCGTCTCGAACTTCTCCGGGCTCGCCGACGGCATCTCCGGTATCTCGATCAGCAGCTTCTTCCTGAACTCGCTGACCTACTCGGGCCTCGCCGTGGCCGGAGTCGTGCTCTCCAGCTCGCTGACCGCCTACGCCTTCGCCAAGATCCGGTTCGCCGGACGGAACCTGCTGTTCACGCTGATGATCGGCACCCTCCTGCTGCCGTACCACGTGCTGCTCATCCCGCAGTACGTGATGTTCCGCAAGCTGGAACTCATCGACACGATGGTGCCGCTCGTCGCGGGCAAGTTCCTCGCGACCGAGGCCTTCTTCGTCTTCCTGATGGTGCAGTTCATGCGCGGGCTGCCCAGGGAGCTCGACGAGGCCGCCAAGCTGGACGGGTGCGGCCATCTGCGGACCTACTGGTCCATCGTGCTGCCCCTGAGTCGGCCGGCCGTCATCACCAGCGCCATCTTCACCTTCATCAACGCGTGGAACGACTTCATGGGGCCGCTGATCTATCTCAACAGCCCCAGCAAGTACACCGTCTCCCTCGGCCTGATGATGTTCCGCGACCAGGAGGGCATCTCGAACTACGGCGGGCAGGTGGCCATGTCGCTGGTCGCGCTGATCCCCGTCATCGCGTTCTTCGCCGCCTTCCAGCGGTACCTGATCGACGGCATGGCGACCTCGGGGCTCAAGTGAGGAGCGCCGCCCCCATCGAGTCCCGGCGCCGGGCCGGGTTCGGTGTCTTCGCCGAATGCCTGCTCACCGGGGTGTGGATCGCGCTCGCGTCGCTGCCCGTCGTGACCGCTCCGGCCGCCTTCGCGGCCGGGGCCCGGCACCTGCGCCGCCAGCTCACCGGGCACCGGGGCGGCCTGCGCGAGTTCGTCGCCGATTTCCGCTGCGCGGTACGGCACGGCTGGCTGGTCGGGGTCGCGGGCGTCGCGGCCTGGGCCGCCGTCTGGATCGACCTGCGCGTCGCCCGCGCCGGGCTGCCCGGCGGACGGGTGGCCGCGGCCGTCGGCCTGTTCGCACTCCTGGCGTGCGCCGTCGCGGTGCTCCGGGCCGCCGCCGTCTGGACCCCCGGGACGCCCTGGCGGCCGCTGCTCGGCGCGGCCGCGCGGCGCACCGTCCGCGGTCCCGGCGGCTCCCTCCTGCTGGTGTGCGGGATCGCGGTCACGGTCCTGTGCGCCGGGTTCGTCCCGCCGCTCGCCGTGCCGGTGCTCGGCATCCTCATCGCGGCCGCGGTCGCCGTGGAGGAACGCGGCCGCGCCACCCGCTGACGCCTCTCGCCTCAGTGAACTCCCTTCTCGTACAGCACCTTTGGCATGCACGGAAAGGAACAACGATGTCCCCCGTCTCTCCCGGGTTCCCCCGCAGATCCCTCCTCAAGGCCGCCGCGGTCGCCGGCGCCGCCGCCCAGTTCAGCTGGGCGCTCGGCAACAGGCAGGCACAGGCCGTGCCGGCCGCCGATGGCCCGGCCGAACGGGGCGCCGGGCCCGTCACGCTCGGCTGGCTGGAGGACGGCGGACTCGGCGCCGCCCCCGGCTCCACCGTCGGGGTGCCGTGGCCGAAGGGCGCGTACGACAAGGGGCAGGAGTTCGCCCTCACCGACGCCGACGGCAAGAAGGTGCCCGTCCAGACCTGGCCGCTGGCGCAGTGGCCGGACGGCTCGCTGAAGTGGACCGCGCACGCGGTGGGCCCGGGCGCCGGTGACGGCAAACTCACCCTGGCCGCCGGGCAGGCCGCCGCGCCCGAGAAGAAGGTCCGGGTCGCGACGAGCGGCGGGACCGTCACCGTCGACACCGGCGTCGTCGTGACGAAGCTCGGCAGGAGCGGATCGAGCCTGGTCAAGACCGTGACCCGCGGCTCCACCGAGATCGCCAAGGACGGGCGGCTCGTGCTGCTGCGCCAGGGCGAGATCGAGGACGGCGACCAGGGCGCCGCGACCTACGAGCGGTTCGAGAGCGTCATCGAGGAGACGGAGGTCGAGCAGGACGGGCCCGTGCGCGCCGTCGTCCGCGTCGACGGCAAGCACCGCAGGGGCAAGCGCAGGTGGCTGCCGTTCTCCGTCCGGTTCTACTTCTACGCCGGCGCCGAGTCCTTCCGCATGGTGCACACCATCACCTACGACGGCACCCAGGAACCCGGCAAGGCGTCCGGCGACTTCATCCGCGGGCTCGGCGTCCGCTTCACCGTGCCGATGCGCGACGCGGCGTACGACCGGCACATCCGGATCGGCGGCGAGGGCACCGGCATGATCCGGGAGGCCGTCCAGGGCATCACCGGGCTGCGCCGCGACCCCGGCGCGGCCGTGCAGGCCGCCCAGTTCGCGGGGGAGAAGCTGCCCGACCCCTCGACCTGGGACCAGCGCGTTACGACCCGGCTCCAGTACATCCCCGAGTGGGGCGACTACACCCTGTCGCAGCTGTCGGCGGACGGGTTCACCCTGCGCAAGCGCACGAAGAAGGGGCACGGCTGGATCGCGGCCGGGGGCGGGCGCCGGGCCGACGGGTTCGGCTACCTCGGCGGACCGAGCGGCGGATTCTCCTTCGGCCTGCGCGACTTCTGGGAGAAGCACCCCGCCGGGCTCGACATCCGGGGCGCGCAGACCGACGAGGCCGAGGTCACCCTGTGGCTCTGGTCGCCGGAGGCGCAGCCGATGGACCTGCGCTTCTACCACGACGGCATGGACCAGGACACGTACGCGGAGCAGCTCGAGGGCCTCAACATCACCTACGAGGACTACGAGCCCGGATTCGGCACCCCGTACGGCATCGCGCGCACCAGCGAACTGCTGTTCTGGGCGAACGACGCGACCCCGACGCCCGAGGCGCTCGCCCGGCAGATCGAGGCCGTGCGCACCCTGCCCCAGCTCACCGCGCCGCCGAAGCAGCTCATCGGGGCCGGCGTCTTCGGCCCGGGCCTGTACGCCGAACCGGACCGCTCCACACCCGCCAAGGCCAAGATCGAGGACCACCTCGACTTCCTCTTCACCTACTACAAGGACCAGGTGGAGATGCGGCGCTGGTACGGCTTCTGGGACTACGGCGACGTCATGCACTCCTACGACCCGGCCCGCCACCAGTGGCGCTACGACGTCGGCGGCTACGCCTGGGACAACTCCGAACTCTCGCCCGACATCTGGCTGTGGCTCGCCTATCTGCGCTCCGGCCGCGCCGACATCTTCCGCTTCGCCGAGGCCATGACCCGGCACACCGGCGAGGTCGACGTCTACCACCTCGGCAAGTGGGCCGGCCTCGGCACCCGGCACGGCGTGCAGCACTACGCGGACTCCGCGAAACAGCAGCGCATCGCCAATACGACGTACCGCCGCTACTACTACTTCCTCACGGGCGACGAGCGTGTGGGCGACCTGATGCACGCCAACGTCGACTCCGACGAGACGTTCCTGGTGCTCGACCCGCTGCGCAAGGTCAGGACCGACACCGACTACGTGCCCGACCGCAACGCCCTGTCCATCGGCTTCGGCACCGACTGGAGCGGGCTCGTCTCGGCCTGGCTCACCGAGTGGGAGCGGCGCGGGCCCACGTGGGAGAAGGCGCGCGACCGCGTCCTGTCCACGATGGAGACGATCGCCGCGCAGCCCAACGGATTCGTGCAGGGCAGCGGGCTCTACGACCTCGACACCGGGAAGTTCGCGATCGCCGACGAGCCGGTGGTCGGCGTCTCCCACCTGTCGGCGGTCTTCGGCCTGAACGAACTGTGCGCCGAGCTCATCGACCTCGTCGACATGCCGGAGTTCGAGGAGGCCTACTACGACTACTGCCGCTACTTCAACGCGAGCAAGGCGGAACAGGCGGCCCGCTACGGCACCAACTTCGGCTCGCTGCTGCTCTTCCAGGGGCACTCCCGGCTCGACGCGTACGCCGCGGTGCGCACCGGCGACGAGAAGCTCGCGGCCCGCGCCTGGGAGAAGTTCTACAAGAGCGACGGCTACACCGAGTCCTCGCCGTGGAAGACGGAGAAGGTCGACGGGCCCGTGACGCTCGTGGCCGGAACCGAGGCGAACTGGGTCTACACCAACGACACCGCCCTGTACGGGCTCGCCGCCATCGAGAACCTCGCCCTGCTCGGGGACAAAATGCCCTGATCCCGGCAGACTCGGCTCATGGACTGGAACCGTTACCGCTTCCGCAGTGTCTGGCTCCTCCCCGCGCCGCCGGCCGCCGTGTTCGCGGTCCTGGAGAAGGCCGACGAGTATCCGGCCTGGTGGCCGCAGGTGCGGTCGGTGACGCCGCTGAACGACATCAGCGGCGTCGCCGTCTTCCGGTCCTTCCTGCCCTACGAGCTGACGGTCGTGGCCCGCGAGCGGCGCCACGACCCGGCCGGCGGGGTCCTGGAGATCGGGCTGAGCGGGGACCTCGACGGGTGGGCGCGGTGGACGCTGCGGGCCCGCCCGTTCGGCGGCACGCGGGCCGTCTACGAGCAGGAGGTGGAGGTGCGCAGACCCCTGATGCGGCGCTTCGCCGTACCCGGACGGCCCGTCTTCCTCGCCAATCACGCATGGATGATGCGCGGCGGCCGACGCGGCCTGACCGCCCTGCTGCGACCGGTTTGAACACAGGGCGTCGCGACCTGTATTGTTCAACGCGTTCCCGGGCGATTAGCTCAGTGGGAGAGCGCTTCGTTCACACCGAAGAGGTCACTGGTTCGAACCCAGTATCGCCCACCCGGAGAATGACCGGTCCGCCGATTCGGCGGGCCGGTTTTCTGTTGTCCGCGCGCATGCGGGCATGGCTGTGCCAGGGATCCGCCCGACGGGGACGAGCCCCACGCGGACGGGAGAAGGTCAGGCCGCGGCGGGCAGTTCCGGTCGCAGCGGCCACGCGGGGTCCACCGCCTCCGGAGTGCCCGAGCGGGCGAACCAGGCCTGAAGGCCGCGCGCCTGGGCCGCGTGCCAGACCGCCTGGAGGGTGTGGAGCTCGGCGGGGGAGAGGCGTTCGAGCCGGGTCGCGAACCGGCGGCCCACCGCACGGACCACGTCGAGCGCCGCCTGGGCGTCGGCCGCCGCGTCGTGCGCCTCGGCCAGCTCGACCTCGTAGTGCGCGCACAGATCCGTCAGCGTGCGGCGGCCCTTGCGGTAGCGGTCGAGATGCTTGTCCAGGACCCGCGGATCGAGCACGCAGAGCGGGCGGTTCTCCAGGTACCGGGTGAGGGACGAGGCGCGGTGGCGCTTCAACTCCCGGTCCAGCAGGGTCAGATCGAAGGGGGCGTTCATCACGACGAGCGGGCGCCCGGCCGCCGCCTGCTCGGCGAGGGCGCGGCCCATCTCCTCCATCACCGGCGCCGGCCAGCGGCCGTTGCGCTGCAGGTGCCCGTCGGTCAGGCCGTGTATCTCCGTCGCGCCGGGCGGCACCGGCACCCCCGGATTGACCAGCCACCGGGACACCCGCGGACGGGAGCCCGCGACGTCCTGCACCACGAGCGCCGCCGACACGATGCGGTCGCTCTCCACGTCCACACCCGTGGTCTCCGTGTCGAAGGCCGCCAGGGGGCCTTCGTACCAGCACGTCATGTGCCATCAACTCCTTCTTCACGTACGGCAGATGACGTCATGTCGACGTATGGTCCCCTGCCCGTTCCGGTGATACCCGGGCCGTTTGCGTCGTACGCCGAGCGGTGACAACACAGATACGAGTCATGGCAGTTCAGCGGGGTGCCATTGACCCGGGCTTGATCAAACTCTTGATCCCGGCGGGGATTCATCTTTCCGAAAGGCCAGTTGCACCATGGCGCTCGCGCAGCCCGAACAGGGCGGGCTGCTGCCCGAGCGGTTCGCACCGTCGCGCGGCACACTCGCCACCACCGCCTGCATGGAGACCCTCCAGGTGGGCTATCTGCACGCGGTGGCCGCGGCCGCCGGGTGCTCGCTCTCGCAGCCCTTTCCCGACAACGGCATCGACTGGCACGTCAGCCACAGCGCCCCCGGGCACACGGTCGACGACGAAGTCACCATCAAAGTGCAGCTCAAAGCGACGTATCAGGTCGCGCCGAACCCACCGGGCCCGGCCTTCTCCTTCACGCTCGACAACCCCCATCTGGAGAAGCTCGCCCGGACCCCGGTCTCGGTGCACAAGATCCTCGTCGTGATGCTCGTGCCGCGCTCCCAGCACGACTGGCTGCGCGCCAGTCACGACCGGCTCGACCTGCGGCACTGCTGTTACTGGACCAACCTCGCCGGACACCCGGTCACCGGCAGGCGCAGGACCACCGTCCGCATCCCGACCGCGCGGATCTTCGACGACCGCGCGCTGTGCGAGATCATGACCCGGGTCGGGACGGGCGGGCGGCCCTGACCGGGCAGACGAGCCCGGTACGAAGGGAGTTCGAGATGCAGCATCGCCCGATCGACGACCCCGTACGTCCGTTCGGCACGGTCCGCGCCCACCCCGTGGAGCCGGCCGGACCCGAGCCGGAGAACGTCGACCCCGCCGTGCTCAGCGCCCTGCTCCACCGGCACGGCTGGGAGCGGCGCGGCGGCGCGGCCGGGCGCTACGCCCGCTGGACGCTGCCCGGCCCCGGCGCCCGCACGAGCCTCCTCGTGCCGGAGAGCCGGGCCTTCCCCGACGCCGGGGAACTGCTCGGCGAGGTGCTGGTCGCCCTGGAGCGCAGCGGGACGCCGGCCGCCCGCGAGGTGCTGGTCTCGCTCGCCGTGCCGAGCGACGAGATCCGCTGGTGGCGCGATGTGCCGGCCGGTCCCGCGGGCGCTTCGGCCTGGGTGGTCGAGGAACAACTGCGCTCCGCGGCCCGGCGGATGCTGCTCGCCGGGGCGCTCGCCGCGCGGGGACGCGCCGGGTACTACGGCGCCCGGCACCGCAGGCCCGCCGCCGCGGCGCTGGAACAGGTGCTCGTCCAGGAGGCGCCCGGCGGCCGCCGCCTCACCGCGTTCCTCCCGATCGCCGTGGGACGCTCGCTCGCCGTCCGCCTCCACCAGGCGCTGTACGCGGTGCGCGAGGCCATCGACTACCGGCGGGCGACGGGCGGCATGGACGCCTTCGACGGCGCCGTCGGGGCCGGGGTGAGCCATGAACTGACCGAGGCGCTGGTCGCGCTGGTGCGGGGTACGGAGGGCGCGCGGGTCGGCGTCGCGTGGGCGCCCGGCGCCGGGGTGCCCGAGGAGTGCACGGACGGCGACGACCCCGTCGAGTTCTCCCCCGGCGACCTGGACGTGCTGCGGGCGGCGGGCGCCCGCTACCTGCACGCCGAGCCCGCCGTCTCGGTCCGCGTCACCGGCACCGTCGTGCGCCTGGCCCGGAGCGGGCCGCGCGGCGAGGGCACGGTGCGGCTGCGCGTCATCGCGGGCGCCGAGGTGCCGCACGTGCGGATGACGCTGGACGAGGAGGCGTACCGGATAGCGGGCCACGCGCACCTGGTGGGCCTGCCGATCCGGGTGCACGGACGCCTGGAGAGCCGCGGCGGCTTCCGCCGGCTGACCGGCGCGAGCGGCGTCGTGCCCGTCCAGGTGGAGGAGGCCGAGCGGGACCGCCTGATGAAGTCGCTCCAGGAGAACCTGGACTTCTTCGAGGAGGCGTGCGCGGGCGACGACTAGCCGAACTTGTGCGCGTACAGGTCCCTGAGCAGGGCGATCTCCGCGCCGTGGTGCAGCATCTCGCGGTTGATGTGCAGGACGAGGCCCGCCATCGGCGCCTGCGCGTACGGGCCCTCCTCGCCGCACGGCCGCTCGAGGGCCTCCTCGTCGAGGCCGCGCACCCCGGCCAGCCAGCGCTCGACCTCCACATCGAGCCGGTCCAGCGCCTCGGCGGCCGTCGCCGGGTACGGGTACGTCGCGTAGTCCACGGCGGGGCCGCCGAAGTGCCAGGCGCTGCGCATGCCGAGCACGCCGACCAGGATGTGGTTGAGGCGCCAGGCGATCGTGGTGACGGGCGCCGGGTCCGGCGGGGGAAAGGCCCAGTCGATGGTGAGGCGGCCGTCGGGGCCCGGACGCACGGTCCAGCAGTCCGGCACCGGCTGCCAGAAGTACTCGTCGTCGGTGAGGCCGGCCAGCCGGTCGCGCAGCTGATGCCGCCAGTGCCAGTCCAGCTGGTCGGCGAGGAGCGTGTTCCAGGGGAGTGCCATGCCGCCCACGCTAGGCGCGGGCCCGCGTCGATGCTCGTCGACCGGTTAACCGTTTCGCGAGCGCCCCCGGTGACTCGGTACGATCGCTTCTGCGCGCGTCACAGGTAATGGCGCGGCGTTCCATCTTCAGGTAGGAGAAGACCGGTGTCTGACGTCCGTGTGATCATCCAACGCGATTCCGAGCGGGAAGAGCGCGTGGTGACGCCGGGCACTACGGCCGCCGAGCTCTTCGCCGGGGAGCGCAGCATCGTCGCGGCCCGTGTCGGCGGCGAGCTCAAGGACCTGGCGTACGCCGTGCAGGACGGCGAGGAGGTCGAGCCGGTCGAGATCTCCTCCGAGGACGGTCTCGACATCCTGCGGCACTCCACCGCCCACGTCATGGCGCAGGCCGTCCAGGAGCTGTTCCCGGACGCCAAGCTGGGCATCGGCCCGCCCATCAAGGACGGCTTCTACTACGACTTCGACGTCAAGGAGCCGTTCACCCCCGAGGACCTCAAGCGCGTCGAGAAGAAGATGCAGGAGATCCAGAAGCGGGGCCAGAAGTTCTCCCGCCGGGTCACCACCGACGAGGCCGCCCGCGTCGAGCTGGCCGACGAGCCGTACAAGCTGGAGCTCATCGGCCTGAAGGGCAACGCGGCGCAGGCCGCCGACGGCGCGGACGCCGAGGTGGGCGGCGGCGAGCTGACCATCTACGACAACCTCGACGCCAAGACCGGCGACCTGTGCTGGAAGGACCTCTGCCGCGGCCCGCACCTGCCGTCGACCCGGGTCATCCCCGCGTTCAAGCTGATGCGCTCGGCCGCCGCCTACTGGCGCGGCAGCGAGAAGAACCCGCAGCTCCAGCGCATCTACGGCACCGCGTGGCCGACCAAGGACGAGCTCAAGGGCTACCTCGACTTCCTCGCCGAGGCCGAGAAGCGCGACCACCGCAAGCTGGGCGCCGAGCTGGACCTGTTCTCCTTCCCGGAGGAGCTGGGCCCGGGCCTTGCGGTCTTCCACCCCAAGGGCGGCGTGATCCGCAAGGTCATGGAGGACTACTCGCGGCGCCGTCACGAGGTCTCCGGCTACGAGTTCGTGAACACCCCGCACATCTCCAAGGAAGGCCTCTTCCACACCTCGGGCCACCTGCCGCACTACGCGGAGGGCATGTTCCCGGCGATCGAGTTCGACGAGCAGAACTACCGCCTCAAGGCGATGAACTGCCCGATGCACAACCTGATCTTCAAGTCCCGCGGCCGTTCCTACCGCGAACTGCCGCTGCGGCTCTTCGAGTTCGGCACCGTGTACCGCTACGAGAAGTCCGGCGTCGTGCACGGCCTGACCCGCTCGCGCGGCTTCACCCAGGACGACTCGCACATCTACTGCACCAAGGAGCAGATGGGCGAGGAGCTCGACAAGCTGCTCACCTTCGTCCTCGACCTGCTGCGCGACTACGGCCTGACCGACTTCGAGCTGGAGCTGTCCACCCGCGACGACTCCGACAAGTTCATCGGCTCGGACGAGGACTGGGCGGAGGCCACCGAGGCGCTGCGCGAGGCCGCCGAGAAGCAGGGCCTTCCGCTGGTCGCCGACCCGGGCGGCGCCGCGTACTACGGCCCGAAGATCTCGGTGCAGGTCAAGGACGCCATCGGCCGGTCCTGGCAGATGTCGACCCTCCAGGTGGACTTCAACCAGCCCAAGCGCTTCGGCCTGGAGTACACCGCGGCGGACGGCTCGCGCCAGCAGCCCGTCATGCTGCACCGCGCCCTGTTCGGTTCGATCGAGCGGTTCTTCGGCGTGCTCCTGGAGCACTACGCGGGCGCGTTCCCGGCGTGGCTGGCCCCGGTCCAGGCCGTCGGCATCCCGATCGGCGACGGGCACGTGGAGTACCTCCAGGAGTTCGCGGAGAAGGCCCGTGCCCAGGGTCTGCGCGTCGAGGTCGACGCCTCCTCGGACCGCATGCAGAAGAAGATCCGCAACCAGCAGAAGGCCAAGGTGCCCTTCATGGTCATCGCGGGCGACGAGGACATGAACGCCGGTTCGGTGTCCTTCCGCTACCGCGACGGCTCGCAGGAGAACGGCATCCCGGTCGACGAGGCCATCGCGAAGATCGCGAAGGTCGTCGAGGAGCGGGCGCAGGTCTGATCCTCAGTCCTTGCCGTCGGAGGCCCCCGGGGAGTTCCCCGGGGGCCTCTCCCCTTCCCGCGCGAAGACCTGCAGCAGCCACGACGAGAACGTGCCGGTGACCGCGCCCAGCAGCGCCAGACCGCAGGCCATCACGCCCACCGCGATGAGCCGCCCGAGCGGGGTCACCGGCGCCAGATCGCCGTAGCCCACGGTCGACAGCGTCGTGCAGGTGAACCACACCGCGTCGCCGTACGTGAGGATGTCCGCGCCGGGCGCCGTGCGCTCCTGCTGGTACAGGGCGAGCGAGCCCGCGAAGCCGAGCAGGGTCACCGACACACCCGCGTACGCGATCACTCGCGCGTGCAGCCCCAGCCGCGGCCTGTCGTGGTGGGCCTGCACCGTCTCGTAGGTCTGCACGATCTGCACGGGACGCAGCAGCGGCAGCACCAGCACCACCGTGTCCAGCCAGTGCTTGCGCACGAAGCGCGGCCAGCGCTGCCCGCTGAGCCGCCGGCGCACCCCGTAGTCGACGGCGAAGACGGCCCAGGACGCGAGCGTCACGGCGAGGCACAGATTCCGTACGGTGGCGGGCAGGTCGTGCACCAGGACCCTGACCGCGTAACTGGCGAGGTAGAGCAGGGAGGCCACGGCGAGCACGGCGCCGTTGTACCGCTCCCAGCGGGCGAGAGGGCTGTCCGTCATCCGCACAGCATCGCGTGCGGCCACCCGGTATCCCACCCGGCGACACGCTGTCCCGAGGTCACGCCATATGCTGCACTTCATGACGAGTGAGCCGGAGCAGCAGGTCGGTCCAGTGGGTGAACCGGACGGATTCGGGCGTCTGTGGACCCCGCACCGCATCGCCTACATCCAGGGCGAGGGCAAACCGACGGGCCCCGGAGCCGACGACGGCTGTCCCTTCTGCGCCGCTCCCGGCAAGACCGACGAGGACGCGCTGATCGTGGCGCGCGGCGAGCACGTCTTCGCGATCCTCAACCTGTACCCGTACAACGGCGGGCACATGATGGTGCTGCCCTACCGGCACGTCGCCGACTACACCGACCTCGACGACGCGGAGACCGCCGAGCTGGCCGTCTTCACCAAGCACGCGATGACCGCGCTGCGGGCCGCCTCCGGGGCGCACGGATTCAACATCGGCATGAACCAGGGCGCGGTCGCCGGCGCCGGCATCGCCGCGCACCTGCACCAGCACGTCGTCCCGCGCTGGGGCGGCGACACAAACTTCATGCCGGTCGTCGGCCACACCAAGGTGCTGCCGCAGATGCTCGCCGACACCCGGACCGCGCTCGCCAAGGCGTGGCCGACCGCCTGACACATCCGTCGTTTCCGTGCCTGACGGCGGATCCGGGGTGACCCGGGTCCGCCCGTTCCCGTGCCCTACGCGATCCAGTGCGGCCGGTGCGCCGAAGCGGCCGGGCCGGGCTCCTCGGCCAGCGCGCGGGCCAGCCGCTGCACCGCCTCGGAGAGCGTGTCCGGCGGCAGGGTGAACGGGATGCGCAGCCGGTTCTCGAACAGGCCCGGATCCGTACCGAAGTAGCCGCCGCCCTCGATCCGCACCCCGTGCGCGAGCGCCCGTTCGGCCAGCGCCGAGGAGACCGGCGCGCCCAGGTCGACCCAGAGCGAGAGGCCGCCGGACGGGATGCGCCACGACCACCCGGGCGTGTACCGGCGCAGCGCCCCGGTGAGCGCGGCACGGTTCTCGCGCAGACGGTCGAGATGGCCGGGCAGCAGATCGTCCGTCCTGGTCAGCAGGGCGAGCGCCAGGAGCTGGTCCACGACCGAACCGCCCATGTCGGTCGCCACGCGCTGCGCCGCCAGCTCCGTCACCAGACGGGCGGGGGCGCGCAGCCAGCCGATCCGCAGACCCGCCCAGTGCGTCTTGCTCAGGGACCCGGTCGTGACGACCTTGCCCGCAGCCTCGGCCGTGCCGTGCGCCGCGAACGGCGCCGGAGCCGGTGCGTCGAGCGCCAGCTCCGCCAGGGTCTCGTCGACGATCAGCCAGGTCCCGGAGCGGTGCGCGGCCGCCAGCACCCGGGCCCGCGCGGCGGGCGGCATCAGCCGGCCCGTGGGGTTGTGGAAGTCCGGGATCAGATAGCCGAGCCGCGGCACGGAGCGGCGCAGCGTCGACTCGACGATCTCGACGTCCCAGCCGTCGGTGCCGTCGGTGCCGTCGGTGCCGTCGGTGTCGTCGCCTTCGCCTTCGCCGGTGGGTCCTTCCGTCACGGGGACCGACACCGTGCGCAGCCCGCCGCGGCGCAGCGCCTCCAGGGCGTTCGGGTAGGACGGGTTCTCGACCATGACCCGGTCCCCGGCCCTCGCCAGCAGGGCCAGAGCGAGCGACAGACCGTGCTGGGCGCCCGAGGTGACCAGGATCTGCTCGGGCGTCGTGGCCAGACCGCGCGCCGTGAACCGGTCGGCGATCACCGCCCGCAACTCCGGCAGCCCGTACGGGTGGTAGCCCAGGGTGCCCGCGTGCCCGGCCGCCCGCGGGGCGATCTCGGTGAGGGTGTCGGCGAGGATCTGCCCGGGCAGCGCGGCGGCGGCCCTGGCCAGGTCGATCGCGGTGTCCTCGGGGCGCAGCAGCCGGCTGACGCCCTTCGCGGCATGGCCCGCGGGCAGCGCGGTCCAGGTGCCGGAGCCCTGCCGGCTGTGCGCGTACCCGCTCTCGCGCAGCAGGTCGTACAGGGCCGTGACCGTGGTCCGGCTGGTGCCGAGCGCCGTCGCCAGTTCCCGCTCGGCGGGCAGCCGCACATGCAGCGCGAGCCGCCCGTCGAGGATCAACTCGCCGATGGCGTGCGCCAGATGACGGTAGGCGGGCCTGGCCTGCGCCGGGTCGGGCAGCAGCGCGGCGAGCCGGCGGGCCCCGACGGTCCGGGGTGTCCGGGCGCCGGGACCGGCGGCTTCGGCGTGCCCGGAGGCGTCCTCGGAACCGGAAACCACACCATTCTCCTGCGATTGGCCCTGCATGTCGGGCCAATCAATCTACAGAGTGACGGCATTGGCCCTGAAGCCGCCCTTCCGCGGCACGTGCCCCGTCTCCGGAGAGCTGATGTCCCTGTCGTACCTCCCGCTGCGCGAACGGCCCGCCCGCCGGCTGCCGCAGCTCGTCGCCGGCCTGTTCCTGTACGGGTTCAGCGTCGCGCTCATGATCCGCTCGGGCCTCGGCCTCGCGCCGTGGAGCGTCCTCAACGAAGGGCTCGCCCGCCACGTCCCGCTCAGCTTCGGCACGCTCACCAACCTGATCGGCGTGGCCGTCCTGCTGCTGTGGATCCCGCTGCGCCAGCGGCCCACTCTGGGCACCTTCGCGAACATCCTCACCGTGGGCTGGTCCTGCGACCTGGGACTGTGGCTGCTGCCCCCGGGGCCCGCGCTCCCGGTCCGCGCCGCACTGCTCGCGGCCGGGATCCTCCTCAACGGGCTCTCGATCGCCGTCTACGTCGGCGCCCGCTGCGGGCCCGGTCCGCGCGACGGCCTGATGACCGGCCTCACCGCCCTGACGGGACGCAGCGTGCGTGCCGTCCGCACCGCCATCGAGATCGTGGTCCTCGCCACCGGCTGGCTGCTCGGCGGGGGAGTGGGCGTCGGCACGGTGCTCTACGCGGTGGCGGTGGGGCCGGTGGCGCAGTACTGGATGCCCCGGTTCACGTACCGCGAGCGGCGCGACCAGGGTCCTGACCGCGCCGCCGCCGCTACGCGTCGTACACGTCGGCCTTGCGCGGAGACGGGTCCTGGACCAGGCCGCTGAGCACGCCGGAGCGGTTGCCGAACTTCTCGGTGTCCACGCCGTGCTCATCGAGGACCTTGAGGGCCGCGGCGTGCACCACCCGCAGCACCGGGGTCGCGGTGCGCAGCGCGTCGTCCGCCATGAAGCGGTGCCGCCAGGGCTGGTCGGCCCAGGCGTGCCGCAGTCCGAACGGCTCGGGCAGGACCAGGCTGCCGCCCAGGTAGTCGAGGAGCGGCGGGTAGTAGGAGAAGGGGGCGCGGACGGCGATCCGGACGGCGTCGTCGGCCTCGATCAGCGGGAGCGACTTGTCCGTCGTCTCCCAGAACCGTATGGACTTGGCGACCGTCTTCGTCTTGCCCTCGGGCTTCGACGTGAACAGGGAGTGCACCGGGCCCAGCGCGTGCCCGGTCACCTCGATGCGCAGCGTCTCGTGCAGCACCGTCACCGTGATCAGCATCGTGATCACCAACTGGCCGTCCCAGAGCGTGAACTGGACACCCAGGTAGTGCCGGTCGCCGCTGCCGAACTGCTGCTCGTTGCAGATCCGCTGTATCTCGTGCTGCTTGATCTGGAACGCCTCGACGTCCTCGCCCGTGGGGCGGGCCACCGCCTTCGCGTTCTCCCCGACCGGGGTGACGATCCAGTGCTTGATCGACGGGGTCGGGAAGCCGCCCGTGTGCAGCGGGCCCCGCTCCAGCATCCGCAGCTGGTCGTGGATCACCCGGATGACGTCCCAGCTGCGGAACGGGTGGATCTCCTTGCCGGGCTCGCGCGAGACCAGGTCCTCGGCGAGCTGCCAGCTGCCCCAGCGGGTGCCCATGCCCAGGATGCCCTTGGGGCCCGCGTAGAAGACCGTGTTCGACTGCTGCTCCGCGGTCAGCTTGGCCAGGCTCTGGCGCAGCTGCTCGGCCGCGGTCTCGCCGGGGCTGCCGGGCACCGCCTCCGGGATCTTCGCGCCGATGCCGCCGCCGGAGAGCAGCCCGTCCCACCGGTCGCGCAGATCCTGCGCGGTCCGCTCGCAGACCCGCCGCGCCCAGAACGCGCCGATCACGGGAGCGACGAAGCACGCCCGCAGGTACCAGGCCCAGAAACCGCCGAACGGCAGCTTGATCAGCAGGATCACGATGCCGACGCCGACGATGGCCATGATCGTCGTGGCGATCGCCGCCCGGCCGTGCGCCGCGCGCTCGTGCTTCTTCGCCTCGCGCTGCGCCCCCGCGCCCTTGCCCGCGGCCTCCTTGACCTCCTTCTCGGCCAGCGCCACCGCCGCCTGGTTGCGCTGGCGGATCTGGAACGCGGCCAGCCACAGCAGGAATCCGGGCAGGAACAGAAAACCGAAGACCACGGTGATGAGCGTGAGCAGACGGTCGCGCTGCCGCCGGATGTTGTTCGCCGCGAGACAGTGCTCGACGACGACCTGGGGCTCGGTGCCGAAGGACTGGATCAGGGGCTTGCGGCCGCCGCCCAGCATCCGCAGCTGCACCGCGCGTGAGAACGCCTCGCCGAGATTGGGCGCGAACAGCGACGACTTGCCGCTCTTCATCTCGGATTTGTGCCAGTCGTTGTTGGCTTCCTCGATCTTGACCGCCGGGTCGTCGCGGTACGCCGCCGAGGCGATGGCGAACGTCGCCGCGGTCTGTCCCGCGGAACCCTGCAGCGGGACCTGGGCCCCGGGCCTGAAATCGAATGCGTCGTCCGCCACTGCCGCCCCCATCGCCGCATGTCGTCGCTGCTGCGGCTCTTCCCGACTTCCCTGCCCCGCACACCTGTTGATCGGTTCATCGGCTTGATGATGTTGATCGTCGACCAGCGTAACGGCCCCCGCCGACATCCGTCCCTCCAAGCGGGATGTCGGCGGTCGCGGGGGCCGGCCGTTCCCCGGCTAGGGAGCCGTGTCGCCGGCCTGTTCGCGGATCCGGTCGCCGATCTGCGGGGGCATCGGCTCGTGCCGGGCGTACCGGCGGCTGAAGCGGGCCGTGCCGTGCGACAGGGAGCGCAGGTCGACCGCGTACCGGCCGATCTCGATCTCCGGCACCTCGGCCCGGACGAGAGTGCGGCCGCCCGGGGCCTGTTCGGTGCCGACGACGCGGCCGCGCCGCCCGGACAGGTCGCTCATCACGGCCCCCACGTAGTCGTCGCCGACCAGGACCTGGACCTCGGCCACCGGCTCCAGGAGATGGATCCGGGTGTCGGCGGCGGCCTCCCGCAGCGCGAGCGCCCCCGCCGTCTGGAACGCCGCGTCCGAGGAGTCCACCGAGTGCGCCTTGCCGTCGAGCAGTGTCACGCGCACGTCGATCAGCGGATACCCGGCGGCGACCCCCTTCGTGGCCTGCGCCCGCACCCCCTTCTCCACGGACGGGATGAACTGCCGCGGCACGGCCCCGCCGACGACCTTGTCCACGAACTGGATGCCCGAGCCGCCGGGCAGCGGTTCCACCTCGATCTCGCAGATCGCGTACTGCCCGTGCCCGCCGGACTGCTTCACATGGCGGCCGCGCCCCGCCGACCGGCCCGCGAACGTCTCGCGCAGGGAGACCTTGTGCGCGACGACGTCGACCTGGACGCCGTAGCGGCTGCGCAGCCGCTCCAGCGCGACGTCCGCGTGCGCCTCGCCCAGACACCACAGCACCACCTGATGGGTGTCCTGGTTCTGTTCGAGCCGCATCGTCGGGTCCTCCGCGACCAGCCGCGACAGGCCCTGCGACAGCTTGTCCTCGTCGGCCTTGCTGTGCGCCTGGATCGCCAGCGGCAGCAGCGGGTCCGGCATGTCCCACGGCGTCATCAGCAGCGGGTCGTCCTTCGCGGAGAGGGTGTCGCCGGTCTCCGCGCGGTTCAGCTTCGCCACGCAGGCGAGATCGCCCGCGATGCAGTGCGTGAGGGTCCGCTGCTGTTTGCCGAACGGCGCCGACAGCGCCCCGATCCGCTCGTCCAGATCGTGATCCTCGTGGCCGCGGTCGGCGAGCCCGTGCCCCGAGACGTGCACCGTCTCGTCCGGGCGCAGGGTGCCGGAGAAGACCCGGACGAGAGAGACCCGGCCGACATAGGGGTCGGAGGCGGTCTTCACGACCTCCGCCACGAGCGGGCCGTCCGGATCGCAGGACGGGATCGCGCGGGCCGCGCCGCCGGGCGTCGCCACGGGCGGCGCCGCCCGCTCCAGCGGACTCGGGAAACCACCCGTGACCAGCTCCAGGAGTTCGACCGTCCCGATGCCCTGCCGTCCGCCCTCGGCGGCCGGGGCCGCGGCGAGGACCGGGTGGAAGACGCCGCGCGCCACGGCCCGCTCCAGGTCCTCGACGAGCGTCTTCACGTCGACGTCCTCGCCGCCCAGATAGCGGTCCATCAGGGTCTCGTCCTCGCTCTCCGCGATGATCCCCTCGATGAGCCGGTTGCGGGCCTCCTCGATCCGCGGCAGCTGCCCGGCGTCGGGCTCGGACTCCTTGCGCTCGCCCGACGCGTAGTCGTACAGCCGCCGGGAGAGCAGCCCCATCAGCCCCGTCACCGACGCGCGCCCGTCGGCGCCCGGCGCGCCGTGCAGCGGCAGGTACAGGGGCAGCACGGCGTCGGGGTCGTCGCCGCCGAAGGACTCGGCGCAGGCACGGGTCACGTCTTCGAAGCCGGCCCGCGCCGCCTCCAGGTGGGTCACCACGATGGCCCGCGGCATGCCGACCGCCGCGCACTCGTCCCACACCATCCGGGTGGCCCCGGCCATGGTCTCGGGCCCGTCCGCCGCCGAGACGACGAAAAGGGCCGCGTCCGCGGCCCGCAGACCTGCCCTGAGCTCCCCGACGAAATCCGCGTAGCCGGGGGTGTCCAGAAGATTGATCTTGAAGCCGCCCCATTCCACCGGGACGAGGGAGAGCTGGACCGAGCGCTGCTGGCGGTGCTCGATCTCGTCGTAGTCGGAGACGCACGTGCCGTCCTCGACCCGGCCCGCCCTGTTCACCGCGCCCGCGGTCAGTGCGAGCGCCTCCACCAGGGTCGTCTTGCCCGATCCGCTGTGGCCGACCAGCACCACATTCCGTACGGACGCGGGATGGTCGGCCGTCGTCGCCCTGCCGGCGGCTCCGGGATGTCCGTTCGCCTTGTCGCCCATGTGTCCTTGCCTCCCGGTTCATATCCACGGTGAGGTGGCCCTCGTCGGGGCCGTGGTCACGGCAGGCGGACACGCGAATCCGCGTGTTGGGAGGCGGCTTCGGCGACGCCCGCGGTGCCTTCGAGCTTTCCACTCCGGTCACGGTGCGTCCATACGTCGTACGAGATCGCACGCGCGCGTGGTGGCCCGGCGGCCTTATCCGGGCGCGCGTGGCTACGATGGGCCAGCCGGTGGCCAGAGGGGTCGCGCGGCACCGACCCTCGGGAAGGCCATGCTGAACAAGTACGCGCGTGCATTCTTCACGCGTGTCCTCACACCGTTCGCCGCGTTTCTCATCCGTCGCGGGGTGAGCCCCGACACGGTCACACTCCTCGGCACGGCCGGAGTGATGGCGGGAGCGCTGGTCTTCTTCCCGCGCGGGGAATTCTTCTGGGGCACGGTCGTCATCACGTTGTTCGTCTTCTCGGACCTCGTGGACGGCAACATGGCGCGCCAGCTCGGCCGCTCCAGCCGCTGGGGCGCCTTCCTGGACTCCACGCTCGACCGGGTCGCCGACAGCGCCATCTTCGGCGGTCTCGCGCTCTGGTACGCGGCCGGCGGCGACGACATCACGCTGTGCGCGGTGTCCATCTTCTGCCTCGCCAGCGGCCAGGTCGTCTCCTACACGAAGGCTCGTGGAGAATCGATCGGCCTGCCGGTCGCCGTGAACGGTCTGGTCGAGCGCGCCGAGCGGCTCGTCATCACGCTCGTGGCCGCGGGCTTCGCGGGTCTGCACAAGTTCGGCGTGCCCGGCATTCAGTACCTGCTGCCCGTCGCGCTGTGGATCGTCGCGGTCGGCAGCCTCGTCACGCTGATCCAGCGCGTGGTGACGGTGCGCCGCGAGTCCGCCGAGGCCGAGGCGGCCGCGTCGGCCCAGGAGGAGACCGCCTCGTGAGCGGCGCGCAGGAACGGATCACCGACGCGTTGTACGGGCTCGGCTGGGCCGGGGTCAAGAAGCTGCCCGAACCGGTCGCCGGCCGCCTGGGCCGGACCATCGCGGACGCCGTCTGGAAGAAGCGCGGCAAGGGCGTGCTCCGCCTGGAGGCCAACCTCGCGCGCGTGGTGCCCGACGCGAGCCCCGAGCACCTGGCACGGCTGTCCAAGGCCGGCATGCGTTCGTACCTGCGCTACTGGATGGAGTCCTTCCGGCTCCCCACCTGGAGCAAGGACCGCATCAGGAACGGCTTCGCGCCCCAGGACGTCCACCACCTCGTCGACGGCCTCGCCGCCGGCAAGGGCGTCGTCCTCGCCCTGCCCCACATGGGCAACTACGACCTCGCGGGCGCCTGGGTCACCACGAAGCTGGAGACCCCTTTCACGACGGTCGCCGAGCGGCTCAAGCCGGAGACCCTCTACGACCGGTTCGTCGCCTACCGCGAGGGCCTCGGCATGGAGGTGCTTCCGCACACCGGCGGCGCCGCCTTCGGCACGCTGGCGCGCCGGCTGCGGGCGGGCGGCCTCGTCTGCCTGGTCGCCGACCGGGACCTGTCCTCGTCGGGCGTCGAGGTGAAGTTCTTCGGCGAGCAGACCCGGATGCCGGCCGGCCCGGCCATGCTCGCCCAGCAGACCGGCGCGCTGCTGCTGCCGGTCACCCTCTGGTACGACGATTCGGCGGTCATGCGCGGCCGCGTCCACCCGCCCATCGACGTGCCGGAGACAGGCACCCGCGCCGAGAAGACGTCTGTCATGACGCAGGCGCTGGCCGATGCCTTCGCCACGGGGATCGCCGACCATCCGGAGGACTGGCACATGCTGCAGCGCTTGTGGCTGGCGGATCTGACCGACTTCGAGGAGCGGCCGGCGTGAGGATCGGAATCGTCTGCCCGTACTCCTGGGACGTGCCGGGCGGCGTCCAGTTCCACATCCGCGATCTGGCGGAGCACCTCATCGCCCTGGGACACGAGGTCTCCGTCCTCGCCCCCGCGGACGACGAGACCCCCCTGCCGCCGTACGTCGTCTCGGCCGGCCGCGCGGTGCCCGTCCCGTACAACGGGTCGGTCGCGCGCCTCAACTTCGGGTTCCTGAGCGCCGCGCGGGTACGCCGCTGGCTGCACGACGGCACCTTCGACGTGATCCACATCCACGAGCCGGCGTCGCCGTCCCTCGGGCTGCTCGCCTGCTGGGCGGCGCAGGGTCCGATCGTCGCCACCTTCCACACGTCCAATCCCCGCTCGCGCGCGATGATCGCGGCGTACCCGATCCTGCAGCCCGCGCTGGAGAAGATCAGCGCGCGCATCGCCGTGAGCGAGTACGCCCGCCGCACTCTCGTCGAACACCTCGGCGGCGACGCGGTCGTCATCCCCAACGGCGTCGACGTCGACTTCTTCGCGCGGGCCGAGCCGAAGCCGGAGTGGCAGGGCGACACCCTCGGCTTCATCGGGCGGATCGACGAGCCCCGCAAGGGCCTGCCCGTCCTCATGAAGGCGCTGCCGAAGATCCTTGCCGAACGCCCGCAGACACGGCTGCTGGTCGCGGGCCGCGGCGACGAGGAGGAGGCCGTCGCCTCGCTCCCCGCGGAGATGCGCGAGCGCGTCGAGTTCCTCGGCATGGTCAGCGACGAGGACAAGGCGCGGCTGCTCGCCAGCGTCGACGTGTACGTCGCCCCGAACACCGGCGGCGAGTCCTTCGGCATCATCCTGGTCGAGGCGATGTCGGCGGGCGCTCCCGTGCTCGCCTCCGACCTGGACGCCTTCGCCCAGGTCCTCGACCAGGGCGCGGCCGGCGAACTCTTCGCCAACGAGGACGCCGACACACTGGCCGGAGCGGCCCTCAAACTGCTCGGCGACCCCCAGCGCCGCACCGAACTGCGCGAACGCGGCAGCAAGCACGTACGCCGCTTCGACTGGTCGACGGTCGGCGCCGACATCCTGTCCGTGTACGAGACGGTGACCCAGGGCGCGGCGGCGGTCGCGGAGGACGAACGAATGGGCCGCTTCAGGTCCCGCTTCGGCCTGGCCCGCGACTGACGACCCCGCCTGGTGGCGGGCGGAGCCTGTTCTCGGGGGTGCCGGGAGCCGCGAACGAGGGCGGCGCCTGGTGGCGGGCGGAGCTTGTTCTCGGGGCGCGGGGAGCCGCGACGAGGGTGGCGCCCGTCGGCGCACGGTGGACGCCCCTGACGGCGAGCGGAGCTCGTTCTCAGGGGCGCGGGGAACTGCGCGAACAGCCACGACGAGAGCCGCACCCGACGACCCACCGCCGCACGCAAGCCCGAACCGAACAGCACCCCGCGCAGAGCCGCCCGCACGGTGACGCCCCGCGCCGACGGTAGCCTTTCCGCCCGTGACCGCCACCCTGATCTGGATCGCCGTAGCCCTCTTCGCGATCGGGCTCTATCTGAGCTGGACCGCGGGCCGCCTGGACCGCCTGCACGCCCGTATCGACGCGGCCCGCGCCGCCCTCGACGCCCAACTCCTGCGCCGCGCCTCGGTCGCCCAGGAACTGGCCACGTCCGGCGTGCTCGACCCGGCCGCCTCCATCGTGCTGTACGAGGCGGCGCACGCGGCCCGGCAGGCCGAGGAGGAACAGCGCGAGGTCGCCGAGAGCGAACTCAGCCAGGCGCTCAGGGCGGTCTTCAACGAGCCCGACCAGGTCGAGGCGGTCCGGGAGGCCCCCGGTGGCGAGGAGGCCGCCGAGGAGCTGGCCCAGGCCGTGCGCCGGGTCCCCATGGCCCGCCGCTTCCACAACGACGCCGTCCGCGCGGCCCGCGCCCTGCGCCGCCACCGCACAGTCCGCTGGTTCCGGCTCGCGGGCCACGCGCCGTTCCCGATGGCGTTCGAGATGGACGACGAGCCTCCGGTGGCCCTCGCCGACCGCGCCACCGCCTGACCCGCCCGCCGCACGACCGGCCTGCCGATCGCAGGCAGAAGGAGCCACCGGCTTCTCATTGGCCCTTGTAGTGGCCTGGTCCGCAGGGGTTTCCTCGGTGCAGCAACAAGCCCTCTTCACAGAGTTCACCGAGTGAGGTCACCCGTGTCCGTCAGCACCCAGTCCCACGAGTCCACCGCCACCGGCACCGCCCGCGTCAAGCGCGGTATGGCCGAGCAGCTCAAGGGCGGCGTCATCATGGACGTCGTCACCCCCGAGCAGGCGAAGATCGCCGAGGACGCGGGCGCCGTCGCCGTCATGGCCCTCGAGCGGGTCCCGGCCGACATCCGCAAGGACGGCGGCGTGGCCCGGATGTCCGACCCGGACATGATCGAGGGCATCATCGAGGCCGTCTCGATCCCGGTCATGGCCAAGTCCCGCATCGGCCACTTCGTCGAGGCCCAGGTCCTGCAGTCGCTCGGCGTCGACTACATCGACGAGTCCGAGGTCCTCACCCCGGCCGACGAGGTCAACCACAGCGACAAGTTCGCCTTCACGACCCCGTTCGTCTGTGGCGCCACCAACCTCGGCGAGGCCCTGCGCCGCATCGCCGAGGGCGCGGCCATGATCCGCTCCAAGGGCGAGGCCGGCACCGGCAACGTCGTCGAGGCCGTCCGTCACCTGCGCCAGATCAAGAACGAGATCGCCCGGCTGCGCGGCTTCGACAACAACGAGCTGTACGCCGCCGCCAAGGACCTGCGCGCCCCCTACGAGCTGGTCAAGGAGGTCTCCGAGCTGGGCAAGCTGCCGGTGGTCCTCTTCTCCGCCGGCGGTGTCGCGACCCCGGCCGACGCCGCCCTGATGCGCCAGCTCGGCGCCGAGGGCGTCTTCGTCGGCTCCGGCATCTTCAAGTCGGGCGACCCGGCCAAGCGCGCCGCCGCCATCGTGAAGGCGACCACCTTCTTCGACGACCCGAAGATCGTCGCGGACGCCTCCCGCAACCTCGGCGAGGCCATGGTCGGCATCAACTGCGACACCCTCCCTGAGGCCGAGCGCTACGCGAACCGGGGCTGGTGATGACCTCTCCCGGCAGCGATGCCACGCCCGTCGTCGGCGTCCTCGCGCTCCAGGGCGACGTACGGGAACACCTCATCGCCCTGGCCACGGCCGACGCCGTGGCCAGGGAGGTGCGGCGCCCCGAGGAGCTGGCCGAGGTCGACGGCCTGGTGATCCCCGGCGGCGAGTCCACCACCATCTCCAAGCTGGCCCACCTCTTCGGCCTGATGGAGCCGCTGCGCGCGCGGGTGCGCGCGGGGATGCCCGTCTACGGCACCTGTGCGGGCCTGATCCTGCTCGCCGACAAGATCCTCGACCCGCGCTCGGGCCAGGAGACCGTCGGCGGCATCGACATGATCGTGCGCCGCAACGCCTTCGGACGGCAGAACGAGTCCTTCGAGGCGGCGGTCGACGTGCGCGGCGTCGAGGGGGATCCTGTGGAGGGCGTCTTCATCCGCGCCCCCTGGGTCGAGTCCGTGGGCGCGGAGGTGGAGGTCCTCGCCGAGCACGACGGGCACATCGTCGCCGTCCGCCAGGGCAACGCCCTCGCGACGTCCTTCCATCCGGAGCTGACGGGCGACCACCGGCTCCACGCCCTGTTCGTGGACATGGTCCGTGAGAACGACGCGGCGGGATCCTTGTAGGATCTGCGGGGTCCCCCCGCGCTGCTGCCCGGGGAGTTCGTTCATGAGGTTGGTTACGCGAAGGAGACAGGCAGATGTCCGGCCACTCTAAATGGGCTACGACGAAGCACAAGAAGGCCGTGATCGACGCCAAGCGCGGCAAGCTCTTCGCGAAGCTGATCAAGAACATCGAAGTCGCGGCGCGCATGGGCGGCACCGACATCGAGGGCAACCCGACGCTCTACGACGCCATCCAGAAGGCGAAGAAGCAGTCGGTCCCGAACAAGAACATCGACTCCGCGGTCAAGCGCGGCGGCGGCCTCGAGGCCGGCGGCGCCGACTACGAGACGATCATGTACGAGGGCTACGGACCGAACGGTGTCGCGGTGCTCATCGAGTGCCTCACCGACAACCGCAACCGCGCCGCCTCCGACGTGCGCGTCGCCATGACCCGCAACGGCGGCAACATGGCGGACCCGGGCTCCGTGTCGTACCTGTTCAACCGCAAGGGCGTCGTGGTCGTCCCCAAGGGCGAGCTGAGCGAGGACGACGTCCTGGGCGCCGTGCTCGACGCGGGCGCCGAAGAGGTCAACGACCTGGGCGAGGCCTTCGAGGTCCTCTCCGAGGCCACCGACCTGGTCGCGGTCCGCACCGCGCTGGTCGACGCCGGCATCGACTACGACTCGGCCGACGCCAACTTCGTCCCGACCATGCAGGTCGAGCTGGACGAGGACGGCGCCCGCAAGATCTTCAAGCTGATCGACGCGCTGGAGGACAGCGACGACGTGCAGAACGTCTTCGCCAACTTCGACGTCTCCGACGAGGTCATGGAGAAGGTCGACGCCTGACGTGACACCAGCGGCGGGCCGACGGGACACACCCCGTCGGCCCGCCGCTTTGTCAGTGGCACCCGATAGCCTGCACAAACAGGCGATCGAAGTGGGGGCGAGGCGTGCGCGTACTGGGCGTGGACCCGGGGCTGACCCGGTGCGGTGTCGGCGTGGTCGAGGGGGTCGCGGGCCGGCCGCTCACCATGCGCGGCGTCGGCGTCGTACGGACCCCGCCCGACGCCGACCTGGGCCACCGCCTCGTCGGCATCGAGCAGGGCATCGAGCAGTGGCTCGACAAGTACGAGCCCGAAGTCCTCGCCGTGGAGCGGGTGTTCAGCCAGCACAACGTCAGTACGGTGATGGGCACCGCCCAGGCGAGCGCCGTCGCCATGCTGTGCGCCTCGCGCCGCGGCATCCCCGTCGCCCTGCACACGCCCAGCGAGGTCAAGGCCGCCGTCACCGGCAGCGGCCGCGCCGACAAGGCGCAGGTCGGCGCCATGGTGACCCGGCTGCTCCGGCTCGACGCGCCGCCCAAGCCGGCCGACGCCGCCGACGCCCTGGCCCTCGCCATCTGCCACATCTGGCGCGCCCCCGCGCAGAACCGACTGCAGCAAGCCGTAGCGCTGCACGCATCGAAAGGCCGAACCGCATGATCGCCTTCGTCAGCGGCCCCGTCGCCGCACTCGCCCCGGACGCCGCGGTCGTGGAGGTCGGAGGCATCGGCATGGCCCTCCAGTGCACGCCGAACACCCTGTCGACGCTCCGGGTCGGCCAGCAGACCAAGCTCGCCACCTCGCTCGTCGTGCGCGAGGACTCGCTGACGCTCTACGGCTTCGCGGACGACGACGAGAAGCAGACCTTCGAACTGCTGCAGACCGCGAGCGGCGTCGGCCCGCGCCTGGCGCAGGCCATGCTCGCCGTGCACAGCCCCGACGCCCTGCGCCGCGCCGTCGCCACCGGCGACGAGAAGGCCCTCACCGCCGTCCCCGGCATCGGCAAGAAGGGCGCCCAGAAGCTCCTCCTCGAGTACAAGGACCGCCTCGGCGAGCCGCTGGGCACCGGCGGCCCGGCGATCGGCGCCGCCGTCACCAGCGGCTGGCGCGACCAGCTGCACGCCGCCCTGATCGGCCTCGGCTACGCGACCCGTGAGGCCGACGAGGCGGTCGCCGCCGTCACCCCGCAGGCCGAGGCGGCGGAGGGCACCCCGCAGGTCGGCCAGCTCCTGAAGGCGGCCCTTCAGACGCTCAACCGCACCCGCTGATCCCCGTAGACCACCCGTAACGCGAGGCACACCACATGAACTGGGACGAGACGACCGACGAAGCCGCCCCGCAGGCTGCCGACCGGCTCGTCGGTGCGTCCGCCGACGGTGAGGACCAGGCCGTCGAGGCGGCCCTGCGCCCCAAGGACCTGGACGAGTTCATCGGCCAGGAGAAGGTCAGGGAACAGCTCGACCTGGTGCTTCGCGCCGCCCGCGCGCGTGGCGCCACCGCCGACCACGTCCTGCTCTCCGGCGCCCCCGGCCTCGGCAAGACCACCCTCTCCATGATCATCGCGGCGGAGATGGCCGCCCCGATCCGGATCACCTCGGGCCCCGCGATCCAGCACGCCGGCGACCTGGCCGCGATCCTCTCCTCTCTCCAGGAGGGCGAGGTCCTCTTCCTCGACGAGATCCACCGGATGTCCCGGCCCGCCGAGGAGATGCTGTACATGGCGATGGAGGACTTCCGCGTCGACGTCATCGTCGGCAAGGGCCCCGGCGCCACCGCCATCCCGCTCGAACTGCCGCCGTTCACGCTGGTCGGCGCCACCACGCGCGCGGGCCTGCTGCCCCCGCCGCTGCGCGACCGCTTCGGCTTCACCGCGCACATGGAGTTCTACGAGCCGGCCGAGCTGGAGCGGGTCATCCACCGCTCCTCCGGACTCCTCGACGTGGAGATCGACCCGGCGGGCGCGGCCGAGATCGCGGGACGCTCCCGCGGCACCCCGCGCATCGCCAACCGCCTGCTGCGCCGCGTCCGCGACTACGCCCAGGTCAAGGCCGACGGCCACATCGACCGGGACGTCGCCGCCGCCGCCCTCAAGGTCTACGAGGTGGACGGCCGCGGCCTCGACCGGCTCGACCGGGCCGTCCTGGAGGCCCTGCTCAAGCTGTTCGGCGGCGGTCCCGTGGGACTGTCGACCCTCGCCGTGGCGGTGGGGGAGGAGCGGGAGACCGTGGAGGAGGTCGCGGAGCCCTTCCTCGTCCGGGAAGGTCTGCTCGCGCGCACCCCGCGCGGCCGGGTCGCCACTCCCGCGGCCTGGGCGCACCTGGGACTCACCGCGCCCCAGGGGAAACCCGGTGCAAGCGGACAAGCGGACCTGTTCGGGGCGTGACGGCGCGCATCCTCGCCGAGGCTGGAACCCCGGTGCCACGCTGAGCGTTGTTCCCAGATGGCGGACTCGCTTAGACTCCGCCGACGTCGTCCTTGTGAATCAGGGCCGACGGCCGACACCACACCCCCGACAAGGCCGCGCATCTCATGCGGTCGTATGAAGGAAGTCCCACCCGTGAGTCTCGTGACCCTCCTCCCGTTCATCGTGCTCATCGGGGCCATGTTCCTGATGACCCGGTCTGCAAAGAAGAAGCAGCAGCAGGCCGCGAATATGCGCAATGACATGCAGCCCGGTTCCGGCGTCCGCACGATCGGCGGCATGTACGCCACGGTCAAGGAGGTCAACGAGGACACGGTCCTCCTCGACGCGGGCCCCGGCGTCCACCTCATGTTCGCGAAGAACGCGATCGGCGCCGTCCTGACCGACGACGAGTACAACCGCATCGTCCACGGCCCCGACGCCGACGACGAGCTGACCGACGACGCCGTCGTGCCGGACGACGCGTCCTCTCTCACCGAGACCGACGAGACCGCCGCCGACGACTCGCGCATCGACCTCGGCAAGAAGAACGAAGCCGACGCTGTCGACACGGCCGACGAGACCGCCGAGGCCCCCAAGGCCGACGCGGCCCCCGAGACCGGTGCCGAGGCGAAGAAGACCGACGGCGAGTCCGACGCGAAGTAGTCACGACCGGAGCCGGGGGGACGTACCGCTTGCGTCCCCCGTGGTTCCGGTTCGTGCGTGACGCGCGCGGATTCTCGACCATTTCATGGCCGTCCGGGCACGCATCCCCGATGCCGGACGGATGGAGAGGGAGTACGAGAAGGTGGCCACACCTAAAAAGAGCCGAGGGGCAGGTGCCCAGAGCAAGCCGGGCCGTGCTCTGAGCCTGATCGTGATCGTCATGGTCGCGCTCGTCGGCGGGATGTTCATCTCCGGCACGTTCACCCCCCGCCTCGGCATCGACCTCGCGGGCGGCACCAGCATCACCCTGCAGGCCAAGACCGAGCCGGGCCAGCCCAAGAACGCGATCAACAAGACCAACATGAACACGGCGGCGGACATCATCAACCGCCGTGTCAACGGCTTGGGTGTCTCCGAGGCCGAGGTCCAGACGCAGGGCAACGACAACATCATCGTCAACATCCCCCGGGGTACGAACGAGAAGCAGGCGCGCGAGCAGGTCGGCACGACCGCTCAGCTCTACTTCCGCCCGGTCCTGACGATGGCCGCCGGCTCCCCGACGGCAGACCCCTCGTCGAGCCCGTCCCCGAGCGCCTCCTCCAGCGGCAAGCCCACGGACAAGGCGAGCGCGGGCTCCGGCGACAAGGCCACCGACTCGTCGTCCTCCGCGACGCCGTCCGCCACCGCCACCTCGCAGGGCCGCGCCGTCACCGACGCCCTCAAGGCCGACGCGACGCCGAGCTCGTCCGCGAGCGACGAGGCCAAGGCCTCCTCCACGCCGTCCGCGAGCGCCTCCGCCGACCCGGCCACGGCCGCGCTGCAGAAGAAGTTCACCGACCTCGACTGCACCGACTCGGCGGCCCGGACGAAGGTCAACGAGGGCGCCAAGCCGACCGACACCGTCGTCGCCTGTGGCAAGGACTCGTCGGGCCAGTGGGCGAAGTACGTGCTCGGCCCGTCCGAGGTGAACGGCAAGGACGTCAAGAAGGCCTCGGCCGGTATCAACCAGCAGAGCGGCCAGTGGGTCGTCAACATGGAGTTCACGGGCTCCGGCTCGAAGAAGTTCGCGGCGACGACGGCCAAGCTGAAGGACCAGCAGCAGCCGATGAACCAGTTCGCCATCGTCCTCGACGGTGACGTGGTCTCGGCGCCCAGCGTCAGCTCCGTGCTCAGCTCCAACGCCGAGATCTCCGGCAGCTTCAACCAGCAGTCCGCCACGGACCTGGCCAACGTGCTGTCCTACGGCGCCCTGCCGCTCACCTTCCACGAGCAGAGCGTCACCTCGGTGACCGCCGCCCTCGGCGGCGAGCAGCTGCACGCCGGTCTCATCGCCGGTGCCATCGGCCTCGCCCTGGTCGTCATCTACCTGGTGGTCTACTACCGCGGCCTGGCGATGGTGGCCCTGGCCTCGCTGCTGGTCTCCGGAATCCTCACGTACACGCTGATGACGCTCCTCGGCCCGGCCATCGGGTTCGCGCTGAACCTGCCCGCGGTGTGTGGTGCGATCGTTGCCATCGGTATCACCGCGGACTCGTTCATCGTGTTCTTCGAACGGATCCGGGACGAGATCAGAGAGGGCCGGTCCGTGCGGCCCGCCGTCGAGCGCGCCTGGCCGCGCGCCCGCCGCACGATCCTCGTCTCCGACTTCGTCTCGTTCCTCGCCGCCGCGGTGCTCTACGTCGTGACCGTAGGCAAGGTGCAGGGCTTCGCGTTCACGCTCGGCCTGACCACCCTGCTCGACGTCGTCGTGGTCTTCCTCTTCACGAAGCCCCTGATGACGATCCTGGCGCGCGGGAGTTTCTTCACCGGCCACAAGTGGTCCGGCCTCGACCCGAAGCGCCTCGGGGTCCAGCCGCCGCTGCGCCGCACCCGTCGTTCCGCCGGTCCCGTCGACCCGAAGGAGGCGTGAGATGTCGAAGCTCGGCAATCTCGGCGCCAAGCTGTATCGCGGTGAGGTCGGCTACGACTTCATCGGCAAGCGCAAGATCTGGTACGGCGTCTCGATCCTGATCACCATCACGGCCATCCTCGGCCTGACGGTGCGCGGGCTCAACATGGGCATCGAGTTCGAGGGCGGCGCCGTCTTCACGACGCCCAAGACCTCGGTCTCCGCCTCGCAGGCGGAGAAGGACGCGGAGGCGGCCGCCGGCGGCCACGACGCGGTCGTGCAGAAGCTGGGCACCGGCGGCCTGCGCATCCAGATCGCGGGCATCGACACCGACAAGTCCGACCAGATCAAGGAGGAGCTGTCCAAGGACCTGGGCATCCCCTCCGACAAGATCAACGCCGACCTGGTGGGCCCGAGCTGGGGCGAGACCATCGCCAACAAGGCCTGGCAGGGCCTGGCGATCTTCATGGTCCTCGTCGTGATCTATCTGGCGATCGCCTTCGAGTGGCGGATGGCCATCGCCGCCCTCATCGCGCTGATCCACGACATCACCATCACTGTCGGGATCTACGCCCTGGTGGGCTTCGAGGTCACACCCGGCACGGTGATCGGTCTGCTCACGATCCTCGGTTACTCGCTCTACGACACGGTCGTCGTCTTCGACTCCCTCAAGGAGCAGACGAAGGGCATCGAGAAGCAGACCCGCTGGACCTACAGCGACATCGCGAACCGCTCGATCAACTCCACCCTGGTCCGCTCGATCAACACCACGGTCGTGGCGCTCCTGCCGGTGGCGGGCCTGCTGTTCATCGGCGGCGGCTTCCTCGGCGCCGGCATGCTGAACGACATCTCGCTGTCGCTCTTCGTCGGCCTCGCCGCCGGTGCGTACTCCTCGATCTTCATCGCCACTCCGCTGGTCGCCGACCTCAAGGAGCGCGACCCGAAGATGAAGGCCCTCAAGAAGCGGGTGCTCGCCAAGCGGGCCGCCGCCGCGGCCAAGGCGGAGGCGGAGCCGGCCGGCTCCGTCGTCGGCCACCAGGCCGAGGACCCGCTGGCACAGGACGAGCCGGAGGACACCGCCCCCGCCGGTGCGGGTCCGCGCAACCAGCCGGCCCGCAACCGAGGCCGCGGCCGCCCCTCGGGCAAGCGCCGCTGACCTCCCGGTCAGGTACGCGCACGGGCGCCAGGAGCTGCGACGCTCCTGGCGCCCGCGTCATTTCCGGACAGGGACCACTGCTAGGGTTGACGACCGCGCGGACCCACCGAAAACGGGCGCGGCCAACTCCATCGACGACTCGCTGAGGTGCAGACATGACCGACATCAAGGAGCTGCTCCTCAGCCGCATCCGCGATGTGCAGGACTACCCGGAGCCCGGCGTCCTCTTCAAGGACATCACCCCGCTCCTCGCGGACCCGTCGGCGTTCACCGCCCTCACCGACGCGCTCGCCGAGCTCTGCGTCCGGCACGGCGCCACCAAGGTCGTCGGCCTGGAGGCGCGCGGCTTCATCCTCGGCGCCCCGGTCGCCATCCGCGCAGGTCTCGGCTTCGTCCCCGTACGCAAGGCGGGCAAGCTGCCCGGAGCGACGCTCTCGCAGTCCTACGCGCTGGAGTACGGGACCGCCGAGATCGAGGTGCACGCCGAGGACCTCAGCGCCGACGACCGCGTCATGGTCATCGACGACGTTCTGGCCACCGGCGGCACCGCGGAAGCCGCCCTGCACCTCATCCGCCGCGCGGGCGCCTCGGTCGCGGGCGTCGCCGTCCTCATGGAACTGGGCTTCCTGCCCGGCCGCGCGCGCCTGGAGCCCGCGCTGCGGGGCGCCCCGCTCGACACCCTGCTGGTGGTCTGAGACCGCTGCGCGCAGCCGTCGGGGCGGGCCCGGAGGAATCCGGGGCCCGCCTCTGGTGTTTCTCCAGTACAAGGCTGCACCACCGGCCGAATATGTTCGGTGGGCGCCGGATCGATACCATGGGCTCTCCGGGACCTGAACGGGGGACCCGTCGCGCACGAGGAGCGCCGTTGCCAGACGAGGCCAAGCCACTCACCGCCGCCACGACCGACCACGAGGCTGCCCAGGGCGGGGCTGGATCCGGCACGTCCGCGACCGGCGGCCCGTCCGTGAACGGCGCGAAGCCCGCACCGCCGCCCGGAACCAAGGCGGCCGAGTCGCCACGCCCCGAGCCCGCCGCCGAGCAGCCGCGCGCCACGCCGCCGCCCGTCATCCGTGCCGCCGCGAACCAGCCGGCGTCCCGCTCCGGGTCCTCCAACCGCGTCCGGGCCCGCCTGGCGCGCCTCGGCGTCCAGCGCTCGAACCCGTACAACCCCGTCCTGGAGCCGCTGCTGCGGATCGTGCGCAGCAACGACTCCAAGATCGAGACCTCGACGCTGCGCCAGATCGAGCGCGCCTACCAGGTCGCCGAGCGCTGGCACCGCGGCCAGAAGCGCAAGAGCGGCGACCCGTACATCACGCACCCGCTCGCCGTGACGACGATCCTCGCCGAGCTGGGCATGGACCCGGCGACGCTGATGGCCGGACTGCTGCACGACACCGTCGAGGACACCGAGTACGGCCTGGACACCCTCAAGCGGGACTTCGGCGACCAGGTCGCCCTGCTCGTCGACGGCGTCACCAAGCTGGACAAGGTCAAGTTCGGCGAGGCCGCGCAGGCCGAGACGGTCCGCAAGATGGTCGTGGCGATGGCGAAGGACCCGCGCGTCCTCGTGATCAAGCTCGCCGACCGCCTGCACAACATGCGCACCATGCGGTACCTCAAGCGCGAGAAGCAGGAGAAGAAGGCGCGCGAGACCCTGGAGATCTACGCGCCGCTCGCCCACCGCCTGGGCATGAACACCATCAAGTGGGAGCTGGAGGACCTCGCCTTCGCGATCCTCTACCCCAAGATGTACGACGAGATCGTGCGGCTCGTGGCCGAGCGCGCGCCCAAGCGCGACGAGTACCTGGCCATAGTGACCGACGAGGTGCAGTCCGACCTGCGCGCGGCCCGCATCAAGGCGACCGTCACCGGCCGCCCGAAGCACTACTACAGCGTCTACCAGAAGATGATCGTCCGCGGCCGGGACTTCGCGGAGATCTACGACCTGGTGGGCATCCGCGTCCTCGTCGACACGGTCCGCGACTGCTACGCGGCACTGGGCACCGTCCACGCCCGCTGGAACCCGGTTCCGGGGCGGTTCAAGGACTACATCGCGATGCCCAAGTTCAACATGTACCAGTCGCTGCACACGACGGTGATCGGCCCGAACGGCAAGCCCGTCGAGCTCCAGATCCGTACGTTCGACATGCACCGCCGCGCCGAGTACGGCATCGCCGCGCACTGGAAGTACAAGCAGGAGGCCGTCGCCGGCGCCTCCAAGGTGCGCTCGGACGCGCCCAAGTCGACCGGCAAGGACGACCACCTCAACGACATGGCGTGGCTGCGCCAGCTGCTCGACTGGCAGAAGGAGACCGAGGACCCGGGCGAGTTCCTGGAGTCCCTGCGCTTCGACCTGTCGCGCAACGAGGTCTTCGTCTTCACGCCGAAGGGCGACGTCATAGCGCTGCCGGCCGGGGCCACCCCGGTGGACTTCGCGTACGCGGTCCACACGGAGGTCGGCCACCGGACCATAGGAGCACGCGTCAACGGACGCCTCGTGCCCCTGGAATCCACGCTGGACAACGGCGACCTGGTGGAGGTCTTCACCTCCAAGGCATCCGGCGCCGGCCCCTCGCGCGACTGGCTCGGCTTCGTCAAGTCGCCGCGGGCCCGCAACAAGATCCGCGGCTGGTTCTCCAAGGAGCGCCGCGACGAGGCCATCGAGCAGGGCAAGGACGCCATCGCGCGGGCCATGCGCAAGCAGAACCTGCCGATCCAGCGGATCCTGACCGGTGACTCGCTCGTCACGCTCGCGCACGAGATGCGCTACCCGGACATCTCTTCGCTCTACGCGGCGATCGGCGAGGGCCATGTCACGGCGCAGTCCGTCGTGCAGAAGCTGGTCCAGGCGCTCGGCGGCGAGGAGGCGGCCAACGAGGACATCGCCGAGAGCGCACCGCCCTCGCGCGGCCGCTCCAAGCGCCGGTCCAACGCCGATCCGGGCGTCGTGGTCAAGGGCGTCGACGACGTCTGGGTGAAGCTGGCCCGGTGCTGCACGCCGGTGCCCGGTGACCCGATCATCGGGTTCGTGACGCGCGGCAGCGGCGTATCGGTTCACCGCAGCGACTGCGTCAACGTGGACTCGCTGTCCCGTGAGCCCGAGCGCATCCTCGAGGTCGAGTGGGCGCCGACCCAGTCCTCGGTCTTCCTGGTCGCCATCCAGGTCGAGGCCCTGGACCGGTCCCGGCTGCTGTCGGACGTGACCCGGGTCCTCTCCGACCAGCACGTGAACATCCTGTCCGCGGCCGTCCAGACGTCCCGCGACCGGGTGGCCACGTCCCGCTTCACGTTCGAGATGGGCGACCCGAAGCACCTGGGCCATGTCCTGAAGGCGGTCCGGGGCGTGGAGGGCGTCTACGACGTCTACCGGGTGACTTCGGCGCGGCGCCCCTAGCTGGTCATCGCCGGTGAGACGCGCCCCGCCAGGGGGCGCGCGGGCTTGGTATCGATGTGCGGCTCCACCCGAGCCCCGACAGGGGCGCGGGGAACTGCGCGACCAGCCCCCACCGGGGCGCACCCGCGAACGGCGCTGTACTGGCCGCCCCTTGGAGCGCCTGCCCGGCGCCGGGGTGCCGCCTTGCCCACCCTGCCGCCCATGGCGGCAGATTGCCCAAGGCTGCGGTGCCAAACGAAGAACGGCCCCGGGATCAACCCGGGGCCGCTCTACTACCAGCTGTCAGCGGAGCGTCAGCCGCCGAACTCCTGGAGACCCTTCAGCGCCGAGTCCAGCAGCGCCTGACGCCCGTCGAGCTCCCGCTGGAGCTTGTCGGCCTTGGCGTTGTTGCCCTGGGCGCGGGCCTGCTCGATCTGGCCCCGGAGCGTGTCGACGGCGGCCTGAAGCTGCCCCGTCAGACCCGCGGCACGCGCCCGCGCCTCCGGGTTCGTCCGCCGCCACTCGGCCTCCTCCGACTCCTGGAGGGCACGCTCCACGGCGTGCATCCGCCCCTCGACCTTCGGGCGGGCGTCGCGCGGAACGTGGCCGATGGCCTCCCAGCGCTCGTTGATCGAGCGGAACGCGGCGCGGGCCGCCTTCAGGTCCTCGATCGGGAGCAGCTTCTCGGCCTCGGCTGCCAGCTCCTCCTTGAGCTTGAGGTTCTCGCCCTGCTCCGCGTCACGCTCCGCGAAGACCGAGCTGCGGGCCGCGAAGAACACGTCCTGGGCGCCGCGGAAGCGGTTCCACAGATCGTCCTCGTGCTCGCGCTGCGCGCGCCCCGCGGCCTTCCAGTCCGTCATCAGCTCGCGGTACCGGGCCGCGGTCGCGCCCCAGTCCTGCGAGTTCGACAGCGCCTCCGCCTCGGCGACCAACTTCTCCTTCGCCTTGCGGGCCTCCTCGCGCTGCGCGTCCAGCGAAGCGAAGTGGGCCTTGCGGCGCTTGGAGAACGCCGAGCGGGCGTGCGAGAAGCGGTGCCACAGCTCGTCGTCCGACTTGCGGTCCAGACGCGGCAGACCCTTCCAGGTGTCCACCAGCGCGCGCAGCCGCTCACCGGCCGCCCGCCACTGCTCGGACTGGGCCAGCTCCTCCGCCTCGACGACCAGCGCCTCCTTGGAGTGCCGCGCCTCGTCGGACTGCTTGGCCTTCTGTGCCTTGCGCTCCTCACGGCGCGACTCGACCGACTCGACCAGCTTGTCGAGCCGCTTGCCGAGCGCGTCCAGGTCGCCGATCGCGTGCGCGTCGGTGACCTGGTCCCGCAGGTGCCCGATCGCCGTCATGGCGTCCTTGGCGGACAGGTCCGTTGTCTGCACCCGGCGCTCGAGGAGCCCGATCTCGACGACCAGACCGTCGTACTTGCGCTTGAAGTAGGCAAGGGCCTCGTCGGGAGAACCGGCCTGCCACGAACCGACCTCACGCTCTGTGCCATCGGCCGAACGCACGTACACGGTCCCCGTCTCGTCGACGCGGCCCCACGGGTCGCTGCTCACAGCGCCTCCTCCACATGATGCCTGCGGGAGGCTCGTGGGCCCCCGGGCATCGTCCACAGTTTCGTCACGGCCAACATAGGCGACCGGCGGGGATGCTGTCCGCATCCCGCGCGACCGAAATTTGGCAGCGAACAGGTCAGCCCTTCTCCACTGTCACAGTCTTGACCTTGACGGTCTTCTTCGGTGCACCATCGGTCTCGCTCTGTCCGCCGGCGGCCACCCCGCCCTTCGCGACGGCCTGCACGGCCTTGAGCCCCGCCGCGTCGATCTTGCCGAACGGCGTGTACGACGGCGGCAGCTTGCTGTCCTTGTAGACGAGGAAGAACTGGCTGCCGCCGGTGTGCGACTGGCCCGTGTTCGCCATCGCGACCGTGCCCGCGGGGTAGGTGACCGAGCCGTCCTTGCCCGCCTTGCCGAGCCCGTCCAGGTTCTCGTCCGGGATCGTGTAGCCGGGGCCGCCCGCGCCGGTGCCCTCCGGGTCGCCGCACTGCAGCACGAAGATGCCGGACGTGGTGAGCCGGTGGCACTTCGTGTTGTCGAAGAACTTCTTGTCGGCGAGGTGCTTGAACGAGTTGACGGTGTGCGGCGTCTTGGCCGCGTCCATGGCGATCTTCACGTCGCCCTGGCTCGTCTTCATCGCCATCGTGTACGTGGCCTTCTTGTCGATGGCCATCTTCGGCTCGGGCTTCTCCGTGGAGGAGGCGCTCGGGCTGGGGCTCGCCTCGGAGCCCGCGGTGTCCTTCTTGCCGTCACCGCTGAAGGCTCCGGCGGCGTACGCGCCACCGGTGCCCAGGACGGCCACCGCGAGCACGGAGGCGATCACGGTGTTGCGGGTGCGCGCCTTGCGTCGCGCGGCCTCGCGCCGCTGCTGCTGGCGCAGGAACTTCTCCCGGGCGAGCTGACGCTGCCGCTGATCCTTGCTGACCACCGGATCTTCTCCTCGTACGTGTGTATGACCATGACTGGGCCCTTGATTGTGCCCCGTACCGTATATGGGTTCGCTGTGGAATCGGCAGCGCCGGTAGGCTCTCATCTGCCGTCTTGCTGTATTTCCGCGTTCCGACGGCACTTCCGACGACACATGAAGGACGATCGTGCTGATTGCCGGGTTCCCCGCCGGGGCCTGGGGCACCAACTGTTACCTGGTTGCCCCCGCCGCGGGTGAGGAGTGCGTGATCATCGACCCGGGCCACCAGGCCGCCGAGGGAGTCGAGGAAGCGCTCAGGAAGCACCGGCTGAAGCCGGTCGCGGTCGTCCTCACGCACGGCCACATCGACCATGTCGCCTCGGTCGTCCCAGTGTGCGGGGCGCACGACGTCCCGGCCTGGATCCACCCCGAGGACCGCTACATGATGAGCGACCCGGAGAAGGGCATCGGCCGCACCATCGGCATGCCGCTCATGGGCGAGCTCACGGTGGGGGAGCCCGACGACGTGCGGACGCTCTCCGACGGCGCCCGGCTGGAGCTGGCCGGACTCGACTTCGGCGTCGCGCACGCCCCCGGCCATACCAAGGGGTCGGTGACCTTCCAGATGCCCGAGACCGCGGACGTCCCGTCGGTGTTCTTCTCGGGCGATCTGCTCTTCGCCGGCTCCATCGGACGCACCGACCTTCCCGGTGGCTCCATGGACGACATGCTCGAATCGCTGGCCCGCGTGTGCCTGCCGCTCGACGACTCGACCGTGGTGCTCTCCGGACACGGCTCCCAGACGACCATCGGCCAGGAGCGCGCCACCAACCCGTATCTGCGGCAGGTGGCCGCCGGCCAGGGATCCTCCACCGAGGCTCCCCGACGAGGAATGTGACGAAGACTTCCCGTGAGCACCTTTCAGGCCCCCAAGGGCACGTACGACCTGCTGCCGCCGGACTCCGCGACGTACCTCGCGGTGCGTGACGCGATCTCCACGCCGCTGCGCAACTCCGGCTACGGCTACATCGAGACGCCCGGCTTCGAGAACGTCGAACTGTTCGCGCGCGGTGTCGGTGAGTCCACCGACATCGTGACCAAGGAGATGTACGCCTTCGAGACCAAGGGCGGCGACAGGCTCGCCCTGCGCCCCGAGGGCACCGCCTCCGTGCTGCGCGCCGCGCTGGAGGCCAACCTCCACAAGGCGGGCAACCTCCCCGTCAAGCTCTGGTACTCGGGCTCCTACTACCGCTACGAGCGCCCCCAGAAGGGCCGGTACAGGCACTTCTCGCAGGTCGGCGCCGAGGCGATCGGCGCCGAGGACCCGGCCCTGGACGCCGAGCTGATCATCCTGGCCGACCAGGCGTACCGCTCGCTCGGCCTGCGGAACTTCCGCATCCTGCTGAACTCGCTGGGCGACAAGGAGTGCCGCCCGGTGTACCGGGAGGCGCTGCAGACCTTCCTGCGCGGCCTCGACCTCGACGAGGAGACGCTGCGCCGCGCGGAGATCAACCCGCTGCGCGTCCTCGACGACAAGCGGGCCGACGTCCAGAAGCAGCTCGTCGGCGCGCCCTCGCTGCGCGACTACCTGTGCGACGCGTGCAAGGCGTACCACGAGCAGGTGCGCGAGCTGCTCGTCGCCGAGGGCGTCGCCTTCGAGGACGACGAGAAGCTGGTCCGCGGGCTCGACTACTACACCCGGACGACCTTCGAGTTCGTCCACGACGGACTCGGCTCGCAGTCCGCGGTGGGCGGCGGCGGCCGTTACGACGGCCTCTCTGAGATGATCGGCGGCCCATCGCTGCCGTCCGTCGGCTGGGCGCTGGGCGTCGACCGTACGGTCCTGGCCCTGGAGGCCGAGGGTGTGGAGCTTCGACTCCCGTCCACGACCAGCGTGTTCGCGGTCCCGCTGGGCGACGAGGCGCGCCGCGTCCTGTTCTCCAAGGTGACCGAGCTGCGCCGGGCCGGGATCTCGGCGGACTTCTCGTTCGGCGGCAAGGGGCTCAAGGGCGCCATGAAGAACGCCAACCGCAGCGGCGCGCGCTTCACGCTCGTCGCGGGCGAGCGGGATCTCGCCGAGGGTGTGGTGCAGCTCAAGGACATGGAGTCCGGCGACCAGTCCGCTGTCGCGGTGGACCAGGTCGTCGAGGTTCTCCGCACCAAGTTGGCCTGACGTTCGGCTGACGGCCGGTGGGGGCTGGTCGCGCCCCTGGGCGAGCGGAGCTCGCTTCAGGGGCGCGGGGAACTGCGCGAGAAGAGGCCACCGGCCGGATTGCGGCGTCGACCAGCGCGAAGCCGCTGAAGACGATCAACGCCAGGTTCAG
>NZ_JBEYYU010000012.1:0-153370 GCF_040645755.1 Streptomyces sp. NPDC046716
GGCGAGCGTCCCCGCGCCCCTGGAAGCGAGCTTCGCTCGCCCAGGGGCAGGGGAAGGCGCGCGCAGCGCATGCCTTCAGGGGCGCGGGGAACTGCGCGACCAGCCCCCACCGGCCCGCACCCGACGACGCACCGAAAAGGCCCGCCCCCCGAATCGGGAGACGGGCCTCGGAGAAGGCTCGGGTCAGTGCGAGTGACCGTGGCCGTGACCGGCCTCGGGCTCTTCCTCGGCCGGCTTCTCGACGACCAGCGTCTCGGTCGTCAGCAGCAGCGAAGCGATCGACGCGGCGTTCTCCAGCGCGGAGCGCGTCACCTTGACCGGGTCGATGACGCCGGCCTTGACCAGGTCGCCGTACTCGCCGGTCGCGGCGTTGTAGCCCTGGCCCTTCTCCATCTCCTTGACCTTGGAGACGATGACGTAGCCCTCCTGGCCGGCGTTCTCACCGATCCAGCGCAGGGGCTCGACGACGGCGTTGCGGACGACGGAGACGCCGGTGGCCTCGTCGCCCTCCTTGCCGAGGGAGCCCTCGAGGACCTTGGAGGCGTGCACCAGAGCGGAGCCACCACCGGAGACGATGCCCTCCTCGACCGCGGCGCGGGTCGCGGAGATGGCGTCCTCCAGACGGTGCTTCTTCTCCTTGAGCTCGACCTCGGTCGCGGCACCGACCTTGATCACGCAGACGCCGCCGGCCAGCTTCGCGAGGCGCTCCTGGAGCTTCTCGCGGTCCCAGTCGGAGTCCGTGTTCTCGATCTCGGCCTTGATCTGGTTGACGCGGCCGTCGACGTCGGCCTTGTTGCCGCCACCGTCGACGATCGTGGTGTCGTCCTTGGTGATGGTGACGCGACGGGCGGAGCCGAGCACGTCCAGACCGGCCTGGTCCAGCTTGAGGCCGACCTCTTCGGCGATGACGGTGGCACCGGTGAGGGTGGCCATGTCCTGGAGCATCGCCTTGCGGCGGTCGCCGAAGCCGGGGGCCTTGACCGCGACGGCGTTGAACGTGCCGCGGATCTTGTTCACGACCAGGGTCGACAGGGCCTCGCCCTCGACGTCCTCGGCGATGATCAGCAGCGGCTTGGAGCCACCGGCCTGGATGACCTTCTCCAGGAGCGGCAGCAGGTCCTGGATGGACCCGATCTTGCCCTGGTGGATCAGGATGTACGGGTCGTCGAGGACGGCCTCCATACGCTCCTGGTCGGTGACGAAGTACGGGGACAGGTAGCCCTTGTCGAAGGCCATGCCCTCGGTGAAGTCCAGCTCCAGACCGAAGGTGTTGGACTCCTCGACGGTGATGACACCGTCCTTGCCGACCTTGTCCATCGCCTCGGCGATGAGCTCGCCGACCTGGCTGTCCTGGGCGGACAGACCGGCGACGGCCGCGATGTCGGACTTCTCGTCGATCGGGCGGGCCGTGGCGAGCAGGTCCTCGGAGACGGCCTTGACGGCGGCGTCGATGCCCTTCTTCAGGGCGGCCGGGGAGGCACCGGCGGCGACGTTGCGCAGACCCTCGCGGACCAGGGCCTGGGCCAGCACGGTGGCGGTGGTGGTGCCGTCACCCGCGATGTCGTTGGTCTTGGTCGCCACCTCCTTCACCAGCTGGGCGCCGAGGTTCTCGTACGGGTCCTCGACCTCGACCTCGCGGGCGATGGTCACACCGTCGTTGGTGATGGTGGGGGCGCCGAACTTCTTGTCGATGACGACGTTGCGGCCGCGGGGGCCGATCGTCACCTTCACCGTGTCGGCCAGCTTGTTGACGCCGCGCTCAAGGGCGCGACGGGCGTCCTCGTCGAACTTCAGGATCTTCGCCATGGGAGCGTTTCAGCCCTCTCGGAAAACTAGGGTGAAGCATGGTGTGAAAACGAACCGCGCCCCCGACCCCGGCTCATGTGAATCGCGGGTGCCAGGGGCGCAGATCGAAAGCAGAAGCAATGTCGCTTCGGTGAAGCCGGTAATCCGAAAGTGGACTACTTCTCGACGATCGCGAGCACGTCGCGGGCCGAGAGGACGAGGTACTCCTCGCCGTTGTACTTGACCTCGGTGCCGCCGTACTTGCTGTACAGCACGATGTCGCCGGTCTTCACGTCGAGCGGAAGACGCTCGCCGTTCTCGAAGCGGCCCGGGCCCACGGCGAGGACGACGCCCTCCTGGGGCTTCTCCTTCGCGGTGTCCGGAATGACCAGGCCAGAGGCGGTGGTCTGCTCGGCGTCGAGCGGCTGGACCACAATGCGGTCCTCGAGCGGCTTGATGGCAACCTTGGAGCTGGTGGTCGTCACGATCCGACCTCCCCCTTCGGAGATCTCACGGGGTTAACTGTCTGAGGTGGCGACCAGGTGGATCCGTCGTCGCGGGTGCCGGACCTGCCCGTCGCTGTTGGCACTCTCCTACGGGGAGTGCCAGAGCCGAGACTATGACCGCGATTAGCACTCGGTCAAGCGGACTGCTAATCGAGCTCTTCGCGCGGCGCCCTTTCCGACCGCCGCGACGCCCCCTCGACGCCCCCGCCGACGGCCACCGACGGGCCACGGATCGGTCTCGGTCGGGGAACGTACGGGTGGAGGCCCGGGTTCCGTACGAGAGTCCTGGCATGACCGGTCACCACCACACCCCGAAGTCCCTGGCGGGCGATGCCGCGCTCGCGCTGTTCGTCCTGTTCACGGACGCGATCGGCTGTCTGACCGTGGTCGTCTGGTCCTGGGGGGCGCACCTGTCGTCCAGGGGATTCGCCCTGTGGGTCCTGCTGCTCGCCGGGCTGATCCTCGCGTCGTCGTTCGCCTTCCGGTTCGGGCGTGTGCCGCTGCCGGTCACGGCGGGGATCCAGGTCGTCGCGGGCTCCCTGGTGGCCTTCGGCGGTCTGCTGCTGCTCTTCGGGGGGAACTGACGTGCTGGAACGGCCGGACGAGGACTGGTTCGCGAGCGGCTGCCTGCTGGCCCTGGTGCTGCTCCTGGAGGCCGGCTACCTGGCCCTCGTGATGTTCTCCCTGATGCTGCGCGGCCTCGGCGGCACGGACCCCGGGTCGGCGAAGCCGGGGAGTCCGCCGCCCGCTCCGGACTGGACCGAGGTGTGGTGCTGGGGCGGCGGCGCGGGGGCGGCGCTGTTCTTCGGGGCCGTGTTCCTGTGGCTGCGGCGCCCGTGGGCCGCGTCCTTCCAGCTGTTCGCGGCCGTGTGGGCGGCGACCTTGGCGGCCGCCGCCTGGCAGCGGGTTCAGACGTAGTCCTCCAGGCGGGCCACGGTGAACCCCTGTTCCTGGACGCGCCGCAGCATCCGCGAGGTCATCTCCGTCAGGGTCGTGCCCTTCAGCTCCTCGGGGCCGCGGAAGTGGGCCAGGATGATGTCGCCGGGGCGCAGCCGGTCCCCGTCGGCGTAGCGCAGGTCGTTGATCTGCATCGAGGCGCGCCACAGGACGATCGCGTCGATGCCGCAGTCGCCGGCCGCGCGCAGGGTGTCCGCGTCGTAGTTGCCGTAGGGCGGGCGGAACAGCCGCGGGGCCGCTCCGAAGCGGGACTTGAGCCGGGTCTGCTGGCCGCAGATCTCGGCGTGCTGGTCGACGTAGCCGAGGCCGGGCAGGAAGGGGTGGGTCAGGGTGTGGTTCTCCACCTGGGCGCCGAGCCGCCGCAGCCTGCCGAAGTGGTCGTAGCCGGCGCCCGCCGCGGCGTCGGCGAGGAACATCGAGATCGGCAGCCGCAGTTCGCGGACCATGTCGACGAAGCGCGGGTCCTTCTCGGCCCCGTCGTCGAAGGTGAGGAAGACGACCTTGTCGCGGGTGGGTACGTGGTCGATGACCGGCGGCACCGTGCCGGGGGCGCGGGCCGCGAGCGCCCGGTGCGGCCGGGGCGCCGGGGCCAGCGGGGCGGCCAGGCCCCAGCGGCGGTGGGCGTCGGGCGCGGGCGCGCCGGCCGCCGGGGCCGGTTCGGGCCTGCGGACCTTCTGCGCCGCCTTCCGGCCCATCCGCTCGATCGGGTCGACGGACTGCGCGCACCCGGTGAGCAGCGCGGCGGCCAGGGCACAGACGATCGCCGCCCGTGCCCCCGGCCGCCGGACACCGCCCCCCGCCCCATGAGCTGTCACAGGTAGTCCTCCAGGCGTGCCACCGCGTACCCCTTGTCGGTGACGTACTTCATGAACGTGCGGATCATGTCGGGCATCGTGCCCTTCCAGTCCTCGCGACCGCGGAAATGCGTGAGGATGATGTCGCCCGGATGGATGTCGCGGTCCCACTCGCGATAGTCCATTCGGTCCACGAAGACCTCGGCGTTCCAGATGGGCGCGTACTTCACGCCGCAGGACTTGGCGGCCTTGAGGGTGGCCTGGTTGTAGTTGCCGTAGGGCGGGCGGAAGAGGGCCGGGCGCTTGCCGTAGTGCTTCTCGATGACGTCCTGCATGCCGCAGATCTCGCGCTTCTGTCCCGCGTAGGACAGGCCCGGCAGGTAGGGGTGGTGGAGCGTGTGGTTGTTCAGGCCCACCCCGGCCCTCTGCATCGTCTTGAAGTACCCGTAGTCCTCCTTGGCGAGGTAGTCGCTGAGGAAGGCGGTGTACGGGATCTTCAGCTCGCTCATCATCTTCACGAACGCCGGGTCCTTCTCGGCGCCGTCGTCGATCGTGAGGAAGACGATCTTCTTCTTGGTGGGGATCGTGGTGAAGACCGGGGGCAGGCCGAGTTCCTTCTGGCCGTCGACCTCGAACCCCTTGCGCGGCTCGATGTGCGGCTTGTGCGCGGGCGGGGCGGGCGCGGTCAGCGGCGGCTTCGCCAGACCCCAGCGCTTGGCCGCCGCGACGACACGGGCGCGTTCGGCCTTGAGGCGGGTGGCGTACGAGTCGAGGGCCTGGGCCGGCGGAGCCTTCAGCGGCTGCTGGCCGGGGGCCGGCGGCACGGCCTTCTCACCGCCGCCGACGGTGCAGCCGGAGGCGAGGGCGCAGGCCGCCAGGGCCGCGACCGAGACCCGTCGCACTGTCCCTCTTCTGCCGCTTTTCTCATTTTGTCTTACTAGTTGCATGGCGCCGGATCCTTGCAGCTCAACGCCCTGGTCAGGGGCCGACACCGCCGCCGGGCGCGCACCATCCACCGACTGGCCCACAATGGGCCGGGTGAACGACCCCGCTTCCCTCGCCGCCCTCCTGACCCCCGCGGGACAGGCCCTGCTCGACACCCTGCGCGACCACGACCCGGCGCAGGAGCTCGCGCTCGCGACCCGGCTGCGCCGCGAACACCCGGCCGACCTGGTCTCGGCCGCGCTCGCCCAGGCCCGGCTGCGACAGCGGGCGGCGGCGAAGTTCGGGGCACGGGACGCGGCCCGGATGTACTTCACGGCGAACGGCGTCGAGCAGGCGACCCGGACGAGCGTGGCCACCTACCGCGCGGAGTCCTTCAAGGCGCTGGGCGTACGGTCCGTCGCCGATCTGTGCTGCGGCATCGGCGGCGACGCGATCGCGCTGGCCCGCGCCGGGATCTCCGTCCTCGCCGTCGACCGCGATCCGCTGACCTGCGCCGTCGCCCGCGCCAACGCCGAGGCGCTGGGGCTCTCCGAGCTGATCGAGGTGCGGGAGGCGGACGTCACGGAGGTGGAGACGGCGGCGTACGACGCGGTGTTCGTCGATCCCGCGCGCCGGGGCGGCCGCGGCCGCATCTTCGACCCCGAGGCCTACTCCCCTCCCCTGTCCTGGGCCGTCGCCGCCGCGCTGAAGGCGCCGCGCGCCGCACTGAAGATCGCGCCCGGCATCCCGCACGAGGCGATCCCGGACGCGGCCGACGCCGAGTGGATCTCGGACGGGGGTGACGTGAAGGAGGCCGTGCTGTGGTTCGGCACCGCGCCCGGGAGGATGCGGGCCACACTGCTGCCGGGCCCGCGGGCGCTGGCCGGGCGCGGGCTGCCCGATCCCGAAGTGCGGCCCGTGGGGCGGTACTTGTACGAGCCCGACGGAGCCGTCATCCGGGCGCACCTGGTCGCCGAGGTGGCCGAGCAGGTCGGCGGCGGTCTGCTCGACGAGACCATCGCGTACGTCACGGCGGACGAACTGCGGCCGACGCCGTACGCGGCCGCGTACGAGATCACCGACCAACTGCCCTTCAACATGAAGAAGTTGAAGGCGCTGCTGCGGGAGCGCGGGGTCGGCGTGCTCACCGTGAAGAAGCGCGGGTCCGCCGTGGAACCGGAGGAACTGCGCCGCAAGGTCATGCCGAAGCCCTACGGCAAGGCTTCGGCGACGGTGTTCCTGACCCGGGTCGCGGGCGCCCCCACCATGTTGCTGGGCCGGAGCACCCGCTGAGGTCTCGGGGCTCCGCCCCGGCCCCCGCTCCTCAATCGCCGGAGGGGCTCGATCTGCCGAGCAGAAACTCCCGCTCCCGCTCATTGCGGGCCAGCGCCGCGGCCCGCACAAACTCCGCCCGCGCCTCCTCCGCCCGCCCGAGCCGCTCCAGCAGATCCCCGCGCACGCTCGGCAGCAAGTGGTAGTCGCGCAGGGCCGGTTCACCGGCGACGGCGTCCACGATCGTGAGCCCCGCCGCCGGCCCCTCGGCCATGGAGACGGCCACGGCCCGGTTCAGCTCGACCACCGGTGACGGGGCACGCACGGCGAGCAGGCCGTACAGGGTGGCGATGCGCGGCCAGTCGGTCTCCTCGTACGTGTGCGCCTGCGCGTGACAGGCGGCGATGGCGGCCTGGAGGACGTACGGGCCGGGCCCGCCGCCCGTGAGGGTCGCCTCCGCGCGGGACAGGGCGGTGAATCCGCGGCGGATCAGGAGCTGGTTCCAGCGGGTGCGGTGCTGGTCCTTCAGCAGGACGGGCGCGCCGTCGGGCGTCGTGCGGGCGGCCGCGCGGGACGACTGGAGTTCGAGCAGCGCGGCCAGGCCGTGCACCTCGGGCTCCTTCGGCATCAGCGACTGCAGGACGCGGGCCAGCCGCAGGGCGTCCTCGCACAGCCCCGGGCGGAGGTAGTCGTCGCCCGCCGTGGCCGCGTACCCCTCGTTGAAGATGAGGTAGATGACTTCGAGGACCGAGCCGAGGCGGGCCTCCCGGTCCGGTCCGCAGGGCACCTCGAAGGCGATGTCGCGGGTGGCGAGGGTGCGTTTGGCGCGCACGACGCGCTGGGCGACGGTCGCTTCGGGGGCGAGGACCGCGCGGGCGATCTCGGCCGTGGTGAGGCCGCCGAGCAGGCGCAGGGTGAGGGCGGCGCGGGCCTCGGCGGACAGCACCGGGTGACAGCTCATGAAGACGAGCCGGAGCAGATCGTCGTCGATGTCGTCGGGATCCGGGACCGCTTCCTGCTCGTACGCGAACGCGGTCGCCCGCCCGACCTCCTCCAGCTTGCGCGCGTAGTTCTCCCGCCGCCGCACCAGGTCGACGGCGCGGCGCCGGGCGGTGGTCGTCAGCCAGGCGCCCGGGTTGTCCGGGACGCCCGTGCGCGGCCAGGTCTCCAGCGCGGCGACCAGGGCGTCCTGCGCCAGCTCCTCCGCGATGCCGACGTCCCGGACGAGCCGGGTGACGGCGGCGATGATCCGCGGCGCCTCCATCCGGAAGACGGTCTCCACGGTCTCCGCCGTCCCCGCCGTGTCCGCCGTGTCCGCCGTGTCCGCGAGGTGGGCCGTGCTGTCGTCGCGTCGCTCTGTCACGGCCCACATCAGACACCCGGGAGCGGCCCGGGCCAAGGGGCTCAGCCCTCGGCGAGCTGGCGGACCTCGCAGGTGACGGTCCAGAACTCCTCGTGGACCTGGAGGAACCGCTTGGCCCACTCGACGGCCTCGGCCATGTCCTTGCACTGCATGAGGGCGTAGCCGCCGACGACCTCCTTGGACTCGGTGAACGGGCCGTCGGTGACGGAGGTGCGGCCGCCCTCCCAGTGCACCCGCTTGCCCTGGGCCTGTGGCAGCAGCCCGGCCGTGTCGAGCATGACGCCCGCCTTGGTGATCTCCTCGAGCAGTTCCTCCATGCGCCGCCCCAGCTCGGGGCTCGGGCCCTCGGCGGGCGCGGTGGACTCGTCGATGTGGATGAGGGAGATGTAGCGCGGCACGGTGACTCCTCGGTTCGGCGGGCCGGTCCTTCCCGGTCCCTTCACCCTTGCGTCGAACGGGCCGGGCCCGGATCGACACCCGCGAGGATTTTTCTTCGGGAAGTTTCCGGGCCGCTAGCGCAGCGACTCCCACAGCTCCTTCGCCTCGGGTTCGTCGGCCACCACCCGGTTGTGGTCGGACGGCGCCTGCACCACGGGCATCATCACCGTCTTCACCGAGTCGCCGGACAGGTCCTGGAGGCTGCGCGCCAGGCCCGACAGCTTGCTCAGCGAGTCGAGGCCGGTGTCCGTGGTGAGGGCGCCCGTCGCCGCGTCGGCGACCTGGTAGAGGCGGGTCGGGCTGGTGAGCAGCCCGGAGCCCGAGACCTGGTCCGCCAGCGCCTTCACCAGCTGCTGCTGGAGCTTGATGCGGCCCAGGTCGCTGCCGTCGCCGACGCCGTGCCGGGTCCGGGCGAAGGCGAGCGCGGTCTTGCCGTCGAGGTGGTGCGGGCCGGCCTCCAGGTGGAGCTGGCTGAGGTCGTCGTCGATGTCCTCGTCGGTGGTGATGTCGACACCGCCGAGCGCGTCGATGAGCTCCGCGAAGCCCGCGAAGTCGACCTCCAGATAGTGGTCCATGCGCACCCCGGTCATGGTCTCGACGGTCTTCACCGCGCAGACCGGACCGCCCAGCGAATAGGCGCTGTTGAACATGACGTTGTACGCGACCGCCGACGTCCCGCCGGACTCCGTCGGGCACGAGGGGCGTTCCACGAGGGTGTCGCGCGGGATGCTGACGACGGTGGCCTCGGACCGGTCGGCGTTCAGGTGCAGGACCATCGCGGTGTCGGACCGCGCGCCGCCGCTGTCACCGCCGCCGAGCTTCTTGTTCTCCTTGCCCGTGCGCGAGTCGGAGCCGAGGACGAGGATGTTCAGGACGCCCTTCTCGACCGGTTCCTGCGACGCGGAGGCCGACGGTGCGGGCGAGGGGTCCGTCCGGTCGGCGCGGGCCGGGCGGTTGTCGCCGAGCGCGCTGTCGATGTCGACGCTGCGGATGTTGTGGTCCAGGTGCCAGTACACCCAGCCGGCTCCCCCGCCGCCGAGCACGAGGGCGCAGCCGAGCACCACACCGGCGGCCTTCACCGCACGCCCACGGAACCGTTTCTTCTCAGTCACTCAGGGAACGTAAGTCCGAATTATTACAACGGTAAACCTCTCGCCCCGACTCTTCGGAAAATCTCAGAAAATCTCGGATACACACCACCGCGAAACGGCCCTTATCGGGCCGCCGCCGTGCGCCGCGGCTCAGGCGGTCTCGAACCGCCAGCGGTGCACCGCCCGCATCACCAGCTCCCCGTCCGGCTCGGGCAGTTCGGGGAGTTCGGCGTCGTAGGCGGCGTCCCACCACGTGATGACGAGGACCCGGTCCTGGGGCGCGCGCAGCGTCTCGCGGCGCAGCGGCGCGCGCTCGGACGACAGCGTCTGCGCCTTGGCCCAGGCGAGCAGGTCGTCGCCGCGTCCGGCGACCGCCCGGGCCTCCCACATCAGGGCGACGCTCACGAGTAGAGGTTCTCCTTGCTGACCTCGTGCACGTGGTCGTGGCCGTGATGGTGGCCCGGCACGTGCGTCTCGGTCACCGGCAGCGAGGAGTCGGCGGACAGGTCCCACGAGGAGGCCGCCCGGTTCCTGGCCACCATCTCGGCGCCCAGCGCGGCGACCATCGCGCCGTTGTCCGTGCAAAGCTTGGGGCGCGGCACCCGCAGCCGGATCCCGGCCCGCTCGCAGCGCTCCTGGGCGAGGGCGCGCAGCCGCGAGTTGGCCGCGACGCCGCCGCCGATCATCAGGTGGTCGACGCCCTCGTCCTTGCAGGCGCGGACGGCCTTGCGGGTCAGCACGTCGACGACGGCCTCCTGGAAGGACGCCGACACGTCCCGCACCGGCACGTCCTCCCCCGCGGCCCGCTTGGCCTCGATCCAGCGGGCGACGGCGGTCTTGAGGCCGGAGAAGGAGAAGTCGTACGCGGGGTCGCGCGGGCCGGTCAGTCCGCGCGGGAACGCGATGGCGGTCGGGTCGCCCTCCTTCGCGTACCGGTCGATGACCGGGCCGCCGGGGAAGCCGAGGTTGAGCACCCGGGCGATCTTGTCGAAGGCCTCGCCCGCCGCGTCGTCGATGGTCGCGCCCAGCGGCCGCACGTCGGAGGTGATGTCGGTGGACAGCAGCAGCGACGAGTGGCCGCCGGAGACCAGCAGCGCCATCGTCGGCTCGGGCAGCTTCCCGTGCTCCAGCTGGTCGACGCAGATGTGCGAGGCGAGGTGGTTGACGCCGTAGAGCGGCTTGTCGAGCGCGTACGCGTACGCCTTCGCGGCGCTCACGCCGACCAGCAGGGCACCCGCGAGACCGGGCCCGGCCGTGACGGAGATGCCGTCGAGGTCCTTGGCGCTCACCCCCGCGTCCTTCAGGGCGCGCTGGATCGTCGGGACCATCGCCTCCAGGTGCGCGCGGGAGGCGACCTCGGGGACGACGCCGCCGAAGCGGGCGTGCTCGTCGACGCTGGAGGCGACGGCGTCGGCGAGCAGGGTGGTGCCGCGGACGATGCCGACGCCGGTCTCGTCGCAGGAGGTCTCGATGCCGAGGACGAGCGGTTCGTCAGCCATGGTTCTTCTCTTCAGTCACGGTGGTGGTGGTCAGGCGCATCACGAGGGCGTCCACGTTGCCCGGCTGGTAGTAGCCGCGGCGGAAGCCGATCGGCTCGAAGCCGAAGCGCTCGTAGAGCTTCTGCGCCCGGGTGTTGTCGACGCGGACCTCGAGCATCACCTCGGCGGCCTCGAAGGCGGTGGCGTGCCGCAGCAGTTCTTCGAGCAGCCGGGCGCCGAGGCCGGTGCCCCACTGGTCGCGGGCGACGGCGATGGTCTGGACGTCGGCCAGGTCGTCGGCGGCGGCGAGCCCGCCGTAGCCGAGCAGCCGGTCCCCGTCGTACGCGACGACGTAGCGGCGCGTCGACCCGACCCCGCGCGCGTGCGCGAGCTCGGACCAGAACATGCCGCGCGACCACGCGTCGTCCGGGAAGAGGTCCTTCTCCAGGGCGAGCACGGGATCGATGTCCCACCAGCGCATCTCGCGGATGTCGACGTCCACAGTGGTCACTGGGGGGTGACCACCTTGTAGTTCTTGGGGACCTGGGCGTCGGGCCTGCGCAGGTACAGCGGCCGGGGCTCGAGCAGCTCCTCGCCCGCGGCCAGCCGCTCGGCGGCCAGCGCGGCGAGCGCGGCGGCGCTGACGTGCTCGGGGCCGTGCGGGTCGGGGAAGACGTCGGGGTAGAGCAGCGCGCCCGCGCCGACCACGGGCAGCCCCGCGACCTGCTCGGCGATGTCGGCGGGCCGGTCGACGGCCGCTTCGGTGGTGCGGGTGCGCGGGTTCTCGTAGCGCGCCCAGTACACCTCCTTGCGGCGGGCGTCGGTGGCGACGACGAAGGGGCCCTCCACCTGCGCCTCGAACGCGAGGCCGTCCAGCGTGCACACACCGTGCACGGGCACGCCGAGCGCGAGCCCGAACGTGTCGGCGGTCATCAGGCCGACCCGCAGTCCGGTGTACGGTCCCGGGCCGACGCCCACGACGATCCCGGTGACGGCGTCCAGCTTCAGCCCGGCCTCCTGGAGCACCCGGTCGACGGCGGGCAGCAGCAGCTCCCCGTGTCTGCGGGCGTCCACCTGGCTCGACTCCGCGACGACGGAGGAGCCGTCGTGCAGGGCGACGGTGACGGCGGGGGTGGCGGTATCCACAGCGAGCAACAGCACGCGAACAGCCTACGACCACACAAGAGCGGACACGTCCGGACCGCCGACAACCAGGGGAGCGCCCGCTCCCGGCTGCTACCGTCACCTGGAGAAGTCGAACACCGAGAGGCAGGCACCTGGTGGCACGGAGCAGCACCGGATTCGTGACCGCGCTGACGGCGGGCGCGCTCGCCGTGGTCGGCTTCCTCGCCTACCAGGCCTCGGCCAGCGCTCCGGCCGATCCCGGCAAGTCGCCCTCCGCCACCTCGTCCTCCTCGGCGTCCGCCACCCCGAAGAAGAAGGCCGACCCGAAGGCGCTGCCCGCGCAGTCCGGCAAGGGCGAGCGGGTCGTCTACGCGCTGGACGCGGACCGCGTCTGGCTGGTGGGCGGCAACGGCAAGGTGCAGCGCACGTACGAGGTGACGCCCGGCACCCTCGACCCGGCGCCCGGCAAGTACACGGTGGACTCGCGCTCGGGGGCCATCCCGGGCACGGACGGCACGCCGGTCGAGCACGTGGTCCGCTTCGCCAGTACGAACGGGGTGGTGATCGGGTTCAGCGCCGCGGTCGACGGCTCCACGCCCGAGCCCGACCCGACGAAGCAGACCGGCGGCATCCGCGAGTCGCGGGCCGACGGCAACGCGATGTGGGAGTTCGCCACCGTCGGGCGGCTCGTCGTCGTGGTGCCCTAGGGCCTGTCCTCGGCGGAGTTCGCCGGCGCGACGGCGCGGGCCGGCGGCGTCGACACCAGCCGTGCCGCCGCGCAGGAGGCCAGCAGGTCCCCCATCGACACCCCGCGCACCACGTCCCGTCCGGCGCGCGGCAGCGGCGCCGTACGGGTCTCTACGTCACGTTCCGATGTCGTCATGGACGCCTCCCGGGGCCGCCTCGGCGATCGAGGTTAGGTAGACCTAACCAAGACGTGCTTCCATGTGAACACGCCGAAGGGGCGTCGCGCAACATGTTGCCGACGCCCTGTCGGGATGTCCGGAGGAAGCCGCCCGGGGTGCGGGTTCAGCCCGCCAGCGACGCCAGGTCCGCCTCGGTCCAGCGCGCCCCGATGCCGTGCAGCGTCACCACGCGCACCTCGTCGGTGGTGTCGCCGGTGGCCCTGTCGATGAGCACGTGCAGCCGGTCGTCGGAGAGCTCCTCGACCTTGCCGTCGCCCCACTCCACGACGACCACGGAGTCCGGGAGCGAGACGTCGAGGTCCAGGTCCTCCATCTCGTCGAGACCGCCGCCGAGCCGGTAGGCGTCGACGTGCACCAGCGCCGGGCCCTCGCCGAGCGGCGGGTGGACGCGGGCGATCACGAACGTCGGCGAGGTCACCGCGCCCCGCACGCCCAGGCCCGCGCCGAGACCGCGGGTCAGGGTCGTCTTGCCGGCGCCGAGCTCACCGGTGAGCATCACGAGGTCGCCGGGGCGCAGCCGGGTGGCCAGGGCCAGGCCCAGCCTTCCCATCGCGTCCGGGGAGCTGACGGTGACCGTGACGGTAGAAACGGGTGCGCCGGGAGAGGCGGGGGTCTCGGGGGTGGCGGGTTCAGCCGCCGGGTCGTGCGGTGCTGCCGGTGTCTCCATAGATCCCCACGGTAGCGGCTGCCGATACCGCTCCCGTACGGGCCAGGAGATCGGCCAGCCGGTCGGTGACGACCTCCGGGTGCTCCAGCATCACCAGGTGCCCGGCGTCCGGCACGAGCACGAACTCGGCGTCGGGCAGCAGCTCCGCGATCGCCTCGCTGTGCCCGCTCGGCGTCACCAGGTCCTGCTCCCCCGCGAGGACGAGGGCGGGCACCTGGGCGAAGCGGCTCAGCGCGGCCGTCTTGTCGTGCTCCTGGAACGCCGGGTAGAACTCGGCGACCACGTCGATCGGCGTGCCCTCGATCATCCGCTCGGCGAACCGGGCGATCGCCGGGTCGACGTCCCGGGTCGCGAACGAGTACCGCTTGATGATCCCCGCGAACAGGTCGGCGGTGGCCCTGCGGCCGCGCTCGACCAGTTCGGCGCGCTGTCCGAGGACCTTGAGGACGCCGGGCAGGACCCGCCGCACCACGTTCACCCCCGCCACCGGAAGTCCGTAGTTCACCTCGCCGAGCCTCCCCGACGACGTGCCCACGAGCGCCACGCCGACGACCCGGTCGCGGACCAGCTCGGGGCACTGGTCGGCGAGCGCCATCACGGTCATGCCGCCCATGGAGTGACCGACGAGGACGACCGGCCCCTCGGGCGCCGCCGCGTCGATGACCGCCCTGAGGTCGCCGCCGAGGGTGTCGATGGAGACCGGCCGGCCGCTCTCCGTCTGCTCCACCCCGCGTCCGGAGCGGCCGTGGCTGCGCTGGTCCCAGTACACGCACCGCACGACACCGCGCAGGGCCGCGCGCTGGAAGTGCCACGAGTCCTGGTTCAGGCAGTAGCCGTGGCTGAAGACGACGGTGACCGGCGCGGGCGCCTTGCGGCCGAACAGGCGCCGTCTGCGGGTGCCGGTGGTGGCCTCCGGCGCCGCTTCGTCGATCTCGTCGGTCTCGTAGTACAGCTCGGTGCCGTCCGCCGCGTACGCCTTGCCGGGCAGGCCGCGCAGCGAGCCGTAGGGCCCGGACGCGTCCAGCGCGAGCCGGGCCTTCCTGCGCATCCCGCGCCCCACGGTGAGCCGCTCCACGGCGACTCCGGCGGCGGCGCCCGCGGCGACCACCCCCACCGCGGCGCCCGCGAGGCCGGCCCGCCGCCAGCTCCCCGAAGCCGCCGCGGCAGCCTCGGTGACGGCCGCCGTGGCCTGTGCGCTGGTCTCGCTCACGTGCCGCTCCCTCGCTGTGCGCGCCGCTGCTCCGCAGTGCTGTGACACCCGGTTCCCCCGGGGTTCCCGGTCGGTTCGAGATTCACACGGCGGGGGTCCGTCCGGCCCGCTCCCCCGCTGCCCCGTCGACCGCCTCGTCGACATAGACGCGCGGGACGCGGGAACCGATCCGCGTGACGATCTCGTACGCGATGGTGCCCGATGCCGCCGCCCAGTCCTCGGCGGTCGGCTCCCCGGCGTCACCGGGGCCGAACAGCACCACGTCGTCGCCCGCGGCCGGCTCGTCACCGCCGAGGTCGACGACGAACTGGTCCATCGCGACCCGGCCCGCGACCGTGCGCCGCTTGCCGCCGATCAGGACGGGGCCGGTGCCGGAGGCGTGCCGCGGGATGCCGTCCGCGTAGCCGAGCGGCACCAGGCCGAGGGTCGTGGGGCCCGGCGTGACGTAGTGGTGCCCGTAACTGACGCCGAGGCCGCCCGGCGCGTGCTTCACGAGCGCGAGCGACGCCTTCAGGGTCATCACCGGGCGAAGACCGAAGTCCTCCGGGGTGCCCAGCTCGGGGCTGGGCGAGATGCCGTACATGGCGATGCCCGGCCGGACCAGGTCGAAGTGGGTCTCGGGGAGGGTGAGCGTGCCCGGCGAGTTGGCGATGTGCCGCACCTCGGGGGTGACGCCCTCGGTCTCCGCGTACCCGACCATCTCGCGGAACTCGGTCAACTGCGCGGCGATCGAGGGGTGTCCGGGCTCGTCGGCGCAGGCGAAGTGCGACCACAGGCCGGTGACGGTGACCAGGCCGGCGGCCTGCGCGGCGAGCGCCTCGCGCACCAGCTCCGGCCAGTCCGCGCGCAGACAGCCGCCCCGCCCGAGGCCGGTGTCGGCCTTGAGCTGGACGCGGGCGGTGCGGCCCAGCTCCCGCGCGGCGGCGGTCACTTCGCGCAGCGCCCACAGGCCGCCCACCGACATGTCGAGGTCCGCCTCGACGCCCTCGCGCCAGGGTCCGCCGGGCACCCAGAGCCAGCACATGATGCGGCCCTCGACACCGGCCGCGCGCAGCGAAAGGGCCTCTTCGGGGGTGGCGGTGCCGATCCACTCGGCACCGGCCTCCTTGGCGGCGCGGGCCACCGGGAGCATCCCGTGCCCGTACGCGTCGGCCTTCACGACGGCCATGAACGCGGCCCCCGGCGCGTGCGCGCGCAGGGACCGCACATTGGCCTTGAGCGCGGCCAGGTCGATCTCGGCGCGGGCGCGAAGCGGGGCAGTCACGTTCTCGTTCATGGTGCGCCCAGTGTCTCAGAGGGGTGCGACAACTCCCCGGAGAGTCAGGTGCCGGGCTTGCGGCCCCACACGTAGACCCGGTCGCCGCCCTTGAGGACGCCCCACAGCCGCTTGGCGTCGGAGAGCCGCAGATTGACGCAGCCGCGCGAGCCGGGCGGGCTGTAGACATTGCCGTAGATGCCGTGGAACGCCTGGCCGCCGCTGAAGAACTGGCTGTAGGGCATCGGACTGTTGTAGATCGACGACCAGTGGTTCTTGTGCCGCCAGTAGACCTTGTGCCAGCCGGTGCGGGTGCGGTTCCCGGCCCGGCCGCTGCGGATCGGGACCGGCCCGTAGACGATCTTCTTGCCCTTGCTGACCCACATCAGCTGGCGCGGCAGGTCGACACAGGCGAGCCGGTACGCGCGCGTGGGGCACTTCTTCGCCGCGTTGGGGTTCTTGCGGGCGCTGATGGCGCGCATCCGGCCCCAGGTGACGGGTCCGGCGAAGCCGGCGTTCGGGCGGATGCCCTGCTTGGTCTGGAAGGCGCGGATGGCCCGGCAGTCGGCGGGCGACTGTTTTCCGTCGGCCTTGCGCTTCAGCCAGCGTTCGACCTGGCGCTGATAGGGCCCCGTCTTCTTGGTGCAGGCGGCCGCCGCGAGCGGTCCCGGGGCGCCGCCGGACGCCGCCGGGTACGGCACGTCGCCCGGCGGCACGTACTCGATGAGCGCGTCGGACCCGGGCGGCGCGGGCGGCGGCTCGGTCGCGTCCTCCTCGGCGGTGGGCCGGTAGACGTGCGGGGGCAGCGTCTGGTCGGGGGTGTCCTGGGGCCAGTCCCGGTGCGGGGCGAGCCGGACGCCGGGGACGAGGCCGGCCTCCGGGGCCGGTGCGGGCGCCGAGGCCGCGGGCGGCACCGGTGGCCCGGGGTGCGCGAGGGCCTCGCCCGCGGGCAGGGCCACGGCGAGGGCGAGCAGCGCGGCGAGTCCGCCGCGCACGGAAGTGCTGGTCATGGGCATGAGGGGAACCCGGCGCCGCGCCGGTTCCCGGTCAGCCGCGCGGCACGGAACCCGAAAAGCGGTTGATCGGCCTACGCGTCCCTACGTATCGTAAGCAAAAACCTAGGGGTCATAGTTTCTGACGAAGGGGTCGTAGGAAGATGATGGCCAGAGCGGGCCTGACCAGCGAGCGGGTGGTGGCGGCCGCCGCCGACCTCGCCGACACGGTCGGCTTCGAGAACATCACCATCGCGGCGCTCGCCCGCGGCTTCGGCGTGAAGGACGCGAGCCTGTACGCGCACGTCCGCAATCTCTCCGACCTGAGCGAGCGGGTCGCGGTCCTCGCGGGCCTCGACCTCGCGGACCGGATCTCGGACGCGCTGGCGGGCCGCGCCGGGCGCGACGCGCTGCTCGCCTTCGCGCACGCCTACCGCGCCTTCGCCCGCGAGCACCCCGGCCGGTACGCGGCGACGCAGGCGGAGCTCGGCCCGACGGCGCTCGACGACCACCCGGGCCTGCGCCGCAATCTCACCGGCCCCTACGCCCTGCTCCAGGGCTACGGCCTGGCGGAACCGGCGCTGACCGACGCGGTCCGCCTGCTGCGCAGCACCTTCCACGGCTTCGTCGCCCTGGAGCTGGCGGGCGGCTTCCGGCACAGCAGGGACGTGGAGCGGTCCTGGGCGGCCGCCCTGGAGGCGCTGCACGTGGCGCTCTCGAACTGGCCGGAAGGAGACGGCAGTTGATCACCGCGAGCACACTGCGCGTCCCCGGCGCGACCCTCCACCACGAGCTGCGCGGCAGCGGCCCCGTCCTGCTCCTGCTGCCCGGCGCGGGCGGCGACGCGGCGGTCCTCGACCCGGTCGCCGACGCGCTGGCGGACACCTTCACGGTGCTCACCCACGACCCGCGCGGCTACTCGCGCAGCGCCCTCGACGGCCCGCACACCGAGCAGCTGGTGGAGGTCCACGCCGACGACGCGCGCCGCCTCCTGGACGCCGTCTCCCCCGGCGAACCGGCGTACGTGGCCGGGGCGTCGAGCGGTGCGATCGTCGCCCTCGACCTGCTCGCCCGGCATCCCGGCCGGGTCCGCCGGGCGGTCGCGCACGAGCCGCCGTCGTGGTCGGTGCTCCCCGACGCGGCGGAGCAGCTGGCGTTCTTCGACGAGGTGCACGAGCTGTTCGCGCGGGACGGCCCGGAGGCGGCGGGCGCGCGTTTCCTGCGCGGCATCGGCGGCGCGATGGGAGCGGCCACGTGGATGCGGGGGCCCGGGCTGCCGCCCCGCACCCGGGAGATGCTGCGGCGCCTGGCGGTGAACGCGCCGCTGGCCGTGGAGTTCGAGTACCGCAGCTTCGCCGCGTACGTCCCCGATCTCGACGCCCTCGCGGCGGTGCGGGACCGGCTGACGCTCGCGTACGGCGCCGCGACCCGGCCGCACCTCCCGCACCGGCCGGCGGCGCTGCTGGCGGCCCGCCTCGACCGGGAGCCGGCGGTGTTCCCGGGCGCCCACAATGGCTGGTCCACCCACCCTGCCGAGACCGCCGATCTGCTGCGCGCCCTGCTCCTGGGGGAGACTCGGTGACATGCGCACTGCCTATGACGTGGAAACGGTCCGGTCCGCCGAACGCGCGCTGATGGCACGCCTCCCGGACGGCGCCCTGATGCAGCGCGCCGCCGCGGGCCTGGCCGTGGCCTGCGCGGACCTGCTCGGCAAGGTGTACGGATCCCGGGTGGCCCTGCTGGTCGGCTCCGGCGACAACGGCGGGGACGCCCTGTACGCGGGCGCCCGCCTGGCCCGTCGCGGCGCGGGCGTCACGGCCCTGCTGCTGTCCCCGGACCGGGCGCACGCGGGCGGCCTCGCGGCCCTGCGCGCGGCGGGCGGCACGGTGGCCGACGCCGAGTCCGACGCCGCCGAGGAGACGGTGTCCCGGGCGGACCTGGTCCTGGACGGCATCGTCGGCATCGGCGGCCGGGGCGGGCTGCGCCCCCGCGCGGCCCGGCTCGCGGAGGCCGCGCGGGGACTCGTCGTGGCGGTGGACCTGCCGAGCGGCGTGGACGCGGACACCGGCGAGGTGCACGGCGACGCGGTGCGGGCGACGGCGACCGTCGCCTTCGGCGCGTACAAGCCGGGCCTGCTGGTCGATCCGGCGCGCGAGTACGCGGGCGCGCTGCGCCTGGTGGACATCGGCCTTGAGCCCCCGTACGAGCGGGCCGCGCTGGAGGCGCTGCACCACGCGGACGTGGCGGCGCTGCTGCCCGAACCGACCGGCGAGAGCGACAAGTACCGGCGCGGTGTGGTCGGCGTGGTGGCCGGCTCGGAGCGCTACCCGGGCGCGGCGGTCCTGGCGGTGGCGGGCGCCCTGCACGGCGGCGCGGGCGCGGTGCGCTACGTGGGCCCGGCGGCGGACGCGGTCCTCGCCCGGTTCCCCGAGACGCTGGTGTCGGCGGGGCCGCCCGCGAAGGCCGGGCGCGTCCAGTCGTGGGTCATCGGCCCCGGTCTGGGCGACGACGCCACTGGGCTGCTGGACGTCCTGGACTCCGATGTGCCGGTGCTGATCGACGCCGACGGGCTCCGGTTCGCGGACGCGCGCACCGTCCGCGCCCGCACCGCGCCCACCGTGCTCACCCCGCACGCCGGGGAGGCGGCGGCGCTCCTCGGCGTCGCCCGCGACGAGGTCGAGGGTCAACGCCTGTCCTCCGTACGGGCGTTGGCGGAGCACTACGCCGCGACGGTGCTCCTGAAGGGCTCGACGACTCTGATCGCGCCCCCGGACGCCGCGGCCCCGGCCCGCGTGAACCCGACCGGCACGCCCTGGCTCGCCACCGCGGGCAGCGGCGACGTCCTGTCCGGCCTGACCGGCTCCCTGCTGGCGGCGGGCCTGCGCCCGCTGGACGCCGCCTCGGTGGGCGCCTACCTCCACGGCCTGGCGGCCCGCTTCGCGGCGGACGGGGCGCCGGTGACGGCCCAGGACGTGGCGGGGGCCGTCCCGGCGGTGTGGCGGGACGTGCGGGGGGCCTAGCCGGCCCCCCGACGTGGTCACGGTGGACGGGCACCCGCCGTCACGCGGTGTTGTTGGCCAGGGCCAGCAGGCGGGAGCGGCCACCGCTGATGCGGTCGCGGTCGACGTACCCGGAGATGCCGCGCACCGAGCCGGTGGCCGTGTACTGCCAGACGGTCCAGAACGGGAAGCCCGACGGGATGCGGGGGCCGCCCGCGGAGGTCCAGTGAGCCACCCACAGCGGGCTCCTGGCGGAGAGGCCGGCCCAGCCGCCGGTGCAGAGGTCCCACCAGCTCGCGCTGGTGTAGACCGCGACGTCGCGGCCGGTACGGGCCCTGTACGTGTCGGCGAAGTCGAGGATCCAGGACCGCATCGCCGCGCGCGTCTTGCCGTAGCAAGAGCCCTCGATGTCCAGTACGCCGGGGAGCGTCATGTTGTCGCGGGACCAGGCGCCGCCGTTGCCGACGAAGTGGTTCGCCTGCGCCGCGCCCCCGGACGCGTCGGGCCGCGCGAAGTGGTACGCGCCCCGGATCACGCCCGCGTTGTGGGCGCCGCGGTAGTTGGTTCCGAACGTGGGGTCCTTGTACGTGGTTCCCTCGGTCGCCTTCATCCAGGCGAACTCGATGCCCGCGCCACGGACCGCGCTCCAGTTGATGCCGCCCTGCCAGCTGGAGACGTCCACACCCACGGAGTTGGCCAGGGGGTTCGCGTCCGGCTTCACGTCAGGGCTGAACCGGCGTGTGTCCGCCTTGAAGTCCTTGGCGTCCTGGACATAGCCCACGCCCATGTATCCCATGCCCGGCGGAATCGCGCCGTTCGACGGCAGTGGCGTCGAGGAGGCCGTGCCCGACATCAGGCCGAGGGTCAGTGCGGCGCTCACGCCGACGACACCGGCCGCGGTGAGCGTTCGCTGTGCGGATCTGAGAGAGAGACTCCGGGGGAACAAGGCATCCTCCTGCTTGGTGGGGGGTGAGATGCGGTGGTGACGAGTGGTCCTTCGGCGGGTGGATCCGGGCACGGCAGACAGCGAGGAGGCATGCGTCGGACCGGGAGCGGTCGACTGCACGCTTCTTGCAGAGGGATCTACGCGCGCCTAGCTGACGCGAACACGACACAGCTGGTCAGGGAGTGAGCGCGCGTGAAAAGTTCTCCGCTCCGGTGAGCTGCCACGGAGCCGGATCCATATCAGCAGTACTTCTTCAAGTGCCACAAGCGGAACGTCGGTTGGCGACACAAGACAGCGAGCCGATCGGCGCGAAAACCGCGCGGAACCCGCTTGGGACAGCCAGCCGTGACACGGCGGAGGGGGGACACCCTGCTCATGCCCACGACGAAGCGGAATCCAAACCGCTGCGGGGGAACGGGTCCGACGAGCTCGCTCTCAGCGGAACGGCGCGAGAAGCCCCACCGGCCGTCAGCCACCCGACAACCGCCCGACAGCCACCGTCACCCTTCGGCCACCACCACGGAGGACGCCACCCCCGCGTCGTGGCTCAGCGACACATGAAACGACCGCACCCCCAGCTCGGCCGCCCGCGCCGCCACGGTCCCGCTCACCCGCAACCGCGGCTGCCCGCTCTCCTCGACGTACACCTCGGCGTCGGTCCACCGCAGCCCCTTGGGCGCACCCAGCGCCTTGGCCGCCGCCTCCTTGGCCGCGAAACGGGCGGCGAGCGAGGCGATCCCGCGCCGCTCACCACTGGGCAGCAGCAGCTCGCCGTCCGTGAACAGCCGCGCAGCCATCCCCGGCGTACGCTCCAGCGCCGCCGCGAACCGCTCGATCTCGGCCACGTCGATCCCGACCCCGATGATGCTCATGCCGAGCACCTTACGGTCGAGAACTCAGCCGGCGTCCACGAAGAGGTCCGCGGCGTCGGTGGCGTGAACGGCCCGCCGGGCCCAGACGGTGAGCCGGTGGGAGGAGTACCGCCGGCCGCCACCCACGCCCTTCCTGGACATCCCCTGCCTGGCTGTCATCCAGGCCCAACTCGCCGCGTTTCGAACGCTCTTCCGTAAAGTGGAGTCCGTGGCCCTGGACGCCGGACGTTCACGTGCCGTCATCCACACCCTGGCCAAAGAGCTGTGAGGCACGCCGTGACCACCACCCCCACCTTCGTCGCCGCCCTCAAAGCCACCCCGTGACCGACGACACCCCGGAGGCCTGGCACGCCCGCCTCGGCTGGACGTACGGCCTCCTCGCGGAGAACCCCGCGCAGCGCGCGACGGCGCTCGCGCAGCTGGACGCGGCGCGGGCCAGGGTTGAAGCCGCGCTGGACCAGGTCAACGCGCGGTGGTTCAGGACGCGCCGGCTCGGCCCCGACGGGCAGTACCGGAACACAGGCTTCCGGAGGGCGCTGGACGCCTACCGGCGCGCCACGGAACACAGCCTCCCCGGCGGCCTGTGGGGCACGGGCCCCTGGACCGACATCACCATCTGGCCCGGACTGCCGTACGCCCTGGTCTTCCTGGAGTGGGAGGCGCGCCATCCCCAGGAGTGGACGGAGCGCGCCAAGGCCTGGGGGACGAAGCAGAGCCTCATCCGCGCGCTGGCCGTCACCGGTCACACCGAGCCGGTCCGCGCGCAACTCACCGAGCTCGTCGAGCTGGCCGTCCTGCGGGCCTACCGCTGCAAGGACCGCGAGTACATACGTGTGGCGCGCGCCGTCGACAGCCCGGACCTGCGCGCCAGGCTCGCCCGGGCCGCCGCCTCGGACGAGCCCTGGGCGCGCACCCACGCCGGCTACGTCCTGTGGGCGCTCGACCACCCCGGCACACCGGCGATCACCCGGCACGCCTGGCGCGCCTGGCTCTCCGGCACCCCCGACTGCCGCTGCCCCGCACACCACGACTGACCTACTCCACGGTCACCGACTTGGCCAGGTTGCGAGGCTGATCCACCTCGTTCCCCCGCGCCGTCGCCAGCTCGCACGCGAACACCTGCAACGGCACCGTCGCGACCAGCGGCTGGAGCAGGACCGGAGTGACGGGCACCCGGACCAGATGGTCGGCGTACGGGACGACCGCCTCGTCGCCCTCCTCCGCGATGACGATGGTCCGCGCCCCGCGCGCCCGGATCTCCTGGATGTTGGAGACGATCTTGTCGTGCAGCACCGAGCGTCCGCGCGGCGACGGGACGACGACGACCACCGGCACCCCGTCCTCGATCAGCGCGATCGGCCCGTGCTTCAGCTCCCCCGCCGCGAACCCCTCGGCGTGCATGTACGCCAGCTCCTTGAGCTTCAGGGCGCCCTCCAGGGCCACGGGATACCCGACGTGCCGCCCGAGGAACAGCACGGTGTCCTGCCCGGCCAGCGACCGCGCCAGCTCGCGCACCGGCTCCATCGTCTCCAGGACCCGCTCGACCTCCTCGGACATCCGGCCCAGCTCCCGTACGACGGCCAGGATCTCGTCGCCCCACTTGGTGCCCCGCACCTGGCCCAGGTACAGCGCGACCAGATAGCACGCGACCAGCTGCGTCAGGAACGCCTTCGTCGAGGCGACGGCGACCTCGGGACCCGCGTGGGTGTAGAGGACCGCGTCCGACTCGCGCGGGATCGTCGACCCGTTGGTGTTGCAGATGGCGAGCACCGTCGCCCCCTGCTCGCGCGCGTGCCGCAGCGCCATCAGCGTGTCCATGGTCTCGCCGGACTGCGAGATCGCGATGACCAGGGACCGGGCGTCGAGGATCGGGTCCCGGTAGCGGAACTCGCTCGCCAGCTCGACCTCGCACGGGATCCGGGTCCAGTGCTCGATGGCGTACTTCGCGATCAGACCGGCGTGGAACGCCGTCCCGCACGCCACGATGACGACCTTGTCGACCATCCGCAGCACCTGCGCCGGGATCCGCAGCTCGTCCAGCGTGAGCTGCCCCTCGGCGCCGATCCGGCCCAGCAGCGTGTCCGCGACGGCCTTCGGCTGCTCGGCGATCTCCTTGAGCATGAAGTAGTCGTAGCCGCCCTTCTCGGCGGCCGAGGCGTCCCAGTCGATGTGGTATTTGCGCACATCGGCGGCCCGCCCGTCGAAGTCGGTCACCGTCACCGCGTCCGGCCGCAGCTCGACGACCTGGTCCTGCCCCAGCTCGATCGCCGAGCGGGTGTGCGCGATGAACGCCGCCACGTCCGACGCCAGGAACGCCTCGCCCTCCCCGACGCCCACCACGAGCGGCGAGTTCCGGCGCGCGCCCACCACCACGTCCGGCGCGTCCGCATGCACCGCGACCAGCGTGAACGCGCCCTCCAGACGACGGCAGACCCGGCGCATCGCCTCCGCGAGGTCCCCCGCGAACTCCTCGCCCAGCAGGTGCGCGACCACCTCGGTGTCGGTCTCGGAGACCAGCGTGTGACCGCGCTCGGCCAGCTCGTCGCGCAGCGCCGCGAAGTTCTCGATGATGCCGTTGTGGACGACGGCGACCCGGGACGCGTTGTCCAGATGCGGGTGCGCGTTGGCGTCCGTGGGGCCGCCGTGGGTGGCCCAGCGGGTGTGCCCGATGCCCGTGGACCCGGCCGGCAGCGGCCGGTCGACCAGGGCCTTCTCCAGATTGGCCAGCTTGCCGGCCTTCTTCACGGCGGCCAGCGATCCGTCCGCGAGGACCGCGATCCCCGCCGAGTCGTACCCCCGGTACTCGAGGCGCTTGAGCCCGGCCAGCACCACGTCATGAGCCGACTGTGAACCTACGTATCCCACGATTCCGCACATACGTCGCAGGGTAGGCCCGCGTCCGCCCCGATCAGTGGCCCCACGCGATCCGGTCCCGCGCGTCCTGCACCATGTGCAGGTACTCGGCCTCCTCGCAGCGCGGCTTGCTGCCCATCTCGTACAGGTCGAGGCAGTCGTCGAGGTCCTCGCCTATGTCCTCGTCGGGCAGCTCGTCCGCCAGCTCACTGCGGACCCGCCCCGCCCACTCCTCTTCCTCCTGACCGGCTCCCACCCACGTACGGACGAACGCGGGCACCCGGAGTACGGACATCACGTCTTACCTCCCGCCCGGCGGGACCGGCTCTGTCCCGCAGGTCTTCGGAACGTATCGCCGCCCCCACGGAAGGTCCATAGGTGTGCACGACATGTGACGGCGGGAAGGTGAAGGGCCACCCGGCGTGACGCACCCCACCTCCACGTCGCGCCACACAGCCGTAACAATGGACTGTGATCTCTCCGGTCTCCGAAAACCTGCGGAGCGCCCACCGGCACAGGCCGGAGGCGACTCCCTACGTCGACCTCACCCGCGGCGAGTGGAGCGCCCTGCGCGACAAGACTCCACTGCCCCTCACCGCCGAGGAGCTGGAGCGGCTGCGCGGCCTCGGTGACGTGATCGACCTCGACGAGGTCCGCGACATCTATCTGCCGCTCTCCCGCCTGCTCAATCTGTACGTCGGCGCCACCGACGGACTGCGCGGCGCGCTCAACACCTTCCTCGGCGACGCCGGCAAGAAGGGCTCCCAGTCCGGCACGCCCTTCGTCATAGGGGTCGCGGGTTCGGTGGCGGTCGGCAAGTCGACCGTCGCCCGCCTCCTCCAGGCGCTGCTGTCCCGCTGGCCCGAGCACCCGCGCGTCGAGCGCGTCACCACCGACGGCTTCCTGCTGCCCACCAAGGAGCTGGAGGCCCGCGGCCTGATGGCGCGCAAGGGCTTCCCCGAGTCGTACGACCGGCGGGCCCTCACCCGGTTCGTCGCCGACATCAAGGCGGGCAAGGACGAGGTGACGGCGCCCGTCTACTCGCACCTGATCTACGACATCGTGCCGGACGAGCGACTCGTCGTGCGCCGCCCGGACATCCTCATCGTCGAGGGCATCAACGTCCTGCAGCCCGCCCTGCCCGGCAAGGACGGCCGCACCCGGGTCGGCCTCGCCGACTTCTTCGACTTCAGCGTGTACGTGGACGCCCGCGAGGAGGACATCCAGCGCTGGTACCTCAACCGCTTCAAGAAGCTGCGCGCGACGGCCTTCCAGAACCCGTCCTCGTACTTCCAGAAGTACACGCAGGTCTCCGAGGAGGAGGCGCTCGACTACGCGCGCTCCACCTGGCGCACCGTCAACCGGGTCAACCTGCTGGAGAACGTGGCACCCACGCGCGGACGCGCGAGCCTCGTCATCACCAAGGGCCCCGACCACAAGGTGCAGCGGCTGCGGCTGCGCAAACTGTGACCCGCGCGTCCGGCCGGGGCTGTTAGAAAGACGTCATGCTGCATCTGCGCCTGATCACCCCGGCCGACGCGACGGACGACGTGGTGCGCCTGATCGAGAAGACGGTCGGCACCACCCACCTCGCGGTGCTGCCGGGCGCGGCCCGCGACCCGGCGGGCGATGTCGTCATGTGCGATGTCGCCCGCGAGGCAGGCGACGAACTCCTCGCTCGGCTCCGGGAGTTGGGCATCGCCGAGTCCGGGGCGATCACCGTCGAGAACATCGACCTCTCGCTGTCGCTGCGTGCCGACAAGGCGGAGCGGGACGCACCGGGCGAGGGCGCGGACGCGGTCCTGTGGGACCAGCTCACCGAGGCCACGCACGAGGAGTCCACGCTCTCCTTCACCTACGTCGCCTTCATGCTGATCGCCACCATGATCGCTGCCTGCGGTGTGGTACTCGACAACGCGATCCTGATCGTCGGCGCGATGGCCGTCGGCCCCGACTTCGGCCCCGTCGCCGGGCTGTGCACGGCCCTGGTGCGCCGCGCCCCGCGACTGGCCCTGCGGGCGCTGATCGCACTGCTCGTCGGCTTCGCGGTGTCGATGGTGGTGGCGGTGGGGTTCAGCTACTTCATGGACGCGGTCGGCCTGTTCAGCCGCGCCCAGTTGGAGGCGGACCGCCCGAACACCAGCTTCATCTTCAATCCGGACTGGTTCTCGTTCGTGGTGGCGGTCCTGGCGGGCGCCGCGGGCACCCTCTCCCTCACCTCGGCGAAATCGGGCGCCCTGGTCGGCGTCGCCATCTCGGTGACGACGGTCCCGGCAGCGGCCAACGCGGCGGTGGCCTTCAGCTACAGCGAGTACAAGCAGGCGTGGGGCTCGACGGAACAGCTCCTCCTGAACCTGCTGGGCATCGTCCTCGCGGGCACGCTGACGCTCGTCATCCAGAAGATCCTCTGGCGGAGGGCGAGGAGAAGCGCCCCGTGAGGGGCGCGGGGAACTGCGCGACCAGCCACAACGAAAGCGGCATCCGGCACCGCACAGTCCCCCGCAGCCGCCGAACCGCTACCCCAGCACCGACTTCACGACATCGGCAAGCCGCCCGGCGACAGCGCGGGCCTGCTCGATGTCAGCGGCCTCGACCATCACCCGCACCAGCGGCTCGGTCCCCGAAGACCGCAGCAACACCCGCCCGGTGGCCCCGAGTTCCCCCTCGGCGTCCGCCACGGCGGCAGCGATCTCCGGCGCCGACCCGACCCGCGACTTGTCCACGTCCGGCACATTGATGAGCACCTGCGGCAGCCGCTCCATGACGGACGCGAGATCCTGGAGCGAACGCCCGGTCTGCGCGACGCGCGCGGCGAGCAGCAGCCCGGTGAGCGTGCCGTCACCGGTGGTCGCGTGGTCCAGGACGATCACGTGCCCGGACTGCTCACCGCCCAGCGCGTACCCGTGCTCCTTCATGTTCTCCAGCACGTACCGGTCGCCCACCGCGGTCTGGACGAGCGTGATGCCCGCCCGCTCCATGGCCAGCTTCAGGCCGAGGTTCGACATGACGGTCGCGACAACGGTGTCGTGGCGCAGCGCACCGCGCTCCTTCATCGCCAGCGACAGCACGGCGATGATCTGGTCGCCGTCGACCTCGGAGCCGGTGTGGTCCACGGCGAGGCAGCGGTCGGCGTCCCCGTCGTGCGCGATGCCGAAGTCGGCGCCCTGCTCGATGACGGCGGCCTTCAGCAGGTCCAGGTGGGTCGAGCCGCACCCGTCGTTGATGTTGAGCCCGTCGGGGTCGGCGCCGATGGTGATGATCTCGGCCCCGGCCCGGGTGAACGCCTCGGGCGAGACCCGCGAGGCCGCGCCGTGCGCCTCGTCGAGGACGATCTTCAGCCCTTCGAGCCGGTTCGGCAGCACGCCCACCAGGTGCGCGATGTACTGGTCGAGCCCCTCGTCGTACGACTTCACCCGGCCGACGCCGGCGCCCGTCGGACGGTCCCACGGAGCGCCGGTGCGGTGCTCCTGGTAGATCGTCTCGATGCGGTCCTCCAGGGCGTCGTCCAGCTTGTGGCCGCCGCGCGCGAGGAACTTGATGCCGTTGTCCGGCATGGCGTTGTGGCTCGCGGAGAGCATCACGCCGAGGTCGGCGCCCAGCGCGCCGGTGAGATACGCCACGGCGGGGGTCGGCAGCACGCCGACGCGCAGGACGTCGACGCCCGCGCTCGCCAGGCCCGCGACGACCGCGGCCTCCAGGAACTCGCCCGAGGCCCGCGGATCTCGGCCGACGACCGCGACGGGCCGGTGCCCCTCGAACGAACCGGCCTCACCGAGTACGTGCGCCGCGGCGACCGACAGACCGAGCGCCATCTCGGCGGTCAGGTCGGCGTTGGCCACGCCGCGCACACCGTCCGTGCCGAAGAGTCGTCCCACTTGGTGTCCTCCGAACTGAAAACAAGTCGACCATAAGCCGAACGCCCCGGCAGCACGCGAAGTGCCGCCGGGGCGAACGGGAAAAACAAGCAGGCAGCGAGCTTTAGCGCTTGCTGTACTGCGGGGCCTTGCGGGCCTTCTTGAGACCGGCCTTCTTGCGCTCGACCGCACGGTCGTCACGCTTGAGGTAACCGGCCTTCTTGAGGGCCGGACGGTTGTTGTCCACGTCCGCCTCGTTCAGCGCGCGGGCCACGCCGAGGCGCAGGGCACCGGCCTGACCGGAGACGCCGCCACCCGAGATGCGGGCGATGACGTCGTAGCGGCCGTCGAGCTCGAGCACCTTGAAGGGCTCGTTGACTTCCTGCTGGTGGACCTTGTTCGGGAAGTAGTCCTCGAGCGTGCGCCCGTTGACCTTCCACTTGCCCGTGCCCGGCACGATGCGGACGCGCGCGATGGCGTTCTTGCGACGGCCCAGGCCGGCGGCGGGCTGCGGGTCGCCGAAGCGCGCCGGGTTGGACTCCGAGGTGTACTCGCCCTCGACAGGCGCGTCCGACTCGGTGGTGTAGCTCTCGACGTCGACGATCTCGGTCTCTTCGACCGGCGTCTCGGCAGTGGTCTCGGCCACGATTCTCCTCAGATTCTTTTCTGTCTTTGGGGGTGTGGCCGGAACTACTGCGCGACCTGGGTGATCTCGAACGGCACCGGCTGCTGGGCAGCGTGCGGGTGCTGGTCGCCCGAGTAGACCTTCAGCTTCGAGATCATCTGACGGCCGAGCGTGTTCTTCGGGAGCATGCCCTTGATGGCCTTCTCGACGGCCTTCTCGGGGTTCTTCTCCAGAAGCTCGTCGTAGCGGACGGAGCGCAGACCACCCGGGTAGCCGGAGTGGCGGTACGCCATCTTCTGGGTCTTCTTGTTGCCCGACAGGTGCACCTTGTCGGCGTTGATGATGACGACGAAGTCGCCCATGTCCATGTGCGGGGCATAGGTCGGCTTGTGCTTGCCACGGAGGAGGGTCGCGGCAGTGGTGGCCAGACGGCCCAGGACGATGTCCTGCGCGTCGATGACGTGCCACTGGCGAGTCACATCGCCGGGCTTAGGGCTGTACGTACGCACTTAGCAGCCTTCTTCTTCAGTGGATGGGTGCTGAAACATGGCATCACTGAAGCGATCGTGCAGCTGGGGACGACAGTGCCGGGTTCAGCGCCCGTATGCCGCCCACTGGTAACTGCTCCAGGGAACCCGTGTACGGATCTCTCACTTGAGAATGAGCGAGCCAATACACATAACGACTAGGCACGATACCCGCGGGGCCCCGCACGGGTCAAAACGCGCTCCGACTCCCGGCACTCATGTGCCACGTTTAAGATGCGCCCCATGAGCTTCGGGCAGGGGGGACCCCCGTGGGGGCCCAATGACAACGGAAACGCTCCGGACTGGGCGGCGCTCGCCGAGGCCTCGGAAACACGCGCGCGCAAGCGACGCTGGCTGCTGATCGGCGCCGCCGTGGTGGCCACGATCGCCGTGGGGTCGGCGGTGGCCTGGGGAATCGTCTCGGCGAACAAGAGCAGCAACGCCGGCAACAAGCCGGCCGACCAGCTGCCGAGCACCGCGGACATCCCGAGCGAGGAGAAGAGCGCGCAGCCGTCCTTCGCGCCGACGTCCGCGCCGCCGCCGCTGGATCCCAACGACTTCATCGACAGTGCGGCCAAGGACACGGCCCCGCTCACCGCGGACACGCTGTTCCCCGGCAAGACGCTCACGTTCGGTGGCCACACCTATACGAAGGGCGCCACGAGCCGCATCGCCGACTGCACCGCCGCGGCACAGAAGGGCCTGGCCGGCGTCCTGAAGAAGAACGGCTGCACCCAGGTCATCCGCGCGACCTACTACAAGAGCGGGTCGGCGGTCACCATCGGCGTCGCGGTCTTCGACAACAAGAAGCAGGCCACGAGCGCCAAGGAGCAGTACGACTTCGACGGCGGCGTCCTGTCGCTGCCCGGCTCCGGCGTCCCCACGTTCTGCCGCACGACCGTGTGCCGCCAGACCGCGAACGCGGTGGGCCGCTACGCGTACTTCACCAACGGCGGCCGCACCAACGGCACGGACGCCACCAAGAAGGACAGCGTCCTGTTCGCGCTCGGCGACGACCTTCAGGAGTACACGTTCCAGAAGATCAAGCAGCGCGGCGAGGTCCAGGCCTCGGCGGCCGCCCGGGGCTGAGCGCAGCGGCGCTCAGTGCGCGGTCCTGACCCAGATCCGGTACCGGCCGGTGCCGGCGGAGTTGCGGAACGGCAGGGCGCCCAGCAGCCGGTAGTGGGCGTTGCCCCTGACCGCGGCCGCGACGATGTCGTCGACCCGGGGATTGGTCAGTCCGTCGAGGACGATCAGGTCGAACGCGCCGTCGCGGACCGCGGAGCGGTAGGCGTCGTCCCCGGCGTGGTACCCGCCCTTCCTGTCCTTGTACTCCATGCCGAAGACGCTCTGCCACTGCCGGTGACTGGTCTTCCCGCGCAGGTAGTAGGCGGGCACTTCGGGCGTCGAGCTCAGATAGCGCCCCTCCGCGTCCACCCGCGGGGAGATCGTCCGGATCATCCGCGTGGAGTCGGGCCAGAGGCCGAACCGCCAGTCCGCCTGCTGGATGCCCAGACAGAGCGCCGTCGTCCACAGCAGTATGCCGAGCTGGGGATGGCGGAAGTGCGCGCCGATCAGCCGGGTCACACCGACGCCCGCCATCGGCGCCGCGAAGAACAGCCCGAACCCGATGTGCTTGAACAGCGACACCACGGTCGCCAGATGGATCTGGTAGGCGGGCGCGAGCAGCGCGGTGCCGCACAGCAGCAGCCCGAGCAGCACCCGCCAGCTCCGGCCCGGGTTGCCGAGCCTGCGGGCGAGCGGCGACTCGTTCAGCCGGCTGCGCCACACGTACGAGACCGCGCCGCCGACCGCGGTGAGGAACATCAGGCCACCCCACTCGGCGGACTGTTCGAGCAGGTAGCGGGTGCCGTCGCTGCCGTGGACACGGTTGGTCGTGGTCTGCTGGACACCGGCGAGCAGATCGGTGGCGTGCGCGCCCGCGGCGAGCAGGCCGCCGGTGCTGAGCGCCAGCAGCAGCACCCGGAGGATCGCGGATCCGGCGCCGCGCCGCGGCCACGCCGTGAGCAGCGCGAGCCCCAGAATCGTCGGCAGGTACAGGGCGGACGCGTACTTCACGCCGACGGCGAGCACGGCGACGGGCGTGGCGAGCAGCACCGCGACGGCGGGCAGCCGGTCGGTGCGCACCACGATCCAGGTGGCCACCGCGAGCAGGAACAACGCCATCGCGTCGTACGTCGCGTAGTGCCCCATGACGATCGTGGACTGCATGACGGCGAACAGCCCGGCCGCGGCGAGCGCCGCCCGCTCGCTGAAGAGGCGCCGCGTGATCGTGTACAGCAGGCCCGTGGTGCACAGCATGAGGACGAGGCTCAGCGAGCGCGCCCCGGCCAGCCCGAACCGCCCGTCGACCACGGCCGCGAGCACCGGGTACAGCTGCGGCGAACCCGAGAAGTAGGCCGCGTAGTCCTTCGGCAGCGGGGTGCCGTGGAGCAGGTGCGCGATCTCGGCGTGCCCGGCGGTCAGATACAGCGCCTCGTCCTGGAACGCGGTGTTGGACAGCCGCAGCGACAGGACCGCCTGGATCGCCATGATCAGGAACAGCACGCCCCGGCTGACCCAGGCGCGGCGGCCGCTGGCGGCCATGTCCCAGCCGGCCTCGGGCGTCTCGGGTATCTCGTAGCCCGGCTCGGGTGCGACGGCCGCCGGCGGCGGCGTCACGGTCCGTAGCGCGTACGTCTCGTCGTCGGGTCTGCGCGGCGACGGCACGCGGAACGGCTCCGGCAGGAAGGAGGCGCCGCCCGCGTTCATCGCGGATTCCGGACGTCGAAGCCGAAGCGGTCGTCGGCGGCGAGCTTCCTGAACAGTTCGAGGCCCGACGGGCTCGCCTCGAGCCGCCAGTCGGCGCGCTTGTCGTAGTTGAACCAGACGAACCCGATGACGTCGTCGTCGCCCTCGACGCCCTCGAACAGGTGGCGCACGTCCGCGGGGCGCCGGGCCCCCGGGTCCGCGGCGGTCTCCAGGAGCAGCACCGGCTTCGCGGTGAAGTCCCGGACCTCCCGGATCGTGCGGCCGAAGACGGCGTCGAACGAGGTCGCCCGCGGACCCGAGAAGTAGCCGACCAGGCCCACCCAGTCCACGTACGCGTCACCCGGGTAGTAGGGCTTCAGCCGCACGTCCGGCATCGGCTCGACGACGTTCGGCGACCAGGCCCAGATCACGTTCGTGGCACCGGCCGCGGCGAACGTGTCGTGGATGTGCCGCCAGGCGGCGACGTACTGCCGCGGGGTGACGTGCCGGGTGCCCCACTTCTCCCAGGGGCCGTTCATCTCGTCGGCGAAGTCGATGACGACGGGCAGGTTCAGCTTCCGCACCGCGGCCGCGTACGACTTCAGGTACGTGTCCTCCTTGCCCGCGGCGATGTCGGCGAGCGTCACGTCGAAGGGCTCCCAGGACATCAGCGTCAGCGCGCCCGTGCCCCAGGCGTTGCGCACCCCGGCGGCGTTGAAGCCGTCGCCCCAGGCCGCGTAGTACTCCACGAGGTTGGGCCGCTTGCCGGTCATGCTCGTGTACGCCTCGACGGGCTTCATCGAGGTCGGGGCGCCGTCGACGGCCGCGCCGAAGTACTTCCCGGCGGGCTCGATCAGCGGGGCCACGTCGTACGGCGCCCGCGCCTCGGCCGGCGCCGACGGACCGCCGTCACCGCCGCGCGGACCCGAACCGGCTCTTTCCGTACCGGAGTTGCCGCCGCCCAGGGAGCAGCCGCCGAGCGCGAGGACCGCGGCCAGGACGAGCCCCGTGCCGCGCAGGGCCTTCCGAGTCGTACGCGTCGGCATCACGTGGCTCTCTCCGCTCGGGGCTGCACGAGGACCCGGCCCACGACGAGGGCGTAGAACAGGCCGGAGGACAGGATCAGGGCGAAGTCGGGGGCGTTCATGGTGAGCATCCGCCAGACCGCGGCGCCCACCCACAGCACCGCGGTGCCGCCGCTCCACACCCACATGCCGATCCAGAACCTGCGGGTCCTGTCCGTCTTCGCGCCGGAGGAGCCGGTGGCCCGCCAGCCGACGCGGTTCTTGCGCAGGATGTCCCAGATGGCGAAGACGTGCGCCCAGCCGTACATCATGCGGGCGGCCCAGGCCTCCAGGCGGTAGGGCGTCCGGTGCCACATCGGGAAGACGATCGTGGTGTAGACGATGCTCGGGAGCACCAGGTGCAGGTTCTCGACCAGCAGCTTGCCGGGCAGGACGAGCAGCAGCACCAGCGGCACGACGGGGGCGGCGAAGGTGAACACCGCCGTGTGGATGTAGTAGAGGAACCCGGACAGGTAACAGAGCCGGGTCGACAGGCTGATCCTCTGCTGCCAGAACTTGGCGCTGCCCAGCAGGCTCATGGAGCCCGAGCACCACCGGTACTGCTGGTTGAAGAAGGCGCCCGCGCTGTCCGGGCACACCCCGGTGGACAGGGCGACCGGCACGTACCGCAGGTCCCAGCCGAGGCCCCGCAGATCGAACCCGGTGTGCACGTCCTCGGAGTGCTCGATGAGGGTGCTCCCGCCGTTGGCCTCCAGGGCGGTCCGCCGGTACACGGCACAACTGCCCACGCAGATGGCGCCGTCACTGCCCTGCCGGGACACCTGCACCGACCGGTAGAACAGCTCCTGCACGGCACCGGCGCCGCGCTCTATCCAGTTCTGCGAGTCGAGCACCCGGAAGTACTGCGGGGACTGCACGATGCCGACGCGGTCGTCGGACTCCAGGTAGGGCAGCAGTTCCTGGAGCAGATCGGCGCGCGGGGTGAAGTCGGCGTCCAGGATCAGGATGTACGTGCCGTCGGAGCGGCCGAAGCCGAAGTGCAGATTGCCGGCCTTCTTGAACCAGCCCCGGTTCTCCCGGGTGCCGTACCGGAACCCGAAGTCCCGTGCCATGGCGGCCAGTTCGGGGCTCGCGCCGTCGTCCAGGACGAACGGTACGCACGCGCCCGGGTAGCGGTCGGCCATCGCCCGTACGTGCCGCCAGGTGTTGTGGAGCACCTGGATCGGCTCCCCGCACACCGGCAGGAAGACGTCGACGGACGGATGGCTCTCGGGCCGCCAGCTCCGCACCAGCCGGCGGTGGTGCTTGAGGTCGAAGTCCCGGGAGAAGCCGTTCACCCGCAGCGACACGAGGTAGTAGACGACGGTGAACAGCAGCAGCGGCGAGTACGCCCACAACAGCGGTGCGGACCAGGCCAGTTCGACCTGGCTGACCGCCAGGCAGCAGAAGCTGACGAGCGAGCCGAGCGTCAGGACCCACAGCCGCCGACGGGCATAGGAGTACTTCTCCCTGTCCGAGGGCGGCAGCGGCAGCAGCCCGAAGTGCTCGACGTCATGCCGAGGTGCGGCGCGGCGTCCCCTGGTCCGCACCGAAGTGAATGAAGCCATCGACGGAAACCCCCCAGGTCCCGCGCAACCACATTGTCACCCGACCACCCCATTCGTTTCCCCGTGGCCGGATCGCGGAAGCATATCCAAGTTGCCTGGGATGTACACGAGTTACGTCAGCAACAGCCCGCCCCCGGCAGCGTCCGCTTGTTGCGCGCCTCGCGGTTGCGGGCGGCGAGCAGCTCGTCGGCCGGGTAGCCGACCTCCTCGAGCGTGAGCCCGTGCGGCCGCACCACGTGCACGGCGGAGTCCCGCACCCCGGCGGCGAGCACCTTGCCCGGCCAGTCCGGTCCCCGGTGTCCGTCGCCGACGAACAGCAGCGCGCCGATCAGCGAGCGCACCATGTTGTGGCAGAAGGCGTCGGCGCGCACGGTCGCGGTGATGATCCCGTCGTCCCCGCGCACGAGGCTCAGCGCCTGGAGGGTCCGGATGGTGGTGGCACCCTCGCGCCGCTTGCAGTACGCGGCGAAGTCGTGCTCCCCGAGCAGCTCCGCCGCGGCCGCGTTCATGGCCTCGACGTCCAGCGGCCAGTCGTGCCACAGCACATGCCCCCGCAGCAGCGGGTCGACGCCGCCCGGGTGGTCGGTCACGCGGTACGCGTAGCGCCGCCACACGGCGGAGAACCGCGCGTTGAACCCGCTCGGCGCGGGCGCCACGGACCACACCCGTACGTCCTTGGGCAGCCGTCCGGCGAGCCGCTTCAGCAGCTTCTCCTCGTGCTCGGCCCACACGCTCTCCGGCAGGTCGACGTGCGCCACCTGCCCGCGCGCGTGCACCCCGGCGTCGGTGCGTCCGGCCACGGTCAGCTCGTACGTCGTCTCCGACCGGGTCACGGTCCGCAGCGCGCTCTCGATCTCCCCCTGCACGGTCCGCCGCCCGCCGGCCTGCTTGGCCCACCCGGAGAAGTCGCTGCCGTCGTAACTCAGGTCGAGCCGTACCCGCACGAACCCGTCTGCTGCTTCATCACTCACCCGAAGATCCTCTCAGCAACACGAAGCGGGCCCGCCCCCTAGGGAACGGACCCGCTACGAAGCGCCCCTAAGGGGCGCGGGGAACTGCGCGATCAGCCACGGAGGACCCGCAGCCGCGAACGCACAGCCCCCGGCAGACGACTAGGCGTCCTTGGACTCCTCAGCGGCGGCCTCGGCCGGCTTGGCGTCCTCGACGACCTCGGCGGCCGGAGCGGCGGCCTCGGTGTCCTTGGCGGCACGCTTGGTGGCGGCCTCGGCCTCACCAGTGGCCTGCTGCGCGACCGTCAGGGCCTCGACCAGCTCGATGACAGCCATGGGCGCGTTGTCGCCACGGCGGTTACCGATCTTGGTGATACGGGTGTAACCACCCGGACGGTTCTCGTAGCGCGGGGCGATCTCGGTGAAGAGCGTGTGGACGACGCTCTTGTCCGTGATGACCGTGAGCACCTGACGGCGGTTGTGAAGGTCGCCCTTCTTCGCCTTGGTGACCAGACGCTCCGCGTACGGGCGCAGACGACGGGCCTTGGCCTCGGTCGTCGTGATCTTGCCGTGCTCGAAGAGCGACTTCGCGAGGTTCGCGAGGAGCAGCTTCTCGTGCGCAGCGCTGCCGCCCAGACGGGCACCCTTGGCGGGCTTCGGCATGATGTTTCTCCTTGGTGTCTGCCCCGGCCGTATCAGGTACCGGAGTCAGTGTCCGAGCAGACGGCCGTCTGTCGGAGATCCGAGCGCCCCTTTCGAGGCGCCCGGAGGATCCGCGCCCCGTCAGGGGCGCGGGGAACTGCGCGACCAGCCACGACGGACCGGCAGTCGAAGAACCGGCTCCCAGCGGAGCGGCTCAGTACTGCTCGGTCTCGACGAAGCCCGCGTCGGCGTCGTCGTCGGCACCGAAGGCGTCGGCGGCGGCGGTCGGGTCGAACCCGGGAGGCGAGTCCTTCAGGGCGAGACCCATGCCGGCGAGCTTGGCCTTGACCTCGTCGATCGACTTCGCACCGAAGTTGCGGATGTCGAGCAGGTCCGCCTCGGAGCGGGCGACGAGCTCACCCACGGAGTGGATGCCCTCGCGCTTGAGGCAGTTGTACGACCGAACGGTGAGCTCGAGCTCCTCGATCGGCAGCGCCAGATCGGCGGCCAGGGCGGCGTCCGTCGGGGACGGACCCATGTCGATGCCCTCGGCGTCGATGTTCAGCTCGCGGGCGAGACCGAACAGCTCGACCAGCGTCTTACCGGCAGACGCCATGGCGTCACGGGGACGCATGGCCTGCTTGGTCTCGACGTCGACGATCAGCTTGTCGAAGTCGGTGCGCTGCTCGACACGCGTGGCCTCGACCTTGTACGTGACCTTGAGAACCGGCGAGTAGATCGAGTCGACCGGGATGCGCCCGATCTCCTGACCGACCTGCTTGTTCTGCACCGCGGAGACGTAGCCGCGACCGCGCTCGACGGTCAGCTCCATCTCCAGCTTGCCCTTGCCGTTGAGCGTGGCGAGGACGAGGTCGGGGTTGTGCACCTCGACACCGGCCGGGGGCGCGATGTCGGCGGCGGTGACCAGACCCGGGCCCTGCTTGCGCAGGTACATCACGACCGGCTCGTCGTGCTCCGAGGAGACGACCAGCTGCTTGATGTTGAGGATCAGGTCGGTGACGTCCTCCTTGACGCCCGGCACGGTGGTGAACTCGTGCAGGACACCGTCGATGCGGATGCTGGTGACAGCAGCGCCGGGGATCGACGAGAGGAGGGTGCGGCGGAGGGAGTTGCCGAGGGTGTAGCCGAAGCCCGGCTCCAGCGGCTCGATCACGAACCGGGAGCGGAACTCGTCGACGACCTCTTCGGTCAGCGAGGGACGCTGAGCAATCAGCATGTTGCGATCCTTCAGTCAGGGGCACCCACTATTTGATGCCCTGAGGTAGTACAAGGGTACGGGCGGCACGACCCGAAGGAGCCGTACCGCCCGAAAACCTCAGACCAAGCAGTCGTACGTCAGATCAGACGCGGCGACGCTTGGGCGGACGGCAGCCGTTGTGCGGGGTGGGCGTGACGTCCTGGATGGAGCCGACCTCAAGACCGGTCGCCTGAAGCGAACGGATGGCGGTCTCGCGACCCGAACCCGGGCCCTTGACGAACACGTCGACCTTGCGCATGCCGTGCTCCTGCGCGCGGCGGGCGGCCGACTCGGCGGCCATCTGCGCGGCGAAGGGGGTCGACTTGCGCGAGCCCTTGAAGCCCACGTGGCCGGCGGAGGCCCACGAGATCACGTTGCCGGTCGGGTCCGTGATGGACACGATCGTGTTGTTGAACGTGCTCTTGATGTGCGCGTGGCCGTGAGCGACGTTCTTCTTTTCCTTGCGGCGCACCTTCTTGGCAGCGCCCTGACGTCCCTTGGGGGGCATGTCGTTCTCCTACGGGAGGTGGTCGGTCCTACAGCGAAGACCGCTGAAAAGCGTCCGCTGAGGACTACTTCTTGCCCGGCTTCTTCTTGCCGGCGATGGCGCGACGCGGGCCCTTGCGGGTACGAGCGTTCGTGCTGGTGCGCTGGCCACGGACCGGCAGACCACGACGGTGGCGCAGACCCTGGTAGCAGCCGATCTCGACCTTGCGGCGGATGTCGGCCTGGATCTCGCGACGGAGGTCACCCTCGGTCTGGAAGTTCTGGTCGACGTACTCGCGGATCTTGACGAGGTCTTCCTCGCTCAGGTCGCGAACACGGATGTTGCGGTCGATACCGACCGTGTCCAGCGTCAGCTGGGCGCGCGTACGCCCGATGCCGAACACGTAGGTGAGGGCGACCTCGATGCGCTTGTCGCGCGGGAGGTCAACGCCTTCAACGCGTGCCATTCATGGCTCCTGTTGATATTCGGAGGTCTACAGCAGAACCGGTCCCAGGCGCCGTATGAGGTACGAACTGGGTCCTCAGCCTCCGACTGAGGGTGTCGCCACGGTGGAGTGATCCACCGCCGACGGGCTCTGCATATGTACTCAATGTGTTGCGTGCGTCGCGCGAATCTCTGCGAACGAACTGCAGTAAGTCGTGCGTCAGCCCTGGCGCTGCTTGTGGCGCGGGTTGTCGCAGATCACCATGACCCGGCCGTGACGGCGGATCACCCTGCACTTGTCGCAGATCTTCTTGACGCTCGGCTTGACCTTCATGGGTGAGGTTCTCCGGGTCAGTTGCCGGCGGCCCGCAGGAAGCGGGACTCGGGCAAGATCTACTTGTACCGGTAGACGATCCGGCCACGCGTCAGGTCGTACGGAGACAGCTCCACCACGACCCGGTCGTCAGGGAGGATACGGATGTAGTGCATGCGCATCTTGCCGCTGATGTGTGCCAGGACCTGGTGGCCGTTCTGGAGCTCGACCTTGAACATGGCGTTCGGAAGAGACTCGACGACAGTGCCCTCGATCTCGATGGCACCTTGCTTCTTGGCCACGCTTCGCCCTTCGAATCGACTACCTTGATCGACTCCCGCTTCGCATGCAGACATGCCAATACACGAGAGCCGACGCGTCAGTCTACGTCAGTACCCCCGGAAAGACGAATCCAGGGATTCTCCCCTACCAGAGAGATCACTAAGCCCGCCACTCGGGCGTCTTTTCACTTCACCCCAACGGGTCGGGCGCCGCCGTGATCCCCATTTCCGCCAGCTTCGCCTTGCCTCCATCGGGGGCCGTCAGTACGAGCGGGCCCTCCTCGGTCACCGCGACCGAGTGCTCCCAGTGCGAGGACCAGGTGCCGTCCGTGGAGACGACCGTCCAGTCGTCCTCCAGGACCGCGGTGCGCGGGGTGCCCAGGGCGACCATCGGCTCGATGGCGAGGCAGAAGCCGGGGACCAGCTTCGGGCCCTTTCCGCGGCGCCGCTCGACGTAGTTCAGCAGGTGCGGGTCCATGTGCATCTCGGTGCCGATGCCGTGGCCGCCGTAGTCCTCGACGATGCCGTACTTGCCGCCGCCGGGCTTGGGCTGGCGGCGGATGTACGTCTCGATCGCGCGGGAGATGTCCACCAGGCGGTTACCGGCCTTCATGGCCGCGATACCGGCCCACATCGACTCCTCGGTCACCCGGGACAGCTCGATCAGCTCCGGAGCGTGACCCGAGCCGACGAACGCGGTGTACGCGGCGTCGCCGTGCCAGCCGTCCACGATCGCGCCGCAGTCGATGGAGATGATGTCGCCGTCCTCCAGGACGACCTTCTCGCTCGGGATGCCGTGGACCACGACCTCGTTCTTCGAGGTGCAGATGGTGGCGGGGAAGCCCCCGTAGCCCAGGAAGTTCGACTTCGCGCCGTGCTCGTCGAGCACCTTGCGGGCCACCTCGTCCAGGTCCCGGGTGGTGGCGCCGGGCACGGCCGCCTCACGGGTCGCGGCGTGGATCGCCGCGACGACAAGCCCCGCCTCCCGCATCTTGCGAATCTGGTCGGGGGTCTTGATCTGCACCATGGGGGCCTGCGCTCTCCGTCATCCGATACGTGGTGTACGTACACCAACACTAAGGCCGCGGCCCCCCGGACGGGGAACCGCGGCCTCAGCCACGTACAACAAGGGGCGTCAGCGGCCCAGGGCCTCCATGGCCCGCGCCGTGACCTCCTCGACCTTGCCGAGGGCGGAGATCGTCACGACGAGCCCCTGCTCCCGGTAGTAGTCGATGATCGGCTCGGTCTGCGTGTGGTAGACCTCGAGCCGCTTGCGGACGGTCTCTTCCTTGTCGTCGTCGCGCTGGTACAGCTCCCCGCCGCAGACGTCACAGACGCCCTCGGCCTCGGGCTGCTTGTACACGACGTGGAAGACGTGCGCAGAGTCGTTGCGGCAGATGCGGCGGCCGGCGATGCGCTTGACCACCTCGTCCTCGGGGACCTCCAGGTCCAGAACCGCGTCCAGCTTCACGTCGTCGGCCTTGAGGGCGACGTCGAGCGCCTCGGCCTGCGAGACGTTGCGAGGGAAGCCGTCGAGCAGGAAGCCGTTCACGGCGTCCGGCTGCTCCATGCGGTCCTTGGCCATCCCGATGGTGACCTCGTCCGGTACCAGCTGGCCCGCGTCCATGTAGGACTTCGCCTGCTTGCCGAGATCCGTGCCCTTGCTGATGTTGGCACGGAAAAGGTCGCCCGTGGAGATGTGCGGGATCGACAGGTTCTGGGCGAGAAACGCGGCCTGCGTTCCCTTGCCAGCACCGGGCGGCCCGACGAGGACGATTCGCATCAGCGGAGGAACCCTTCGTAATTGCGCTGCTGGAGCTGGCTCTCGATCTGCTTCACCGTCTCCAGACCAACACCCACGATGATCAGGATGCTGGTGCCGCCGAAGGGGAAGTTCTGGCTTGCCCCGAAACCAACCAACGCCATCGTCGGTACGAGAGCGATCAGACCCAAGTACAGCGAACCCGGCCAGGTGATCCGGTTGAGCACATAAGAGAGGTACTCAGCGGTCGGTCGGCCAGCCCGGATGCCCGGGATGAAGCCACCATACTTCTTCATGTTGTCCGCGACTTCCTCGGGGTTGAACGAGATCGCCACGTAGAAGAACGCGAAGAAAACGATCAGGAGGAAGTACGTGACGATGTAAATCGGGTGATTTCCCTTGGTCAGGTGGTCGTCGATCCACAGCTTCCACCCCGAGTTGCCGCCTGCGAACTGGGCGACCAGGGCCGGGATGTAGAGGAGCGACGAGGCGAAGATGACAGGGATCACACCCGCCTGGTTCACCTTGAGCGGGATGTACGTAGACGTACCGCCGTAGGACCGGCGGCCGATCATGCGCTTCGCGTACTGGACCGGGATACGGCGCTGGGCCTGCTCGACGAAGACCACCAGGCCGACCATGACCAGGCCGACGAGGATGACGGTGCCGAACTCGATCCAGCCGTCGGCCAGGGAGCCGGTCTGCTTGATGGCCCACAGCGAGGCCGGGAAGCTGGCGGCGATCGAGATGAACATCAGGATCGACATGCCGTTGCCGATGCCGCGGTCGGTGATCAGCTCACCGAGCCACATCATCACGCAGGTGCCGGCGGTCATGACGATGACCATCGTGACGGTGATGAAGATCGACTGGTCGGGGACGATCTGGCTCGCGACGGAGCAGCCCTGGAAGAGCGCGCCGGTCCGGGCGGTGGCCACCAGGCCGGTGCCCTGAAGGATGGCGAGAGCCACGGTCAGGTAGCGCGTGTACTGCGTGATCTTCGCCGTACCGGCCTGACCCTCCTTCTTGAGGGCCTCCAGACGCGGGATCACCACGGTGAGCAGCTGCAGAATGATGCTCGCGGTGATGTACGGCATGATGCCGAGCGCGAAGACCGTGATCTGGAGCAGCGCGCCACCACTGAACATGTTGACCAGGCCGAACAGGCCGGTCGTGGAGCTGGACTGGTCCATGCACGTCTGGACACTCGAGTAATCCACTCCGGGGATCGGCACATGCGCGCCGAGCCGGTAGATCACGATGATGCCCAACGTGAAGAGCAGCTTCTTGCGCAGGTCGGGCGTCTTGAACGCCCGGGCGAACGCGGTGAGCACGGTGCCTCCTGCGACCCCCGCGCGCGTGCGTCAGAGGTGACGGTCTTGAGGATTCGACGAATACGTAACGGTCAAGGTCCGCGATTGGTGCCGGGGGCACGCAGATCCCAGAAATTAACAGCGGACGCCACCTTACCGGCGTACCTGCCCCCCTAGGAACGACCAACCGGGGATACCCCTTTTGTGGGGTATCCCCGGTCGGGATCGCTCACGTCATCGAGACGTCGTCCGATGGACTCAGACGAGCTCGGTGACCGTACCGCCGGCGGCGGTGATCTTCTCCTTGGCGGAGCCGGAGACGGCGTCGACCGTCACCTGCAGCGCCACGGAGATCTCGCCCTGGCCGAGGACCTTGACGAGGCTGTTCTTGCGGACAGCACCCTTCTCCACCAGACCCTCGACGGTGACTTCGCCACCCTCGGGGTACAGCGAGGCGAGCTTGTCCAGGTTCACGACCTGGAACTCGACCTTGAAGGGGTTCCGGAAGCCCTTCAGCTTCGGGAGACGCATGTGGAGGGGCATCTGGCCACCCTCGAAGCGCTCCGGAACCTGGTAACGGGCCTTCGTGCCCTTGGTACCACGACCGGCCGTCTTACCCTTCGACGCCTCACCGCGACCGACACGGGTCTTCGCGGTCTTGGCACCGGGGGCCGGACGGAGGTTGTGGATCTTCAGCGGGTTGTTCTCCGCCATGATCAGACCTCCTCAACCGTCACGAGGTGGCGGACGGTGTGCACCATGCCGCGGAACTCGGGGCGGTCCTCCTTGACGACCTGCGTGTTGATGCCCTTGAGACCAAGGGAACGCAGGGTGTCACGGTGGTTCTGCTTGCTGCCGATGTACGACTTCACCTGCGTGATCTTGAGCTGCGCCATTACGCACCAGCCCCGGCACGCGCACGGAGCAGAGCCGCGGGGGCGACGTCCTCGAGGGGCAGACCACGGCGGGCCGCGATCTCCTCGGGGCGCTGCAGGCCACGGAGGGCCTCCACGGTCGCGTGCACGATGTTGATCGCGTTGTCGGAGCCGAGCGACTTCGACAGGATGTCGTGAACGCCGGCGCACTCGAGCACGGCGCGCACCGGACCACCGGCGATAACACCGGTACCCGGGGACGCGGGCTTGAGCAGCACGACGCCGGCAGCCTTCTCACCCTGGATCGGGTGGGGGATGGTGCCCTGGATACGGGGGACCTTGAAGAAGTGCTTCTTGGCCTCCTCAACACCCTTGGCGATGGCGGCCGGCACCTCCTTGGCCTTGCCGTAACCGACACCCACGGTGCCGTCACCGTCGCCCACTACGACGAGCGCAGTGAAGCTGAAGCGACGACCACCCTTCACAACCTTGGCGACGCGGTTGATCGCGACAACGCGCTCAACGTACGCGGTCTTCTCGGCGGCAGCAGCGCCACCGTCGCGACCCTTCCGGTCCCGCCGCTCGCCGCCACCGGCACCGCCACCGCGGCGCTGGGGTCCAGCCATTGGAATTACCTCTCTCTGTTTCCGCTAGCTACGGAACCGGCTCAGAACTTCAGGCCGGCTTCGCGGGCGGCGTCCGCCAGGGCAGCGATGCGCCCGGCGTACTGGTTACCACCACGGTCGAACACGACAGCCTCGACACCGGCGGCCTTGGCGCGCTCGGCGACCAGGGCGCCGACCGACTTGGCCTGCGCGGACTTGTCGCCCTCGCCACCGCGGATCGAGGTGTCCAGGGTCGACGCCGACGCGAGGGTGTGACCCTTAACGTCGTCGATGACCTGGGCCACGATGTTGCGGTTCGAGCGCGTCACGACCAGACGCGGACGCTCGGCCGTACCCGAGATGTGCTTACGGATACGGATGTGGCGGCGCTTGATTGCCGCACGCTTGTAAGCGTCGCCCTTAGCGATCTTCTGACCGTATGCCATGGCTTACTTACCCGCCTTTCCGACCTTGCGGCGGATGACTTCGCCTTCGTACTTGACGCCCTTGGCCTTGTACGGGTCGGGCTTGCGCAGCTTGCGGATGTTGGCCGCAACCTCGCCGACCTTCTGCTTGTCGATGCCCTCGACCGAGAACTTGGTCGGCGACTCGACCTTGAACGAGATGCCCTCGGGCGCCTCGACCGTGATCGAGTGGCTGTAGCCGAGCGAGAACTCCAGGTTGGAGCCCTTCGCCAGGACGCGGTAACCGACACCGCTGATCTCGAGCTTCTTCACGTAACCCGTGGTCACGCCGGTGATCATGTTCGCCACCAGCGTGCGGGACAGGCCGTGCAGGGCCTTGTTCTGACGCTCGTCGTTGGGGCGGGTGACGTTCAGGACGCCGTCCTCACCCTTGGCGATCTCGATAGGCGCGACGATGGTGTGGTTCAGGTTGCCCTTGGGGCCCTTCACCGAGACCGTCTGGCCGTCGATGGTGACGTCCACGCCGGCGGGAACCGTGATGGGGAGCTTGCCAATACGCGACATAGCTGTTTCCTCCGTTCCCTTCCGCTACCAGACGTAGGCGAGGACTTCCCCACCCACGCCCTTCTTGCCTGCCTGCTGGCCGGTCAGGAGACCGTGCGACGTGGAGATGATCGCCACGCCGAGGCCGCCGAGGACCTTGGGCAGGTTGGTGGACTTCGCGTAAACGCGCAGACCCGGCTTGGAGATGCGCTTGATGCCGGCGATCGAACGCTCACGGTTCGGGCCGAACTTCAGCTCGAGGACGAGGTTCTTGCCGACCTCGGCGTCCTCGACCTTCCAGCCGGTGATGAAACCCTCCTGCTGGAGGATCTCGGCGATGTGCGACTTGATCTTGCTGTGCGGCATAGCCACGGTGTCGTGGTACGCCGAGTTCGCGTTCCGCAGACGCGTAAGCATGTCTGCGATCGGATCAGTCATGGTCATGAATTGGCCTTCGGCCTCTCTCGCCGGGGTTTCCTGTATGCGCCATCCCTCTCCCCACACAGGGGCGGGACGGGTGCGGCGCGGGGACCTACGGCGTAGTAAGTCGGTCAGGGCGGCAGAAGCGCCCAACCCTCCTAGCCTAAGCCATGAGAGCGGGGGCCACTGCCGACCCTTTACTTACCGAGAGATCCAAGCAGTCCCGAAAAGTGGGGACTACCAGGAGCTCTTGGTCACGCCCGGCAGCTCGCCACGGTGAGCCATCTCACGAAGGCACACGCGGCACAGGCCGAACTTGCGGTAGACGGAGTGCGGACGACCGCAGCGCTGGCAGCGGGTGTACGCACGCACGCCGAACTTGGGCTTGCGGGCAGCCTTCGCGATGAGAGCCTTCTTCGCCATCTCGCTTACGCCTCCTTGAACGGGAAGCCGAGGTGACGAAGGAGCGCGCGGCCCTCAGCGTCGTTGGTCGCCGTGGTGACCACGGTGATGTCCATACCCCGGACGCGGTCGATCTTGTCCTGGTCGATCTCGTGGAACATGACCTGCTCCGTGAGACCGAAGGTGTAGTTGCCACGGCCGTCGAACTGCTTGGGGGACAGACCACGGAAGTCGCGGATGCGCGGCAGCGCGAGCGACAGGGTGCGGTCCAGGAACTCCCACATGCGGTCGCCACGAAGCGTGACGTGGGCACCGATCGGCTGGCCCTCACGCAGCTTGAACTGCGCGATGGACTTGCGGGCCTTGGTGATGGCCGGCTTCTGACCCGTGATGGTGGTCAGGTCGCGGACAGCACCGTCCATGAGCTTCGAGTCACGCGCAGCGTCACCGACACCCATGTTGACCACGATCTTGACCAGGCCGGGGATCTGCATGACGTTCTCGTACGAGAACTCGTCCTGCAGCTTGCCCTTGATCTCGTCGCGGTACTTCTGCTTCAGACGCGGGGAAGTGGTGGTCGTCATCAGATGTCCTCACCCGTCCGCTTGGCAACGCGGATCTTGTTGCCTTCGTCGTCGAAGCGGTAACCGACGCGCGTCACGACCTTGTTGCCGTCCTTCTCCACGACCAGCTGGACGTTGGAGACGTGGACGGGGGCCTCGGTGGTGACGATGCCGCCGGCCTGCGAGCCGGAGGCGGTGGGGCCGGCCTTGGTGTGCTTCTTGACCCGGTTGACACCCTCGACCAGGACGCGCTCGTCGCGCGGGTAAGCGGCAATGACCTTGCCCTGCTTGCCCTTGTCCTTACCGGTGATGACCTGGACCAGGTCGCCCTTCTTGATCTTCATGCTTACAGCACCTCCGGCGCGAGCGAGATGATCTTCATGAACTTCTTCTCGCGCAGCTCACGGCCCACCGGGCCGAAGATACGGGTGCCGCGAGGGTCGCCGTCGTTCTTCAGAATGACGGCGGCGTTCTCGTCGAAGCGGATGTACGAGCCGTCCGGACGGCGGCGCTCCTTGACGGTGCGAACGATGACCGCCTTGACGACGTCACCCTTCTTCACGTTGCCACCGGGGATCGCGTCCTTGACGGTGGCGACGATGACGTCACCGATGCCCGCGTAGCGGCGACCCGAGCCACCGAGAACACGGATGGTGAGAATTTCCTTCGCACCCGTGTTGTCGGCGACGCGCAGTCGCGACTCCTGCTGGATCACGTCTATCTCCTGTTTGTCTGCCGGTTCCCCCGGGGCAGTCCAGCGAACTGCACTGCCCCGGGAGCCTGGCGGAACGAACTCTGAGGGGGATCCCCGTCAGAGAATCTTGCGAATTACTTGGCCTTCTCGAGGATCTCGACGACGCGCCAGCGCTTCGTCGCCGACAGCGGCCGGGTCTCCATGAGGAGGACACGGTCGCCGACACCGGCGGCGTTCTGCTCGTCGTGCGCCTTGAGCTTGTTCGTACGGCGGATGACCTTGCCGTACAGCGCGTGCTTGACGCGGTCCTCGACAGCGACGACGACGGTCTTGTCCATCTTGTCGCTGACAACAAGGCCCTCACGGGTCTTGCGGAAGCCGCGGGCGGCAGTCTCTTCAGTCACAGTCTTCTCGCTCATCAGGCGCTCTCCACCGTCTCGATGCCCAGCTCGCGCTCACGCATGAGGGTGTAGATCCGCGCGATGTCCTTGCGGACGGCCTTGAGCCGGCCGTGGTTCTCGAGCTGACCGGTCGCCGCCTGGAAGCGGAGGTTGAACAGCTCTTCCTTGGCCTCGCGGAGCTTGTTGAGAAGCTCCTCGTTGCCCAGCTCGCGCAGCTCGGACGCCTTGGTCCCGGCCGACATCACGCCTCACCTGCTTCGCGCTTAACGATCTTGCACTTCATCGGCAGCTTGTGGGCCGCACGAGTCAGGGCTTCACGCGCGATCTTCTCGTTGGGGTACGACAGCTCGAACATCACGCGTCCGGGCTTGACGTTGGCGATCCACCACTCCGGCGAACCCTTACCGGAACCCATGCGGGTCTCGGCAGGCTTCTTGGTGAGGGGACGGTCCGGGTAAATGTTGATCCAGACCTTGCCGCCACGCTTGATGTGACGCGTCATGGCGATACGAGCGGCCTCGATCTGACGGTTCGTCACGTACGCCGGGGTGAGGGCCTGAATGCCGTACTCACCGAACGCAACCTGCGTGCCACCCTTGGACATACCGCTGCGCTTCGGGTGGTGCTGCTTGCGGTGCTTGACCCTACGGGGGATCAGCATTTCGGTCAGGCCTCCGTTCCGGTGCTCTCAGCCGGAGCGGCAGCGGCGGGCGCGTCGGCCTTGGGGGCCTCGGCGGCCGGAGCCGTCTGCTGCTGCGGCTTGCGACCGCGACCGCCACGCTCGCCACCACGGCCACCACGGCCGGCCGGGCGGTCGTTGCCGCCACGGGCCGGGCGGTTGCCGGCGCGGGCAGCGGCGTTCTCGGCGCGAACCTCGGCGATGTTCTTGACGTCGCCCTTGTAGATCCAGACCTTCACGCCGATGCGGCCGAAGGTCGTCTTGGCCTCGAAGAAGCCGTAGTCCACGTTGGCGCGGAGCGTGTGCAGGGGCACACGGCCCTCGCGGTAGAACTCCGAACGGGACATCTCGGCACCGCCGAGACGACCGCCACACTGGATCTTGATGCCCTTGGCGCCCGCCTTCATCGCCGACTGCATGCTCTTACGCATGGCGCGACGGAAGGAGACGCGGGAGGACAGCTGCTCCGCGACGGCCTGGGCCACGAGCTGAGCATCGGTCTCGGGGTTCTTGACCTCGAGGATGTTCAGCTGGACCTGCTTGCCCGTGAGCTTCTCGAGGTCACCGCGGATGCGGTCGGCCTCGGCGCCACGACGGCCGATGACGATGCCGGGACGAGCGGTGTGGATGTCCACACGCACGCGGTCACGGGTGCGCTCGATCTCCACCTTCGAGATGCCGGCGCGCTCCATGCCGGACGTCATCATCCGACGGATGGCGACGTCTTCCTTGACGTAGTCCTTGTACAGCTTGTCGGCGTACCAACGCGACTTGAAGTCGGTCGTGACACCGAGCCGGAACCCGTGCGGGTTTACCTTCTGGCCCATTACCGGGTTCCTTCCTTGCTGCTGACGACCACGGTGATGTGCGAAGTCCGCTTGCGGATCCGGTAGGCACGGCCCTGGGCACGCGGACGGAACCGCTTCAGGGTCGGGCCCTCATCGACGAACGCCTCGCTGATGAACAGCGACGAAGCGTCCGGGTGGTCGTAGTTGTGCGCGGCGTTGGCAATGGCGCTGTCCAGCACCTTGCCGACCGGCACGCTCGCGGCCTGCGGGGCGAAACGCAGGACCGCCTGAGCCTCCGTGGCATCCATGCCACGGATGAGGTCCACCACGCGGCGGGCCTTCATGGGCGTGACGCGGATGTACCGCGCCTGGGCCCTGGCTTCCATGGTTGTCCCTTCGGTGTTAGTCATAGTCGATTCCACCCCGCGTTAGCGGCGCTTCGACTTCCGGTCGTCCTTGACGTGACCCCGGAAGGTGCGCGTCGGCGAGAACTCGCCGAGCTTGTGGCCGACCATCGACTCGGTGACGAACACCGGGATGTGGGTCTTGCCGTTGTGCACCGCGATGGTGTGACCCAGCATGCTGGGGATGATCATCGAGCGACGGGACCAGGTCTTGATGACGTTCTTGGTACCGGCTTCGTTCTGTACGTCCACCTTCTTTACGAGGTGGCCGTCGACGAAGGGTCCCTTCTTGAGACTGCGCGGCATCTAAACCCGCTCCTAGCGCTTCTTGTTCGACTTGCGGCGGCGGACGATGTACTTGTTGCTCGCCTTGTTGCGATCACGAGTACGACCCTCCTTCTTGCCCCACGGCGAGACCGGGTGACGACCACCGGAGGTCTTGCCTTCACCACCACCGTGCGGGTGGTCAACCGGGTTCATCACGACACCACGCACGGTCGGGCGGACGCCCTTCCAGCGCATGCGGCCGGCCTTGCCCCAGTTGATGTTGGACTGCTCGGCGTTGCCGACCTCGCCGACGGTGGCGCGGCAGCGCACGTCGACCAGGCGGATCTCACCGGACGGCATACGGAGGTGCGCCATGGCGCCCTCCTTGGCCAGCAGCTGCACGGAGGCACCCGCGGAGCGGGCGAACTTGGCGCCACCACCGGGACGGAGCTCGATCGCGTGGATCGTGGTACCGACCGGGATGTTGCGGAGCGCCAGGTTGTTACCGGGCTTGATGTCGGCCGCCGGGCCGTTCTCCACCACGGCACCCTGCGCGAGACCGCGCGGGGCCAGGATGTAGCGCTTCTCGCCGTCCGCGTAGTGCAGGAGGGCGATGCGGGCGGTGCGGTTGGGGTCGTACTCGATGTGAGCGACCTTGGCCGGAACGCCGTCCTTGTCGTGCCGACGGAAGTCGATCACGCGGTAGGCGCGCTTGTGTCCGCCACCCTGGTGGCGAACGGTCACGCGACCGGAGTTGTTACGACCGCCCTTGCTGTGCAGGGGGCGGACCAGCGACTTCTCCGGCGTGGACCGCGTGACCTCGACGAAGTCGGCGACGCTGGAGCCACGACGGCCCGGCGTAGTCGGCTTGTACTTGCGGATTCCCATTTCTCAGTCCTCGTCCGATATTCGGACCGGGCGCTCCGTTAGGAGGCCTGGCCGAAGATGTCGATACGGTCGCCCTCAGCAAGGGTCACGATCGCGCGCTTGGTGTCGGCACGCTTGCCGAAACCGGTGCGCGTGCGCTTGCGCTTGCCCTGACGGTTGATCGTGTTGACGCCGGTGACCTTGACCGAGAAGACCGCCTCGACGGCCTGCTTGATCTGGGTCTTGTTGGCGCCGGGGGCCACGATGAACGTGTACTTGCCCTCGTCGAGAAGCGCGTACGACTTCTCGGAGACGACCGGCTTGACGAGAACGTCGCGCGGGTCCGTGAAGGACTTGCTCAGCGGCGTGGGCTCGACAGCGATCTTGCCCTCGGTCGCGATGCGCTTCGCCTTGGCGACGCGCGCGGCCTTGGCGGCCTTGGCGGCCTTCGAGGCGATGCTCGGGTGACGCGTAGCCATCAGGCCTCGCTCCCTTCGGTGTCAGCGGCCTTGGGGCCAGACACGAAGGACTCGAAAGCGGCCTGGGTGAAGACCACGTCGTCCGAGACGAGAACGTCGTACGTGTTCAGCTGGCCCGGCTCCAGGATGTGGACCTGGGGCAGGTTGCGGGCGGAGAGCCACGCGGCCTCGTCGGCGCGGTCGGCGACCAGGAGCAGGTTCTTGCGCTCCGAGATCTTGCCGAACAGCGTCTTGGCGGCCTTCGTGGAGACCTCGCCCTCGACCACGCCGGAGACGACGTGGATGCGAGCGTTGCGGGCCCGGTCGGTGAGGGCGTGACGCAGCGCGGCAGCCTTCATCTTCTTCGGGGTCCGCTGCGAGTAGTCACGCGGCACGGGACCGTGCACGACGCCACCACCGGCGAACTGCGGCGCGCGGGTCGAGCCCTGACGGGCGCGGCCGGTGCCCTTCTGGCGGTAAGGCTTCTTGCCACCACCACGGACTTCGCCACGGGTCTTGGTCTTGTGCGTGCCCTGGCGGGCAGCGGCCAGCTGCGCGACGACGACCTGGTGAAGCAGCGGAACGCTGATCTTCTCGACGGCGAAGATCTCCGCGGGGAGCTCGACCGTCCCGGTCTTGTCGCCTGCCGGCGAAAGGATGTCAACAGTGCTCATCGGTTACCTCAGGCCCCCTTGGCCGCAGTGCGGACCAGGACGAGGCCGCCGTTCGGACCGGGAACCGCGCCCTTGATGAGCAGCAGACCCTTCTCCGCGTCAACGGCGTGGACGGTCAGGTTCTGGGTGGTGACCCGCTCGTTGCCCATACGGCCCGCCATGCGGAGGCCCTTGAACACACGGCCGGGGGTGGCGCAGCCACCGATCGAGCCCGGCTTGCGGTGCACGCGGTGGGCACCGTGCGATGCCTTGCCACCGGCGAAGTTGTGACGCTTCATGACACCGGCGAAGCCCTTGCCCTTGCTCTTGCCGGTCACGTCCACCTTGATGCCGGACTCGAAGGTCTCAGCGGTGATCTCCTGGCCGAGGGTGTACTCGCTGGCGTCAGCGGTACGGATCTCGACGAGGTGACGACGGGGGGTGACGTCGGCCTTGGCGAAGTGGCCCTTGAGGGGCTTGTTCACCTTGCGCGGGTCGATCTCGCCGAACGCGATCTGGACGGACTCGTAGCCGTCCACGTCGTTCGTGCGGACCTGGGTCACGACGTTGGGGCCGGCCTTGACGACGGTGACCGGAACAACGCGGTTGTTCTCGTCCCACACCTGCGTCATGCCGAGCTTCTCGCCCAGGATGCCCTTGATCTGCTTAGTCATCTTCAGATCACCGGCCCTCAGAGCTTGATCTCGATGTCGACGCCGGCCGGAAGGTCGAGTCGCATCAGGGAGTCAACGGTCTTCGGCGTCGGGTCGAGGATGTCGATCAGGCGCTTGTGCGTGCGCATCTCGAAGTGCTCGCGCGAGTCCTTGTACTTGTGCGGCGACTTGATGACGCAGTACACGTTCTTCTCGGTAGGCAGCGGCACCGGGCCCGCGACCGACGCACCAGTACGCGTCACCGTCTCGACGATCTTCTTCGCCGAGGAGTCGATGACCTCGTGGTCGTAGGCCTTGAGCCGGATGCGGATCTTCTGTCCCGCCATGGCTACTTAGTAGTCCTGTCTCTCGTAACGCTCTGGCTCCTGAGGGCCCTGTTTCACACTTCCTCCGACCCACGCGGTCGGGCGTGTCGCGGTCTCGCTGACAGAAATATCCGTACGGATTTCCCTGCTACAGGAACCGCGGCCCAAGGCCGCAAGGCTGGGGGAAGAAACCCACCAGGCGCCTGGTTGGAGTTCCGCGCTGAACTTCCCGAAAGATTCCCGTACGTCCGCTCCAGCGCTGCCGCAGGCGACAGATGGGGCGACGAGTACTGTGGGACTCGCTTTCGGTCCTCCCGACGGGAGGCGCGCAGCATCGGCACTCAACCGAGCAACCCCGCTAGTCTGCCATACGGGGCATGTCCGGGGCCAATCGGGCCGTAGAGACTACCCCGAGAGTGACGAAGGTCAAACCCGGCCGCTACCGAGCCGCGTGGGCCACGTACAGCGTGCGCAGCGCCTCGGTCAGCGCCTGCGCCGACGCCTCGTCCAGCGGCGCCAGATAGGCCCGCTCCGTCTCGACGCGGGCCCGGTCCGCCTCGCGCTGACAGGTGACGCCGGCCGGGGTGAGCGCCACGACGTTGCGCCGGCGGTCCACCGCGCTGCGGCGCCGCTCGACCAGACCCTTGTCCTCCAGGGCGTCGATGACCGCGACCATCGTCGTGCGGTCCACCCCGATCAGCTGGGCCAGCTCGTGCTGCGAGCGCTCCTCGCCGTCCGTCGCGATGACCGACAGCACGCCCACCTCACGCGGATTCACCCCGTACGGCTCCAGCGCCTCGGCGAGCATCCCGGACAATTGGTGAAAAGCGAGCTTGACGAGGTACCCGAGGCGGTGCGTCAGCGGTCCCGCGGAGAAGGGGTCGTCCGTCATGCCCCATAGCGTATCCTGATTCTGATAGTCAGCGATACTGACGATCAGGCTCCACGCAGAGCCCCCGACCGCCCCGCCCCTCCCCGCGCGGCGCGTCCCCCCTCACCTTCACGCGACCCAAAGGAAGCGACACCTCGCCATGAGCGACTCCATATCCGTCGGCGCCAACCGGACGGCGCCGGCCTCCCCCGCCGCACCGGCGGCCGATGCGCCCGACCCCCGCCGCTGGTGGGGCCTGGTCGTCATCGCCCTGGCCCAGCTGATGGTGGTCCTCGACGCGACCATCGTGAACATCGCGCTGCCGTCCGCCCAGACGGCCCTCGGCATGTCCGACGCCAACCGCCAGTGGGTCATCACGTCCTACACCCTGGCCTTCGGCGGCCTGCTCCTGCTCGGCGGCCGGGTCGCCGACCTCGTCGGCCGCAAGCGCACCTTCATCATCGGCCTGATCGGCTTCGCCCTCGCCTCCGCGATCGGCGGCGCCGCGCAGAGCTCCGGCATGCTGTTCGGCGCACGTGCGCTGCAGGGCGTCTTCGGCGCGATCCTCGCACCGTCGGCGCTGTCGCTGATGACCACGACGTTCACCGACCCGCGCGAGCGCGGCAAGGCGTTCGGCATCTACGGCGCGCTCGCGGGCGCGGGCGGCGCCGTCGGCCTGCTGCTCGGCGGCATCCTCACCTCGTACCTGAACTGGCGCTGGTGCCTGTACGTCAACATCCCGATCGCGATCGTCGCCGTCATCGGCGCCGTGATCCTGCTGAACGACCGCGCGGGCCACAAGGACATCAAGCTCGACGTGCCCGGCGTGATCCTGGGCTGCGGCGGTCTCGTCGCGATCGTCTACGGCTTCTCGGAGGCCGAGCCGCGCGGCTGGGGCGACTCGATGGTCGTCTCGCTGCTGATCGGCGGTGCGGTGCTGCTCGTCGCGTTCGTGTTCTGGCAGTCCCGCGCCAAGTCGCCGCTGCTGCCGCTGCGCATCCTGAAGGACCGCAACCGGGCCGGCTGCTTCCTGACCATGGGCCTGGCCACGATCGGCATGTTCGGCCTGTTCCTGTTCATGACCTACTACCTCCAGGGCATCCTCGGCTACTCGCCGGTCCGCACCGGCCTGGCCTTCCTGCCGATGTCGGTGGCGATCATCATCGGCTCGACGCAGATCTCGGCCCGCCTGCTGCCGAAGGTCCCCGCCCGCGCGCTCATGGTCCCGGGCATGGTCCTGGCCGCCGGCGGCCTGCTGATCCTCACCCAGCTGAGCGTCGACTCCTCGTACGTCAGCCACGTCCTGCCCGCCGAGCTGATCCTCGGCCTCGGCATGGGCCTGACGTTCATGCCGGTCTTCTCCACGGCGACCAGCGGCATCCGCCCGCAGGACGCCGGCGTCACCTCCGCGATGGTCAACACCTCGCAGCAGGTGGGCGGTTCGCTCGGCACGGCCCTGCTGAACACGATCGCGACCTCGGCCACGGGCTCGTACATCGCGACGCACATGACCGACCCCTCGAAGAAGGACCAGGTCGTCGCCGCGGGCATCGTCCACGGCTACACCCACGCGATCTGGTACGCGGTCGGCGCGATGCTCCTGGCGGGCATCTGCGCGGCCGTCCTGGTCAACGCCAAGCCCCAGGCGGGCCGGCACTGACCGTCCGCGGCTCCCGGTGCCCCCGTCCTCGCACTCCGAGGACGGGGGCACCGTCCGTTCCCCGCCCTTCCGGGTGAACGGAACATGTACGTGCATGGAACCCCGGTCCCCCGGCGACCCTCTCTCCAGGTGAACCACCGGAACACCTGAACAGAGGCGAGCGCACCACCGACCGCTGCCTCCACAGCGGACGGAGTGCGCCCTCGTGCGGAAGCGACCTGCGATATCGAGGCCCGAAAAGCGGCTTGAGCGTGGAATGTCACGCCGGACGGTCGTCCTCGGCAGCGCGGCGGCCCTCGCCACCGCCGGCTCGCTCACCGCCTGTTCCCGCACCCCCGCTCCCCCGCCGCACCTCACCGCCCCCTCCCCCGCCTCCGGCCTGCCCGCCGCCCAGGCGGAGCGCGCCCTGCTGCTCCAGGTCCTCGCCCACCCCGACGACGACCTGTACTTCATGAACCCGGACGCCCAGCACGCCTTCGGCACCGGTACGCCGCTGGTCTGCGTGTACGTGACCGCGGGCGAGGCCGACGGGCGCAACAAGACGCCCGACGACCGGCAGCCCGCGCCGAACAAGGCCGCCTACTCCGCCGCCCGCCACCAGGGCCTGCGCCAGTCCTACGCGACCCAGCTCGGGCTGCCCGTCTTCACTCCCTGGGACGTGTCCGCCGTGCGGCTGCGCAGCGGGTTCCAGGTGGAGGTGAACGTCCTCGAACACCGGGGCCGCCGCGTCGAGTTGGTCCACCTGGACCTCGCGATGCACACCCCGGCGGGCCACATGGGCGTCCCCGCGCTGTGGCGCGAACCCGGGCTGCGACTGCGCACACTCGTACCCGACGGCTCCCCGCTGCGCACGGTCCAGAGTTACGACTACGACGCGCTGACCGGCGTACTCGTGGAGCTCTTCGAGCGGTACCGCCCCACCCTCGTGCACACCCTCGATCCGGATCCGGACCTCCAGGCGAGCGACCGGGCCACCCAGATCCGCGACAGCGAGCAGCCCGGCTACTCCGACCACGCCGACCACACGGCCGTCGCCTGCTTCGCCTGGGCCGCGCTGATCCGCTGGACGCAAGCGGCGAAGTCCGGACCGCCGGCCGTCGCCGTCACCGCCTTCCGCGGCTACTACAACCACCACTGGCCCAAGAACCTCCCGTCGCAGGTGCTCGGCACCAAGGCCGCCCATCTCGTCCCCTACGGCGCGGGCCCCGACTGGAACTGCGGCAACCCGTCGGGCTGCGGCGACTACAACGTGGGCGGCGACCGCCCCCTGACCAACCGCAAGGGCTGGGTCCGCGCCACCCACCACCGCTATCCCGGGCCGCGGCTCGCCCTCTTCCCCCGGGGCGACGGCACCCTCACGGCGTACGGCGTCCTGGGGCTGCGGGCGGTGCGGTACGAGGAACGCGACGGGGAGTTCGGCGGCCCCGTCGACCTCGGCGGCGGCCCGCTCGCCCCGGTCCTCGGCGGCGCCGCGCTCCCCGACGGCCGCCATCTGATCCTGGGCCTGCGGCTCGCCGCGATCGAGGGCCGGGGCGCGACCGACGCCCGCGAGATCGTGGCCCTGGAAGAGCGCGGGCCCCGCAGATACGGCGCGTGGGTCGGCCTCGGCAACCCCGAGGGCGCCGACGCCGACCGCGGCCGCCGGATCGGCGTCCCGGTGGCGGTCACCGCGCCCGACGGCCGTGTCCATCTCTTCGTCCGCAACGCCGCGCAGGGCGTGAGCACCCGCGTACGGGACGCGGCGGGCACCTGGTCGCCGTGGCGGGACCTCGGCGGCGGCCAGGTCCAGGACGGCCTCACGGCGGTCGTGGCGGACGACGGCCAGGTGCACGTGTACGCGCCCGGCCGCGACACCGTGCACCACTGGACACCGGACGGCCCCGCCCCGCTGACCGGCCTGCCCGTCCCCGCCGACGCGATCGCCGCGGCGAACGGCCGCCTCTTCTACCGCCCGCCCGCCTCCGCCCGGCTGCTGAGCCCCGGCGGCCCGGCCGTGGACTTCCCCGGGTACGGCCCGGTGTCGGCCGCGGGCGACCACCTCCTCGGCCTCGGCACCGACGGCCGCGTCCAGCTCCTGGAGAACGGCCGCGTCCTGCGCCCCGCGACCGACCCCGTCACCCTGGACGGCCCGTCCCTGGTGACCGACCGCCACGGCCCGACGGCCGCGGGACTCTCCCCGGACGCCCGGCCCTGGCTGTGGCGACCCTCGCAGGCGAAGGCCTGACGCCCCCAGGGCATGCGAAAGGGCCCGCACGACCGAAGTCGTGCGGGCCCTTCCTGAGCTCTAGGAGCTACCAGGCATCAAGCCCAGCAAGTAAGCGGACTTACTTGTTGATCTTGGTGACCTGGCCGGCGCCGACGGTCCGGCCACCCTCACGGATGGCGAACTTGAGGCCCTCCTCCATGGCGACGGGCTGGATGAGCTCCACCTTCATCTCGGTGTTGTCACCCGGCATGACCATCTCGGTGCCCTCGGGGAGGGTCACGACGCCGGTCACGTCCGTCGTACGGAAGTAGAACTGCGGGCGGTAGTTGTTGAAGAACGGGGTGTGACGGCCACCCTCGTCCTTCGACAGGATGTACGCCTGCGCCTCGAACTCGGTGTGCGGCGTGACCGAACCCGGCTTGATGATGACCTGGCCGCGCTCGACGTCCTCGCGCTTGATGCCACGGAGGAGCAGACCGACGTTCTCACCGGCCTGGCCCTCGTCGAGCAGCTTGCGGAACATCTCGATGCCGGTGACCGTGGTGGTGGTCTTCTCGGTCTTGATGCCGATGATGTCGACGGTCTCGTTGACCTTCAGGACACCACGCTCGATACGGCCGGTGACGACCGTACCGCGACCGGTGATCGTGAAGACGTCCTCGATCGGCATGAGGAACGGCTTGTCGACGTCGCGCTCCGGCTCCGGAATCGACTCGTCGACGGCCTTCATGAGCTCCAGGACCGAGTTGCCCCACTCCTTGTCGCCCTCGAGCGCCTTGAGAGCCGAGACCTTGACGACGGGAACGTCGTCGCCCGGGAACTCGTACTCGGAGAGGAGCTCACGGACCTCGAGCTCGACGAGCTCCAGGATCTCCTCGTCGTCCACCATGTCGGCCTTGTTCAGGGCGACGACGATGTACGGAACGCCGACCTGGCGGGCCAGGAGCACGTGCTCCTTGGTCTGCGGCATCGGGCCGTCGGTGGCGGCGACCACGAGGATCGCGCCGTCCATCTGCGCGGCACCGGTGATCATGTTCTTGATGTAGTCCGCGTGACCCGGGCAGTCGACGTGGGCGTAGTGACGCGCCTCGGTCTGGTACTCGACGTGCGCGATGGAGATGGTGATACCGCGCTGGCGCTCCTCAGGAGCCTTGTCGATCTGGTCGAACGCGGACGCCTCGTTGATGTCCGGGTACGCGTCGTGCAGCACCTTGGTAATGGCGGCCGTGAGGGTCGTCTTACCGTGGTCAATGTGACCGATGGTGCCGATGTTGACGTGCGGCTTAGTCCGCTCGAACTTCGCCTTCGCCACTGGGTCCTCCTGTGGAGTGGTTCTGTACGCCTTGCTTCATCGGCGCCAGGTGATCTTTGCTGGAAAGCCCGGGCCCGAGGGCATTCAGGGACATACGCCCCTGAACGCCCGGTCGGGCTCCGGAGTCAAGCCTAAAGCGTGAACTCGAGTGAGTTACTCGCCCTTGGCCTTCGCGATGATCTCCTCGGCGACGTTCCGCGGAACCTCGGCGTAGGAGTCGAACTGCATCGAGTAGCTCGCGCGACCCGACGTCTTGCTGCGGAGGTCTCCGACGTAGCCGAACATCTCCGAGAGGGGCACGAGGCCCTTCACGACGCGAGCGCCGCTGCGCTCCTCCATGGCCTGGATCTGGCCACGGCGGGAGTTGATGTCACCGATGACATCGCCCATGTAGTCCTCGGGCGTGGTGACCTCAACGGCCATCATCGGCTCGAGCAGCACGGGGGACGCCTTGCGCGCGGCCTCCTTGAAGGCCTGCGAACCGGCGATCTTGAAGGCCAGCTCCGAGGAGTCGACCTCGTGGTAGGCACCGTCGAGAAGCGTGACGCGGACGCCCGTCATCTCGTAACCGGCGAGGATGCCGAACTGCATGGCCTCCTGCGCACCGGCGTCCACCGACGGGATGTACTCCCGCGGGATACGGCCACCGGTGACCTTGTTCACGAACTCGTACGACGACTCGCCGCCCTCGATGGGCTCGATCGCGATCTGCACCTTGGCGAACTGACCGGTACCACCGGTCTGCTTCTTGTGGGTGTAGTCCACGCGCTCGACGGCCTTGCGGATCGTCTCGCGGTACGCGACCTGCGGCTTGCCGACGTTCGCCTCGACGCGGAACTCGCGCTTCATGCGGTCGACGAGCACCTCGAGGTGAAGCTCACCCATACCACCGATGATGGTCTGGCCGGTCTCCTCGTCCGAGTGGACCTGGAAGGAGGGGTCCTCCTCCGAGAGGCGCTGGATGGCGACACCCAGCTTCTCCTGGTCACCCTTGGACTTCGGCTCGATGGCGACCTGGATGACAGGCGCCGGGAAGTCCATGGACTCCAGGATGACCTGCTGCTTGTCGTCACAGAGCGTCTCGCCCGTGGTGGTCTGCTTCAGACCCATGACGGCGACGATGTCGCCGGCGCCCACCGACTCGATCTCCTCACGCTTGTTCGCGTGCATGCGGTAGATCTTGCCGATGCGCTCCTTCTTGCCCTTGACGGGGTTCAGCACCGCGGTGCCGGACTCCAGGCGGCCCGAGTAAACCCGGACGAAGGTGAGCTTGCCCAGGTGCGGGTCGCTCATGATCTTGAACGCGAGGGCAGCCAGCGGCTCGTCGTCCGACGGCTTGCGCTTGACGACGACCTCGGGGTCCTTGACGTCGTGGCCCTCGATGGCCTCGACGTCGAGCGGGGTCGGCAGGTAGCGCACGACGGCGTCGAGCAGGGGCTGAACGCCCTTGTTCTTGAACGCGGTGCCGCAGAACACGGGGGTGACGGTGGTGTCGCCGCCCTTGCCGGAGGCGATGGTGATGCGGCGCACGGCCGCGTACAGCTGCTCCACGGTGGGCTCGGTGCCCTCCAGGTACAGCTCCATCATCTCTTCGTCGTTCTCGGCGATCGCCTCGAGCAGCTTGCCGCGGTACTCCTCGGCAGCCTCGGTGTGCGTGGCCGGGATGTCGACGATGTCGTACGCCTCGCCCTTGGCGGCCTCGGCCGACCAGACGAACGCCTTCATCGTGACGAGGTCGACGACACCCTGGAAGTCGGCCTCGGCACCGATCGGGAGCTGCATGACCAGCGGGGTCGCACCGAGGCGGTCGACGATCATGTCGACGCAGCGGTGGAACTCGGCACCGGTACGGTCCAGCTTGTTCACGAAGCAGATGCGCGGCACGCCGTAACGGTCGGCCTGACGCCACACCGTCTCGGACTGCGGCTCAACGCCGGCGACGCCGTCGAACACCGTCACAGCACCATCGAGCACACGCAGGGAGCGCTCCACCTCAACGGTGAAGTCGACGTGCCCGGGGGTGTCGATGATGTTGATCGTGTAGTCGTCGTTCTCGAGCGGCCAGTGACAGGTGGTGGCAGCAGAGGTGATCGTGATGCCACGCTCCTGCTCCTGCTCCATCCAGTCCATCGTGGCAGCGCCGTCGTGGACCTCACCGATCTTGTACGAGACGCCGGTGTAGAACAGGATCCGCTCGGTCGTCGTCGTCTTGCCCGCGTCGATGTGAGCCATGATGCCGATGTTGCGCACCTTGGCCAGGTCAAGTGAAGTGGTAGCCATAAGGCTTCAGTCTTCTCTCGGTCTCGATGTGGGTAGCGACTACCAGCGGTAGTGCGCGAAGGCCTTGTTGGACTCGGCCATCTTGTGCGTGTCCTCGCGCTTCTTGACGGCAGCGCCGAGGCCGTTGGAGGCGTCGAGCAGCTCGTTCATCAGACGCTCGGTCATCGTCTTCTCGCGACGGGCGCGGGAGTAACCGACGAGCCAGCGGAGCGCGAGGGTGTTGGCGCGGCCGGGCTTGACCTCGACCGGAACCTGGTAGGTCGCGCCACCGACACGGCGGGACTTGACCTCGAGGGTCGGCTTGATGTTCTCGAGCGCGCGCTTCAGCGTGATGACCGGGTCGTTGCCCGACTTCTCACGCAGGCCCTCCATGGCGCCGTACACGATGCGCTCGGCGGTGGAGCGCTTGCCGTTCAGCAGCACCTTGTTGATGAGGGAGGTCACCAGAGGAGAACCGTAGACCGGGTCGATGATGACCGGGCGCTTCGGGGCGGGGCCCTTACGAGGCATTCTTACTTCTCCTTCTTGGCGCCGTAGCGGCTGCGGGCCTGCTTGCGGTTCTTGACACCCTGGGTGTCGAGCGAACCGCGGATGATCTTGTAACGAACACCGGGCAGGTCCTTCACACGGCCACCGCGCACGAGCACGATGGAGTGCTCCTGCAGGTTGTGTCCCTCACCCGGGATGTAGGCCGTGACCTCGATGCCGCTGGTCAGACGCACACGCGCGACCTTACGGAGGGCCGAGTTCGGCTTCTTCGGGGTGGTCGTGAACACACGCGTGCAGACGCCACGACGCTGGGGCGAACCCTCGAGTGCGGGCGTCTTGTTCTTCTCGACCTTGTCCTGCCGGCCCTTCCGGACCAGCTGCTGGATCGTAGGCACTACTTCTCCGGTTTCTGTGTGCCGAGTAGTAAAGCTAACCTGGAACTTTGCCGACCCACGCGGTCGGGTGTGTCGAATACTGCAGACCCCCGCTCAAGAGCGGGAAGCGGCAGATTGCGGTGGCCGTGATCAGATTGAGCGACCTGATCCGGACTCGCCGTGCGGCAGATGACACGCACAGGAGCCCAGGCACACCCCAGGCACAAGGTCTGAGCGTACCTACCTCACGGACTTCGGTCAAAACAAATGCAGTCCACTCCGACACGCCGGACTTCTCGCCCCCGCGTGCGGTATTCGTCCCGGTAGTCGGGGGTTTCCGGAGCGTGGCCGGATTCCGCCCCCGACCGCGTCAGCCCGAGCTCGAACTCGCGACCCCGATCATGATGATGAGCAGCAGGAACGCCCAGCCGGCGATCCACAGCCAGCCGAGCACGATGCCACCGACGGCCAGCCCGTCGCCCTGCTGCTGCGTGCGACGGATCTCACCGCGGGCCATGTGTCCGAGGATGACGGCCGGGATCGCTGTGAGGCCTCCACAGGCGAAGGTCCCCAGTCCACAGACCAGCGAGCCGATCGCCTTGCCGTTGGTGGGCGGCGGCGGAGGCGGCAGGAAGGTCCGCGGGACCGGCGCCATGGGCCCCGCCATCGGCATCTGCTGCGGCCCCACGGGCCCCTGCGGCAGATCCGCGACGAGAGTGGTCAGCTCCCCCAGGGTCCGCGCCTGATAGGCCCGCTCGACCCGCTTCTCGTACTCCGGCTGCGGCAGCCGCCCCTCGGCGAACCCGGCCCGCAGCACATCGACCGCCCGCTCCCGGTCCGCGTGCGCGGCCAGCATCGAGCCCTGCTGGTTCTGCTGCGGCGGCCAGGGCGCCGGCTGCCATTGCGGATTCGACACGAGACCACTTCCCCCGGACTCGGCTGCAACAGACTGCTGCCTTCAATAATGATTCAACGCCGATTATCCGCCACTGGTTCCCTGAGCGGCTTCCAGGACGGCTGATTGTCGCCAGCTCTGGCTTCGTGGCCTCAAGTACGTTGACTCGTTGCGGGTTCAACACGGCTGACACGGGGGCGGTGAATGGCGGCGGGTCGTACGCGCGCGTGGGACGACGACGGCTTCGACGACGGAGTGCCCTTCCTCGCCAGGTTGGAGAAGGAAGACCGCGTGGCTCTGCTGGCGGTCGGACGCTTCCTGCGCTACCCGGCTCGCAGCGTGCTCATGCACCAGGAGGAACCCTCCACCCACGTCCTGCTCCTGCTGCACGGCTGGACGAAGGTGACGGCCATCGCGGCGAACGGCTACGAAGCGTTGCTCGCGCTGCGCGGCCCCGGCGACATCATCGGCGAGGGCGCGGCCCTCAGCGGCCGCCACCGCTCGGCGACCGTGACGGCCCTGGATCCCGTAGAGGCGGTGGCCATAGACGAGACCCGCTTCACCGCCTTCCTGTCCGGCAGCCCTCGCGTCGCTCTGAGTCTGCTGGGGCTGGGCACCGACCGGCAGCGCGCCACCGACCGGCGACGGCTCGAGTGGGCGGCGCTGACGGTCCGCGAGCGGCTGGCCGTGCTCCTCCTGGAACTCGTCCGCACCCACGGCCGTCACACCGCCGAGGGCGTCGAACTCACCGTCCGGCTCAGCCAGCAGGAGTTCGCCGGCTCCGTGGGCTCGTCCCGCGAGGCGGTGGCCCGGCTCCTCAAGGAGCTGCGGGACAAACAAGTGGTGGTCACCCAGCGCCGCCGCATCGTCGTACTGCGGCCGGAGGCATTGCGCCGCATCATCGGCGAGCGGCCCGCCTGACGGTCGCCCCTTCTCGGTGCACGTCTGTTCTGTGCACGCGGTCACAGTTCGTCCGTGTCATCGGTCCTCGGACGCGCCGCCTCGCCGCGCCATCGTGCTGCACAACGACGGCGACCTGCGAGAGGCAGACCATGACCGACCCCATGCATCGCACCATCCTGCTCTTCGACATCGAGCGGTTCGGCACCCGCGACGACGTGGAGCAGGCCTACCTGCGTCGCCTCCTGTACGAGGTCGTGGACTCCACGCTCCTCAAGGCGGACATCCACGAGACCGCGCGGCTGCGGGCGGATCGCGGCGACTCCGTCATGGAGCTGGTCGACGCCCAGGCCTCCGTGCCGACGCTGGTGAAGACGCTGCTGACCGAGACCCCCGCTCTTCTGCACAGCAAGAACCGTTTGATGGCGGCGAGCGCCCAGATGCGCCTGCGCATCGTTCTCTCCTCCGGCTACGTCGCCGTCGACGAGCTGGACGGCTGGGTCGGCTCGGACCTCAATCACGCGGTACGCCTCCTGGACTCCGATCCGCTGCGCGACGCGCTCAAGCAGCGCGAGGAGGCCAGCGTGCTGTGCGTGTCCGACGGCATCTACCGGGGTGTGGTGCGCCACGGCCCGCTGGGGGTGCGCCCGGACGACTTCCACCGCATCACCGTGGAGACGAAGGAAGGACCGACGGTGGCGTGGCTGCACGGTCGGCCCGCTTCGTCGGGCCCCGCCGCTGCCGACCGCGCGGCGGATCCCAGCGCGCCCCACACCGGTACGACGTCCTCCGGGCCTGCCGCCATCGACCTCAGCGGCGCCTCGTTCGGTGGGAGCTACGTGGCCGGCGACCAGCACGGTGTCTCCGGGCAGGGAAGGGTCACCGGCGACGTGCACCTCGGCGGTGGGTCCACCGGGCCAGGTGAGCAGAAGTGAGTGCGGGAGGACCTGGACCCCAGGCGACGGCCGCCGGCCCGCCCCCGGCACCAGCCGCGGCCGACAAGGAAGCGGGTACGCCCGACGCACCGCCGAAGCCCGGAGCCGAGTCCGCGGAACCCGACGAGGCCGAGGAGACGGACCGGCCGCAGGCCGCCTGGTCCGCCCGCCGGGACCTGGTCGACCACAGCCCCAAGGCGATGGGGGTGGGCGCCAACGCCCGGTTCGGCGGCAGCCTGGTCGGCAGGGATCAGCACGGGGTGAGCGGTGGCCTGGTCGCGGGTGACGTGATCATGGGCAGCAAGACGGAGGTCTACCACTTCGGCATCTCCGCGGCGGGCCACGGGTCCGGCGAGGTCCCGCAAGCGACGCTGGACCGACTCGCCCCCTTGTTCGTCACCGACCAGGGCGCCTTCGAGGCTCTGGTGGCACGGCTGCGCGAGGAGCGCGTCCTCGTCCTCTCCGGCAGGCACTTCAGCGGACGGCGCACTGCCGCGCTGATGCTGCTGCGCCAGGTACAGGCGTCCTCAGTCCGCATTCTGCTCCGCGACACCAGCCCGGCGGACCTGGTCAAGCAGCTGAGCGACGACCAGCACCCGGCCAAGGGCTACGCGCTGTGCGATCTGACGACGCGCCGGGACACTCCTCTGCGCGAGCCGCATCTCCTGGCCGCACGCGAGCGGCTGGCCAAAGACGACGCCTTCTTGGTCATCACGGTCGATGCCAGCGCCGCGCTGGAGGACATCACTCCCGTGACCTGGCAGCCGCCGAAGGCCGGAGAAGTACTGGCCGTACATCTGCGCGAGCTGACCGACGGGGCCACAGCCCAGCGCCTGCTGGCGCTCGCGTCCGTGACGGAGTTCCTCGGCCGCGACCGGCAACTGCGTGAGGTGGAAGCCTTCGCGAAGGTCCTCAAGCAGTACGTCGACGGGGATGTCACCGAGGCCGACGTCCGGAACTTCTCTCTGCTCAGCCTGGAGAACCAGGTGCAGGAGTGGTTCGAGGAGGACGAGGAGCGGGTCCCGCTTCGGGACAAGGCCTTCCTCGTCGCCCTGGCCGCCTTCGACGAGGGTCCGTACGCGTTGACGGCCGAGCTGAGCGATCTGCTCTACGGATTCCTCCAGAACACCCAGAACTCCGCGCTCCAGCCGCGGGTCCCCGTGTTCGGAACACACATCCTCAAGCGGCTGCAACTCGCCCGTGCCAAGCGGTACGACGAGGAGGAGAACACGGAGTGGGGCCCGGTCCCCCAGTCCAAGGCGAGGTTCCTCGACGACCGGGTGTCCCTCGTCCTGCTGCGCGAGGTGTGGACCGGGCACCCCTCGGCCCGCCCCGCCCTGCTCCAGTGGCTGGGCAGACTCATCGACGACGGTCGTCCACTGGTACGTACACGTGCCGCATCGACCGTCGCCGTCCTCGCCTTCGCGGACCTTCCCTCCACCATGGCTCTGGTCATCGAGCCCTGGGTCACCTCCCACCTGTTCCGCCACCGTCTGGTCGCCGTCAACGCGCTGACACTGGCGCATCTGCTCGGGACGCCGAACATCCCGCACATCCTCAGCTCCTGGTGCACGAGCGACGAGATCGGGATGCGCTGGGTGGCGATCCGCGCCTACGGCCTGATCGGCGCGGAACGTCCCCAGGAAACGCTCGCCGCCCTGCGCCGGGCCATCCGCCACGAGTACAAACTGCCCGACAGCGAGGCCGACGACGAGGTGGAACCCGACAAGGACATGGTCGACGAGCTCGCCGAGTCCGTGGAGATGCTCCTGCTCTCGCCGGTCCGCGACGAGGTCCTCACCGACCTCCTGGCCCGGCTCGACGACGACCGGCCGGCGCACGACCTCGCGGTGGGCGGTTTCCTCAGCGCCTGCCAGCGGACGAAGGACGGCGAGCCGGACCGACAACCGCTGCTCCTCGAGTGGTACGCCTCCTCCGCCGGGAACGGTGGGGCGACGGCCGGCCGGATCGCTCGACTCTGGCGGGCCGCGCTCAACGACCGCCGACGCACCGCAGACGCACTCCGCGTGCTGAGCACGTGGATCCGCACAGCCGACCGGGACCCCGCCACCGAGTGGGCGCTCGCCTCTCTCCTCCCGACGCTGATCACCACCTCCGCGGAACACCAGCGCCTCAGTCACCTGCTGCGCACCCTGCGCGGCGAGGACGGCGCTCCTCCGCCGGGCGTGGCTGCCCGGCTGCTGACCGTACTTCCACAGCCCGCCGGGGCGCCGGGACCGCACGGACCCACGGCACACACCAGTCGAGGAGGCACACGCCATGCCTGATCTCCGCCAACCACCGGACTGGCAGCAACCGGCCGACCGTCACACCCCACTGATCGATCCCGTCATCACCGTGCGCCAGCTCTCCCGCTTCGGCTTCGCGCGCAAGTCCCTGACCCGAATCGACCACGCGCTGGTCTTCTCGACCAGCAAGGGCACGTACGACGCCTACCTCCCGCCGCTTCGACCGAGCCGTGGCGAGGCGGCGGGCAAGCGCTACACAGCGTTGTACGAGGTCGACATGGGCGTTCACCCCCATCACGCGGCGATCGCGCTGCCGAGCGACAACGACGCGTTCGAGTTCACGGCCACCGTCGAACTGTCCTGGCAGGTCGTGGACCCCGCCGCCTTCGTGGCGAGCGGGCATCGTGACGTGCCCACCCTGCTCCTCGGCGAAGTGCAGCAAGCCGCACGACCTCTGACCCGGCGCTTCGCCATCGACGACAGCGCGAGCGCCGAGGCCGATCTGCTGCGTGCCCTCACCGGACCGGACCGGGCCCGACTCGGCGAGACGGCGGGCCTGAAGGTGATCTGGACGCTGCGCGTACGCCGCGACGAGCGGGAGATCGAGCACGAGCGGCGGTTGCAGTCCATCGAGCACACGTCCTCGGAACTCATACGCACCGAGAAGCTCGGCATGCGGTACGACGCGGAGCTCGACCGCCGGGTCCGGCAGCAGGACGAGCTCCAACTGGGACGGGCCAAGGAATACGAGCGGCTGGACCACCAGATCGCGATCCAGCGCACGCGCCAGGAGACCGCACTCCAGCAACTCGCGGCCGAGAAGATCGCGTTCTATCGGAAGTACCTGGAGGAGGGCGGGGTCGTGGCATGGGCCATGCACCTCGCGGCGCATCCCGAGGACTCCCACCTCGTCATCAACAGCATGCGGGAGGACGAACGTTCCCTGGCGCAGACCAAGGCCGAACTGGCACGTGAGTTGCTGAGCACGGCCAACACAGAGTCGTACCAGCTGGAACTGCCTCAGCAGCTGGCCGTGGCCACCGTGACCGATCTCCTCAATCGTCAGCTGTCGGGCGCGAAAGACGGCACTTCCTCTTCTCCGCCTCTGACGACGGCCTCTGCCTCGGACGTATCACTCACCAAGAAGGACCACGACCAGGCGTCCATCGCTGAAACGCCCGCCGACAAGGAGGAACAGACTCCGGCCCGCACCTTCCGTGGCTGGCAACCGCCCCCGGGCTACGGCCACTCCTCCGCCCCACCCCCCGCCCCCGAACCCACGGCCCCGGAGCAGGAGCACAACGACGACGAGCGGCAGCCCGACGCATGAGCGGCGCCGAACCGCGGGCCGCCGCGCCCCTGCCGCCGCCTGGCATCCGCGCGGCGGACCGACTGCTCGCGGACCTGCGGACCGAGATCGCTCGCGCCGATGCCAAGGCGGCCGTCGTCGTGGCCGCCCTCGGAGTGGCGGCCGGAGTCCTCGGCAGCCTGCTGGCCGGGCGGGGCTGGGCACCCACACAGCTCTCCGACGCCGGTGCGGCCGTGTGGTGGTCCGGAGTCGCCGCACTTACCGCGGCACTCCTGGCCCTGCTCATGGCCGTGGTGCCGCGGCACAGCACATACCGCTGGGCACCCGGCGCCCCGCTGTCGTACTTCGATGACATCCAACGCGCCGCCCGCAGCGGTCAGTTGCCGGCAGCGCTGGCCGAGACCGAGCGCACCCCGGCAGCGGGCACGATCGCCGCGCTGACGGAGACGAGCCGCATCGCCGCGCGCAAGCACCAGTGGATACGCGCAGGACTGGCCGCTCTGGCCCTCGCCGTGGTCCTGCTTCCGGCTTCCCTGCTCATCGGCTGACGCCCCGACTCCCGGAGACCGACCATGTCCCAGCCTCACGACCCCGCACAGCCGCCGGAGGAACCGACCCCCGCCGCAGACCCGCATCCCTCGCCGACCGATGACCTGGAGTACCGGCACCGGACAGGCCGGCTGCACTTCTCCGCGCACGCGCGCGGACTGGATGCCACGGCCCTGGGACACCTGCTGCTCCAGCTCCCCGGCACCGTCACGAGTCTTCTGGTGGTGCTGTTGATCTCCAGTGGGCTGGACGCGTGGCTGGGCGTGCCGCTCTGGATACCGCCCGTGGTCTGGTTCCTCTCGGGCGCGCTGGTCTTCCATCGCCCCACCGAGAACTTCATGGCACGCCATCTCCTGCGGCTGCACCGCCCCCTGCCGGCGGATCACGAGCGGCTCGCCCCGGTCTGGCGCGAAGTGACCGCCCGCGCAGGCGTCGACAGCCGGACGTACGAACTCTGGATCGAGGACAGCAACGACCTCAACGCCTACGCGGCCGCCGGCCACATCGTCGGCGTCACCCGGTACACGCTGGACCATCTGCCGACCTCGCAGCTGGCCGCGGTGCTCGCCCATGAACTGGGTCATCACACCGGTGGCCACGTCTGGTCGTCGCTGCTGGGCGAGTGGTACGCGTTACCCGGCCGATGGGCCTGGCGGCTGATCCGCTTCCTGCTGACGCTGGCCGTGGCATGGTCGCGACGAAGCTCCTTGTCAGCCACTGTTCTGCTGCTGGCCGTACTCGGCTTCATCGCCCTCACCACGCTGGAGCGACTGTACGGATTGCCGCTGCTCCTGCTGGCCACGCCGTATCTCATCGCCGCCGTGGGCCGCAGAGCAGAACTCCGTGCGGACCAGCACGCCGCCGCACTCGGCTTCGCACGTGAGCTCGCCATGGTCCTGGAGACCATGCACCAGGCCGGTCGAACGGCCGGACACAACGCCAAGGCCGCGGCCGTGCACAGCCACGACGAGCCGGGGTTCCTGAAGCGGCTGCTGGCCACGCACCCCGACTACCCGACCCGGTTGCACCGGCTCAGGCCGTACCTGTAGCCGCGGACATGCCGAAGGGCGGCCACCCCGGTGGGGTGACCGCCCTTCAACTCAAGCGACTCGCTTACTGGTTGTACGGACCGTAGTCGTAGTCCTCCAGCGGAACGGCCTGGCCGGAGCCGGTGCCGAACGGCGAGTAGTCGATGTCGTCGTAGCCGACGGCCGAGTACATCGCGGCCTTGGCCTCCTCGGTGGGCTCCACCCGGATGTTGCGGTAGCGGGACAGACCCGTACCGGCCGGGATGAGCTTACCGATGATGACGTTCTCCTTGAGGCCGATGAGGCTGTCGGACTTGGCGTTGATCGCCGCATCCGTCAGGACTCGGGTCGTCTCCTGGAAGGAGGCGGCCGACAGCCAGGACTCCGTCGCCAGCGAGGCCTTGGTGATACCCATCAGCTGCGGACGGCCGGAGGCGGGGTGACCGCCCTCGGTGACCACACGACGGTTCTCGGTCTCGAACTTCGAGCGCTCGACGAGCTCGCCCGGCAGCAGCTCCGCGTCGCCGGACTCGATGATCGTCACACGGCGCAGCATCTGCCGGATGATGATCTCGATGTGCTTGTCGTGGATCGACACACCCTGCGAGTTGTAGACCTTCTGGACCTCGCCGACCAGGTGGACCTGGACGGCACGCTGACCCAGGATGCGCAGCACGTCGTGCGGGTTGGTGGCACCCACGGTCAGCTTCTGGCCGACCTCGACGTGGTCGCCCTCGCCCACGAGCAGACGGGCACGCTTCGAGATCGGGAACGGCGTCTCGTCGCTGCCGTCGTCCGGGGTGACGACGAGCTTCTTGGTCTTCTCGGTCTCCTCGATGCGGACACGGCCCGCGGCCTCGGAGATCGGGGCGACACCCTTCGGCGTACGAGCCTCGAAGAGCTCGACGACACGGGGCAGACCCTGGGTGATGTCGTCACCGGCCACACCACCGGTGTGGAAGGTACGCATCGTCAGCTGGGTACCGGGCTCACCGATGGACTGGGCGGCGATGATGCCGACCGCCTCACCGATGTCGACCAGCTTGCCGGTGGCCAGCGAGCGGCCGTAGCAGAAGGCACAGGTGCCGACCGCGGACTCACAGGTGAGCACCGAGCGGGTCTTGACGATCTCGACGCCGTGGGCGACGAGGGCGTCGATGAGCACGTCACCGAGGTCGACGTTGGCCGGCGCGATGACCTTGCCGTCGACGACGATGTCCTCGGCGAGCATGCGGGCGTACACGCTGGTCTCGACGTCGTCGGCCTTGCGCAGGACGCCGTCCTCGCCACGCGTGGCGATGGCCAGCTTGAGACCACGGTCGGTGCCGCAGTCCTCCTCGCGAATGATGACGTCCTGGGAGACGTCGACCAGACGACGGGTGAGGTAACCCGAGTCGGCGGTACGCAGAGCGGTGTCCGCCAGACCCTTACGAGCACCGTGCGTCGAGATGAAGTACTCCAGCACCGACAGGCCCTCGCGGAACGAGGCCTTGATCGGACGCGGGATCGTCTCGTTCTTGGCGTTCGACACCAGACCACGCATACCGGCGATCTGACGCATCTGCATCATGTTTCCTCGGGCACCCGAGTCAACCATCATGAAGATGGGGTTGGTCTTCGGGAAGTTCGCGTTCATCGCCTCGGCGACCTCGTTGGTCGCCTTGGTCCAGATCGCGATGAGCTCCTGAGTGCGCTCTTCCTTCGTGATGAGACCGCGCTCGTACTGCTTCTGGACCTTCTCGTCCTGCGCCTCGTACCCGGCGACGATCTCCTTCTTCGCCTCGGGAACGACGACGTCGGAGATGGCCACGGTGACACCGGAGCGGGTCGCCCAGAAGAAGCCGGACGCCTTCAGGTTGTCGAGCGTCGCCGCCACGATGACCTTGGGGTAGCGCTCGGCCAGGTCGTTGACGATCTCGGAGAGCTGCTTCTTGCCCACCGAGTAGTCGACGAACGGGTAGTCCTCGGGCAGCAGCTCGTTGAAGAGCGCGCGGCCCAGGGTCGTACGCAGGCGGAAGCTGTCGCCCGCCTGGTACTCGGGCTCGCCCTCCTCGGCCACCGGCGGGGTCCAGCCGCGCGGCGGGATGGTGCCCACCGGGAAGCGGATGTCGACGGCCGACTGCAGGGCCAGCTCGCCGGCGTCGAACGCCATGATCGCCTCGGCGACGGAGCCGAACGCGCGGCCCTCGCCCTTGGTGTCACGGAGCTCACCGTCGGTGGTGAGGAAGAACAGACCGAGGACCATGTCCTGGGTCGGCATCGTCACCGGACGGCCGTCGGCGGGCTTGAGGATGTTGTTCGAGGACAGCATCAGGATGCGGGCCTCGGCCTGCGCCTCCGCGGAGAGCGGCAGGTGCACGGCCATCTGGTCACCGTCGAAGTCCGCGTTGAACGCGGTGCAGACGAGCGGGTGGATCTGGATGGCCTTGCCCTCGACCAGCTGCGGCTCGAAGGCCTGGATGCCGAGGCGGTGCAGGGTGGGAGCACGGTTCAGCAGAACCGGGTGCTCGGCGATGACCTCTTCGAGGACGTCGTACACGACCGTGCGGCCGCGCTCCACCATGCGCTTGGCGCTCTTGATGTTCTGCGCGTGGTTCAGGTCGACCAGGCGCTTCATCACGAACGGCTTGAAGAGCTCCAGCGCCATGGCCTTCGGCAGACCGCACTGGTGCAGCTTCAGCTGGGGACCGACGACGATCACGGAACGCGCGGAGTAGTCCACACGCTTGCCGAGAAGGTTCTGACGGAAACGACCCTGCTTGCCCTTGAGCATGTCGCTCAGGGACTTCAGCGGGCGGTTGCCGGGACCGGTCACCGGGCGACCACGACGACCGTTGTCGAAGAGGGCGTCCACGGCCTCCTGGAGCATGCGCTTCTCGTTGTTCACGATGATCTCGGGCGCACCGAGGTCGAGAAGGCGCTTCAGGCGGTTGTTGCGGTTGATCACGCGGCGGTACAGGTCGTTCAGGTCGGAGGTCGCGAAGCGGCCACCGTCCAGCTGCACCATCGGACGCAGGTCCGGCGGGATGACCGGCACGCAGTCGAGCACCATGCCCTTGGGGCTGTTGCTGGTCTGCAGGAACGCGGAGACGACCTTGAGGCGCTTGAGCGCACGGGTCTTCTTCTGGCCCTTGCCGGTGCGGATGATCTCGCGGAGGCGCTCGGCCTCCTCGTCGAGGTCGAAGGTCTCCAGGCGCTTCTGCAGGGCAGCGGCACCCATCGAGCCGTCGAAGTACGTGCCGAAGCGGTCACGCAGCTCGCGGTAGAGCAGCTCGTCGCCCTCGAGGTCCTGGACCTTGAGGTTCTTGAAGCGGTTCCACACCTCGTCGAGACGGTCGATCTCGCGCTGGGCGCGGTCGCGCAGCTGCTTCATCTCGCGCTCGGCACCTTCGCGCACCTTGCGGCGCACGTCGGCCTTGGCACCCTCGGCCTCGAGCTCGGCCAGGTCGGTCTCGAGCTTCTTGGCGCGGGCCTCCAGGTCGGAGTCGCGGCGGTTCTCGACCTGCTGACGCTCGACCTGGACGTGCGCCTCGAGGGAGGGCAGGTCGCGGGTACGGCGCTCCTCGTCCACGTACGTGATCATGTACGCGGCGAAGTAGATGACCTTCTCGAGGTCCTTCGGGGCGAGGTCGAGCAGGTAGCCAAGGCGCGACGGGACGCCCTTGAAGTACCAGATGTGGGTGACGGGAGCGGCCAGCTCGATGTGGCCCATCCGCTCACGACGCACCTTGGCGCGAGTGACCTCGACGCCGCAGCGCTCGCAGATGATGCCCTTGAAGCGGACGCGCTTGTACTTGCCGCAGTAGCACTCCCAGTCCCGGGTCGGACCGAAGATCTTCTCGCAGAAGAGCCCGTCCTTTTCCGGCTTGAGGGTGCGGTAGTTGATGGTCTCGGGCTTCTTGACCTCGCCGTGGCTCCACTGACGGATGTCGTCAGCGGTGGCCAGACCGATCCGGAGCTCATCGAAGAAGTTGACGTCGAGCACTATGCGTCAATCCCTCTCAGGGTTGTAAGTCTGTGGTCTGAAACGGGGGTCGCGGGGTCGGTGCGGGGGCTCATCCCTGAGCCCCCGCACCGGACTCCCGTCAGACCTCTTCGACGCTGCTCGGCTCGCGCCGGGACAGGTCGATGCCGAGCTCCTCCGCTGCGCGGAAGACGTCCTCGTCGGTGTCGCGCATCTCGATGGACATGCCGTCCGAGGACAGCACCTCCACGTTGAGGCACAGGGACTGCATTTCCTTGATGAGCACCTTGAAGGACTCGGGAATGCCGGGCTCGGGGATGTTCTCGCCCTTGACGATGGCCTCGTAGACCTTCACGCGGCCGGTGACGTCGTCGGACTTGATCGTCAGCAGCTCCTGGAGGGCGTAAGCGGCGCCGTACGCCTCCAGCGCCCACACCTCCATCTCACCGAAGCGCTGGCCACCGAACTGAGCCTTACCACCCAGCGGCTGCTGGGTGATCATCGAGTACGGACCGGTCGAACGGGCGTGCAGCTTGTCGTCGACCAGGTGGTGCAGCTTGAGGATGTACATGTACCCGATGGAGATCGGGTCCGGGAACGGCTCACCGGAGCGGCCGTCGAACATCCGCGCCTTGCCGGACGGGAGGACCATGCGGTCGCCGTCGCGGTTCGGGATGGTGTGCTCCAGCAGACCCGCGAGCTCGTCCTCGCGCGCACCGTCGAAGACCGGGGTCGCGACGTTGGTACGCGGCTCGACGCGGTCGGCACCGATCGCCTGGAGGCGCTGGGCCCACTCGTCGCCGAGGTTGGAGACGTCCCAGCCCTGGCTGGCGAGCCAGCCGAGGTGGATCTCCAGGACCTGTCCCGGGTTCATTCGGGACGGCACACCCAGCGGGTTCAGGATGATGTCGACCGGAGTTCCGTCCTCGAGGAACGGCATGTCCTCGATCGGAAGGATCTTCGAGATAACACCCTTGTTGCCGTGGCGGCCGGCGAGCTTGTCACCGTCCGTGATCTTGCGCTTCTGCGCCACGTAGACCCGAACCAGCTGGTTCACGCCCGGCGGCAGCTCGTCGCCCTCTTCACGGTCGAAGACGCGGACGCCGATGACCTTGCCGATCTCGCCGTGCGGCACCTTCAGCGAGGTGTCACGGACCTCACGGGCCTTCTCACCGAAGATGGCGCGCAGCAGGCGCTCCTCCGGCGTCAGCTCGGTCTCACCCTTGGGCGTGACCTTGCCGACGAGGATGTCGCCGGCGACGACGTCCGCACCGATGCGGATGATGCCGCGCTCGTCGAGGTCGGCGAGGACCTCCTCGGAGACGTTCGGGATGTCCCGGGTGATCTCCTCCGGGCCCAGCTTGGTGTCACGGGCGTCGACCTCGTGCTCCTCGATGTGGATCGAGGAGAGGACGTCGTCCTGCACGAGGCGCTGCGACAGGATGATCGCGTCCTCGTAGTTGTGACCCTCCCAGGGCATGAACGCCACGAGCAGGTTCTTGCCGAGGGCCATCTCGCCCTCTTCGGTCGCGGGACCGTCGGCCAGGACCTGACCGGCGATGATCCGCGCGCCCTCGTCCACGACGACCTTCTGGTTGACAGAAGTGCCCTGGTTGGAGCGGGAGAACTTCGACAGGCGGTACGTGGTGTACGTGCCGTCGTCGTTGGTGATGGTGATGTAGTCCGCGGAGACCTCCTGGACCACACCGTCCTTCTCGGCCTTGAGCACGTCGCCGGCGTCGGTGGCGCAGCGGTACTCCATGCCGGTGCCGACGAGCGGCGCCTCGGACTTAATCAGCGGCACGGCCTGACGCATCATGTTCGCGCCCATGAGGGCACGGTTGGCGTCGTCGTGCTCGAGGAACGGGATCATGGCGGTCGCGACCGACACCATCTGGCGCGGCGAGACGTCCATGTAGTCGACGTCCGTGCCCGGCACGTAGTCGACCTCTCCGCCACGACGGCGGACCAGCACGCGGTTCTCGACGAACTGGAACTCGTCGTTCAGCGGCGCGTTGGCCTGCGCGATGACGAAGCGGTCCTCTTCATCGGCGGTCAGGTAGTCGACGTCGTCGGAGACGACACCCTCGACGACCTTGCGGTACGGCGTCTCGATGAAGCCGAACGGGTTGATCCGTCCGTACGAGGCGAGCGAACCGATCAGACCGATGTTCGGGCCTTCGGGGGTCTCGATCGGGCACATGCGGCCGTAGTGCGACGGGTGCACGTCTCGGACCTCGAAGCCGGCCCGCTCACGGGAGAGACCACCCGGGCCCAGGGCGTTCAGACGACGCTTGTGCGTCAGCCCCGACAGCGGGTTGTTCTGGTCCATGAACTGGGACAGCTGCGACGTACCGAAGAACTCCTTGATCGACGCCACCACGGGGCGGATGTTGATCAGGGTCTGCGGGGTGATCGCCTCGACGTCCTGGGTCGTCATGCGCTCGCGCACGACGCGCTCCATACGGGCGAGACCCGTACGGACCTGGTTCTGGATCAGCTCACCGACGTTACGGATACGGCGGTTGCCGAAGTGGTCGATGTCGTCGGTCTCGACGATGATCTCGCGGCCCGACTCGGCGACCGTCTCGGTCTCACCGGCGTGCAGCTTCACCAGGTACTTGATGGTGGCGATGACGTCGTCGGTGGTGAGCACGCCGGCGTCCAGCGGCTCGTCCGCGCCGAGCTTCTTGTTCACCTTGTAGCGGCCGACCTTCGCGAGGTCGTAGCGCTTCGGGTTGAAGTAGAGGTTCTCGAGCAGCGTCTGAGCAGCCTCACGCGTGGGCGGCTCGCCCGGGCGCAGCTTGCGGTAGATGTCGAGCAGCGCGTCGTCCTGGCCCTGGGTGTGGTCCTTCTCCAGGGTGGCGCGCATGGACTCGTACTCGCCGAACTCCTCGAGGATCTGCTCGGTCGTCCAACCGAGAGCCTTGAGCAGGACGGTGACGGACTGCTTGCGCTTGCGGTCGATGCGCACACCGACCATGTCGCGCTTGTCGATCTCCATCTCCAGCCAGGCACCCCGGGACGGGATGATCTTGGCGGAGAAGATGTCCTTGTCGGACGTCTTGTCGATGGAGGAGTCGAAGTAGACACCCGGCGAGCGGACGAGCTGCGACACCACGACACGCTCGGTGCCGTTGATGACGAAGGTGCCCTTGTTGGTCATGAGCGGGAAGTCGCCCATGAAGACCGTCTGGGACTTGATCTCGCCGGTCTCGTTGTTGGTGAACTCGGCCGTCACGAAGAGCGGAGCGCCGAACGTGAAGTCGCGCTCCTTGCACTCGTCGATGCTGTTCTTCGGCGGCTCGAAACGGTGGTCGCGGAAGGTCAGCGACATCGACCCGGAGAAGTCCTCGATCGGAGAGATCTCCTCGAAGATCTCCTCCAGACCGGACTTGGTGGGGACGTCCTGACCCGACTCCAGAGCCGCCTCGACCCGACTCTGCCAGGCGGTGTTGCCGAGCAGCCAGTCAAAGCTCTCGGTCTGCAGCGCGAGCAGGTTCGGAACCTCGAGGGGCTCCTTGATCTTTGCAAAGGAGATGCGCAGCGGGGCGGTGCTTGCGCCATTGTTCGTATTCGCGGTCGAGGCGTTGCGCGAGGCGGCCAAGAGGGGGTCCTTCCGAGGGCTCGGACTCACTACGCGCGTACCGGTCCCAAGCCATGCAGAGGGAAGATAAGCCCTGGTCAGGGCCGAATCAGTCCACTGTGCTCAAGCGAGGGCATGCCCCTGGTGACGGGCAGGGAGCAGCTAACAGGCAGCGCAAAGGGACAGTGTAGCCAGAAGGCCCACTGATGTCCAGTGCGGGTTTTTAGACACCCTCGTTGTTCTCAACCGTTCACTGTGTGCGGCATGCCCTGTACGCGGAGCGCACATCCTTACTGCCCTCTTCGCCGTCGATCCATGCCTCGGAACCGGATCCTGTTGTGACGACGCGTCCTGAGAATTGCGCGCTGCGTGCTGTTCGTCAAGGCCCCCTCTTGGCCGAACAGGGGTGGCGCCAGGCACAACGAAGATCACCATACTCCGCGCGACCGACAGTGCAAGGCACCCTCGGCCTGCGTGCCAGACAACGCCGAAGGGCGACCACCCAACTGGGTGATCGCCCTTCGGTACCTCGGTGTTACAGCTCCCGAGGGAGCAGTTTCACCGGAGAGGAGTCAGCAGACTCGCAGAGGTCTTACTTGACCTCGACGGAGGCGCCGGCGCCCTTGAGGGCCTCGGCGGCCTTCTCCGCGGCGTCCTTGGCGACCTTCTCGAGGACCGGCTTCGGGGTGCCGTCGACGAGGTCCTTGGCCTCCTTGAGGCCCAGGGAGGTGAGCTCGCGCACGACCTTGATGACCTGGATCTTCTTCTCGCCGGCACCCGTGAGGATGACGTCGAACTCGTCCTGCTCGGCCTCGGCCTCGGCCGGGGCAGCGGCACCGGCGGGGCCGGCGACGGCGACGGCCGCGGCGGCGGTGACGTCGAACTTCTCCTCGAAGGCCTTCACGAACTCGGAGAGCTCGATGAGGGTCATCTCCTCGAACTGGGCGAGCAGGTCTTCCTGGCTGAGCTTCGCCATGATGGGCGATCCTTCCACTAAATCGGCTGGTGCCGGTTGTCCATGTAGGCGGGCGTACTGTCGGCCCGCTTCGACCGTCGCCTCAGGCGGCGGTCAAGGTGCGAGCCGAATTACTCGGCACCGCCCTGCTCGGCCTGCTTGACCCGAAGCGCCTCCGCGGTGCGGACGAACTTCGACGGGAGCGCCTGGAAGAGCTGAGCAGCCTGGGACTGCTTGCCCTTGAACGCACCGGCCAGCTTGCTGAGCAGAACCTCGCGGGACTCGAGGTCCGCGAGCTTCTTGATCTCGTCGGCGGACAGCGCCTTGCCGTCAAGGACACCGCCCTTGATGACGAGGTTGGGGTTGTCCTTGGCGAAGTCACGAAGACCCTTCGCCGACTCCACCGGGTCACCGGTGACGAAGGCAACCGCCGTCGGACCGTTGAACAGGTCGTCGAGCGTGTCGATCCCGGCCGCGTTGGCCGCGATCTTGGTCAGCGTGTTCTTCACCACGGCGTACTCGGAGTTCTCACCGAGCGAACGGCGCAGCTGCTTGAGCTGGGCCACGGTGAGACCCCGGTACTCGGTCAGCACGGCGGCGTTCGAGCTGCGGAACTTGTCCGTGAGCTCGGCTACCGCGGCAGCCTTGTCGGGCGTCGGCATAGAGCGTCGGCCTCCTTCCGGGTGATGAGGACCGCTCAGAAGGGGCCGACAAAACAAAACGCCCCAGCGCAGGCGCTTGGGGCGTGAGCTCGACCGGTACGAACGGATTCGTACGGGAGTACTTCCTCAATCACCTGCGCGGGTCGTCCGCAGTCTCAGCGGATCCTTCGGCCACCGCACCCTCTTGCGAGAACACAGCGACGACCAGCGGTCTTTGGCTTCTGTGGAAGAATACGGGACCGGCACGGAATCAAGCAAATCAGCCCTGAAGGGTCCCCTTGCCGAGCTTTCCGAGCTTGCCCAGCGAGTCCATGAGGTCGTAGGTCTGACCGGCGGGCGGGACGTCGACGTGGACCGCGGCCCCGTAGTCGGAGAACGTCTCCGACATCTCGACGGCCCCCTGGGAGGTACCCATCGTGACGTCCATCCGGACCGGCAGGTCGTCCTCGTTCACCCACAGCTCGGTGTCGTAGTCCTTGATGCCGGCCTTCTCGACGTTCTTCAGGAAGCGGCTGCGCTCGTCCGCGCCGAGAGCCTTCAGCGAGTCGTTCGAGTTCAACATCTCCTCGACCGTGAGCGTGCCCTTGTAGTGCTCGGTCCGCTCGCCGTCGACGGTGGCGGAGCCGAGGTGCTTCAGGTTGGGCGAGTCGAGGAGGACGGCGATCTGCTGCGCCGGGTCCTGGTCCAGGCTGCCGAAGCCGCCGCTCTGCTTGCCGAGGACGGCCAGATCCAGCTTCATCCAGCGCTTGCCGTCCGTCTTCCGGGCGGCGGCCGCGCCCCCGTCCACGTACATGGCGCCGTCCTGCATGATCATGCGGACGGTGCTGGGCATGTCCGCCGCGCCGGAGCCGAAGCCGGAGCCCTTCATGGTCATATCCATGACGGACGGGTTCCAGCCCATGGTGCCGGAGAACTTCATGGTGCCGCCGCCGAGCGTCGACGGCGTCTTCATCGTCATCGCGACCTTGGCCGACCTGGCCTCAGCGGTCTTCTTGTACGCGGCCGTGAGCGCCCGCGTGGCCCCGGAATCGACGGCCGCGGACTTCGTACCGTTCGTGTCGCTCGCGCCGGACCCACCGCACGCCACGGCTCCCGCGCAGAGCAGTGCGGTCGCGGCGGCGGCGCCGACCGTGCGTCGTACGACAACAGACATCTCGAAACCACCCCTTGAAACACGAGTACTCATCGCACCCTAGGGGACGCATCGGACACGCGTCCGGTTTCAGCCGCCCGCCGCCACGTCGGCGAAGGCGACGGTGTCGTGGGCGGGCGGCCGCTCGGCCGCGGCGGGGGCGCCGTAGTCGCTGTAGTGGACGGTGACGGTGAACTCGCCCTCGCGGTAGGCGCGTTGGACCAGCAGGTGCCGGGCGTCGAGCCACACCTCGAGGCGCTGCTTGCCGGCGGTCCCCCGGTAGTGGGTGGTCGCGGTCCCGCGCACGGTCGCCCGTCCCACCCGGTGGACGTCGTCGGCCGCGCCGAGCGTCTTCAGGGCGTCGGCCGGGGTGAGGTCGCTGGTCGTGTCGTACGGGTGCCGGATCCAGTGCCTGCCGCCCTGCTCGGCGGCGAACGTGTCCGTCATCCGCGTGTAGTACGCGTCGGGCAGGTAGCGGGTCTGCGACGGATCGCCGCCCAGCTTCCTCGTGGAGGCGGCCAGCTCGCCGCCGGTGACCCGCACCTGCACGGTGCCCCGCACGCCGCCGGTCCAGCTGAGGGCACCGGTGGAGCGGGAGGAGAGGGTGCCGCCGGTGCGCATCGTCGCGTCGACGCGGGCCGAGCCGGCCGCGGTGACCGCCTGGCGGGCCGTGTGCAGCGCCCCGGCCGCCGCGTCCGCACCGGAGTGCCGCTCGCCGCCGCAGCCCGCGAGCAGTGCGCCCACGGTGGCCAGCACCACCAGTCGTCCGTGCCTCATCCGCTCCCCCGGGTCGATCACCGCGACGCTAGCGCAGCCCGCCCGTGGGCGGGCCGGAAAACAGGAACGGGCCCCGCACCTCGAAAGGTGCGGGGCCCGTAGCCGACTTCAGCGAGTCACTGGGTGACTCAGACCGCGGCCGGGTCCTCCTCGACGAGGAGGTTCCGGGTGCGGTTCGGGTCGACGGGAACGCCGGGGCCCATCGTGGTGGCGATGGCGGCCTTCTTGATGTAGCGACCCTTGGCGGCGGACGGCTTCAGACGAAGGATCTCGTCGAGGGCCGCGCCGTAGTTCTCCACCAGCTTGGTGTCGTCGAAGGACACCTTGCCGATGATGAAGTGCAGGTTCGAGTGCTTGTCGACGCGGAACTCGATCTTGCCGCCCTTGATCTCGTTCACGGCCTTGGCCACGTCCGGGGTCACGGTGCCGGTCTTCGGGTTCGGCATCAGGCCACGGGGACCGAGCACGCGGCCGAGGCGGCCGACCTTGCCCATGAGGTCCGGGGTGGCGACAACGGCGTCGAACTCGTTCAGGCGCTGGCCCTTGGAGATCTCGTCGATGAGCTCGTCGGAGCCGACGATGTCGGCGCCGGCGGCCTCCGCGGCCGCAGCACGGTCACCGGTCGCGAAGACCAGGACCCGGGCGGTCTTGCCGGTGCCGTGCGGAAGGTTCACGGTGCCACGGACCATCTGGTCGGCCTTGCGCGGGTCAACGCCCAGGCGGAAGGCGACCTCGACGGTGCCGTCGAACTTCGTCGCGGAGGTCTCCTTGGCGAGACGGATCGCCTCGAGCGGGGCGTAGAACTTGTCCCGGTCGATCTTGGCGTCCGCAGCGCGGAGAGTCTTGCTGCGCTTGCTCACTACTGCTCCTGTGTGTGTCTGAGGAGTCGTGGTGTGGGCCGAGCAGGCCCTACCACGGTGTTCTGCCTACGAGGGGCTACGACGGGTGTCGTCAGCCCTCGACCGTGATGCCCATGGAGCGGGCGGTGCCGGCGATGATCTTCGACGCGGCGTCCAGGTCGTTGGCGTTGAGGTCGGCCATCTTGGTGGTGGCGATCTCGCGGACCTGCGCCTCGGTGATCTTGGCGACCTTGGTCTTGTGGGGCTCGCCGGAGCCCTTCTCGACACCAGCGGCCTTGAGGATCATCTTCGCGGCCGGCGGGGTCTTGGTGATGAAGGTGAACGAGCGGTCCTCGTAAACCGTGATCTCCACCGGGATGACCCAGCCACGCTGCGACTCGGTCGCGGCGTTGTAGGCCTTGCAGAACTCCATGATGTTGACGCCGTGCTGGCCCAGCGCGGGGCCGACCGGCGGGGCCGGGTTGGCAGCGCCGGCCTGGATCTGGAGCTTGATGAGCCCCGTGACCTTCTTCTTCTTGGGAGGCATGTGCTCTCTCTCCGGGTCTTAGTGAGAGTGTTCAGCCGCCACCCGTGAACGATGATCGTCCAGATCATCCGGATGGAGGCATACCGCACAACGATAACGGGTATCCATGCGCGGCTAAAAACCGAGCAGGTCAGACAGGCTTTTGCGAGCCCATCTGACCTGTTCGGAAGCGGTGTGCCCAGAAGCTGCTGGTAAGAGCTAGTTCTTCTGGATCTGGTCGAAGCTCAGCTCGACCGGGGTCTCGCGGCCGAAGATCTCGACGAGGCCCTTGACCTTCTTCGAGTCGGCGTTGATCTCGTTGATCGTGGCCTGGAGCGTGGCGAACGGGCCGTCGGTGACGGTGACCGAGTCGCCCACCTCGAAGTCCAGGACCTCGACGGTGACCTTGCGGGCCGGAGCCGGCTTGCCCTCGGCCTCGGCGGCCTCACGGGCGGCCTTCTCCTCGGCCTCCGGGGCGAGCATCTTGACGATCTCGTCCAGGGTCAGCGGGTACGGGTCGTACGCGTTGCCCACGAAGCCGGTGACGCCGGGGGTGTTGCGGACGACGCCCCAGGACTCGTTCGTCAGATCCATGCGGACGAGAACGTAACCGGGCAGCTTGTTCTGCCGGACGTTCTTGCGCTCGCCGTTCTTGATCTGGACGATTTCCTCTTCGGGGACCTCGGCCTGGTAGATGAACTCCTCGACGTTCAGCGAGACGGCACGCTGCTCGAGGTTGGCCTTCACGCGCTTCTCGTAGCCCGCGTAGGTGTGGATGACGTACCACTCGCCGGGCAGGCCACGCAGCTCGTCGCGGAGAGCGGTCACCGGGTCGACCGGCTCCTGCTCCTCCTCGGGCTCTTCGTCGGCGTCCTCGGCGGCCTCGTCCGTCTCGGTGTCGTCCGCGTCGGCGGCCTCCACCTCGAGGGCGGCCTCTTCGGCGGGCTCACCGGCGGCGATGTCGGCAGCCTCGGCCTGGTCCGGGTCCTCGGCGTCCGCCGCCTCGACGATGTCGAGCTGGTCCTCCACGGACTCCGCGTCGTCCGCGCGCGGCTCGACGGCGTCGTTCAGGTTCGGGTCAGACACGGTGGCTGCTTCTTCCTGGATACAAGGGGGTGGAACACGCGAAAGGGGCGCCGAAGAGGCGCCCTCCGCATTTCGGATCAGCCGAAGACGTACTTGACGAGGTGGCTGAACCCATAGTCAATCACGGTGACGAGACCGATCATGACGACGACGAAGACGATCACCACGGTCGTGTACGTCGAGAGCTGACTGCGCGTCGGCCAGACGACCTTGCGGAGCTCGGCGATGATCTGGCGGTAGAAGAGCGCGAGACGGCCGAAGGGGCCCTTCTTGCCGCGCTTGCCGCCCTTTTTCCGCGCCTTCTTGGACTCGGGCGCTTCATCCTCAGCATCAGGCATGTCGATGGAGCCCACGGCGTCCGTCACTCGTCCTCACCTGATTCCGGGTCGTGGCCGTGCCGCGCCCGGTTGAGCCGCACGGCTGTGCAATGCAGTACGTACATGCGCACACATCCTGGCGAAGGAGTGTGTAGCAGGGCCGGAGGGACTTGAACCCCCAACCGCTGGTTTTGGAGACCAGTGCTCTACCAATTGAGCTACGACCCTTTGTTTCCCCCAACGTACCGCATCCGCCGAGCCGCACGGAGTGCGGTCGGAAAGTGCGGCCGGTGAAGGCCAACGAGCAGTGAGTGTACGTGCTCCGCGGCCCTCCGTCGAACGAACAAGGACGGGAAGTTGATCAACGCTGGATCCGGTGGTCTTGGAAACCCGTGTGCCGGGCGGGTTTCCGGTCTGGAACGATGGGGTTATGAGCGCTGCAACTCCTTCTTCTTCCGCTGGTGGTTCCTCCCCTACCGAGCGTCGGGTCTCCGCCCGTGTCGGCTCGATCTCCGAGTCCGCGACCCTCGCGGTCGACGCCAAGGCCAAGGCCCTCAAGGCCGCCGGGCGTCCGGTGATCGGCTTCGGCGCCGGTGAACCCGACTTCCCGACGCCGGACTACGTGGTCGAGGCGGCCATCGAGGCCTGCAAGAACCCGAAGTTCCACCGCTACACGCCGGCCGGCGGGCTGCCCGAGCTGAAGTCGGCGATCGCCGCGAAGACGCTGCGCGACTCCGGCTACGAGGTGGACGCCTCGCAGATCCTGGTGACCAACGGCGGCAAGCAGGCCATCTACGAGGCGTTCGCCGCGATCCTCGACCCGGGCGACGAGGTCATCGTCCCGGCCCCGTACTGGACGACGTACCCGGAGTCGATCCGTCTCGCGGGCGGCGTGCCGGTGGAGGTCGTGGCCGACGAGACGACCGGATACCGCGTCTCCGTCGAGCAGCTGGAGGCCGCGCGCACCGAGCGCACCAAGGTCGTGCTCTTCGTGTCGCCGTCGAACCCGACGGGCGCCGTGTACAGCGAGGCCGACGCCGAGGCGATCGGCCGCTGGGCCGTGGAGCACGGTCTGTGGGTCATGACGGACGAGATCTACGAGCACCTCGTCTACGGGGACGCGAAGTTCACCTCGCTGCCCGCGATCCTGCCCGAGCTGCGCGACAAGTGCATCGTGGTCAACGGTGTGGCGAAGACGTACGCGATGACCGGCTGGCGCGTGGGGTGGATCATCGGCCCGAAGGACGTCGTGAAGGCCGCGACGAACCTGCAGTCGCACGCCACGTCGAACGTGTCCAACGTGGCGCAGGCGGCCGCGCTCGCCGCCGTCTCCGGCGACCTGACCGCCGTCGAGGAGATGAAGAAGGCCTTCGACCGGCGCCGCCAGACGATCGTGCGGATGCTCAACGAGATCGACGGCGTGCTCTGCCCGGAGCCGGAGGGTGCCTTCTACGCGTACCCGTCGGTGAAGGAGCTGCTCGGCAAGGAGATCCGCGGCAAGCGCCCGCAGACCTCGGTCGAGCTGGCCGCGCTCATCCTGGAGGAGGCCGAGGTCGCCGTGGTTCCGGGCGAGGCCTTCGGTACGCCGGGCTACCTGCGGCTTTCGTACGCGCTGGGTGACGAGGACCTCGTCGAGGGCGTCTCCCGGATGCAGAAGCTGCTGGCCGAGGCCCAGGACTGAGCCACATCCCTGCCGGCGGGCCGTCTCCTTTCCGAGGAGGCGGCCCGTTTCTTCGTTCGGGCGAGACCCCGAAGGTGGAAAGGCGCTACCGGTACTACAGGTACGTACGGCAGGATCTTGGGATGGAGCGTGAAGGACGTGATGTACGTCAGTTGCCCAAGGCCCATCTGCATCTGCATTTCACCGGGTCGATGCGGCCCACGACCCTGCTCGACCTCGCGGACAAGTACGGGGTGCGGCTGCCCGAGGCGCTGACCGGGGCGGAACCGCCGAAGCTGCGGGCCACGGACGAGCGCGGCTGGTTCCGGTTCCAGCGGCTCTACGACGCGGCGCGGTCCTGCCTGCGGGAGCCCGAGGACATCCAGCGGCTGGTGCGGGAGGCCGCCGAGGAGGACATCGCCGACGGGTCGGGGTGGCTGGAGATCCAGGTCGACCCGACCTCGTACGCGCCCAGACTGGGCGGGCTGATCCCCGCGCTGGAGATCATCCTGGACGCCGTGGACAGCGCCTCGCGCGAGACCGGGCTCGGGATGCGCGTGCTGGTGGCCGCGAACCGGATGAAGCACCCGCTGGACGCCCGGACGCTGGCGCGGCTCGCGGTGCGGTACGCGGACCGGGGCATCGTCGGCTTCGGGCTCTCCAACGACGAACGGCGCGGGATGGCGCGGGACTTCGACCGGGCATTCGCCATCGCGCGCGAGGGCGGGCTGCTGTCCGCGCCGCACGGTGGCGAGCTCACGGGGCCGTCGTCCGTGCGGGACTGCCTGGACGACCTGGAGGCCCACCGGATCGGGCACGGGGTGCGGGCGGCCGAGGACCCGCGGCTGCTGCGGCGGCTCGCCGAGTCCGGTGTCACCTGCGAGGTGTGCCCGGCGTCGAACGTCGCGCTCGGTGTCTACGAGAAGCCGTCGGACGTGCCGCTGCGCACGCTCTACGACGCCGGGGTGGCGATGGCCCTCGGCGCCGACGACCCGCTGCTGTTCGGCTCGCGCCTCGCCGACCAGTACGAGCTGGTGCGCCGCCACCACGGCTTCACCGACGCCGAACTGGCCGAACTGGCGCGGCAGTCGGTGCGCGGCTCGGCGGCGCCCCCGGAGGTCAAGGAGAAGCTCCTGGGCGGCGTCGAGGAGTGGCTGGCCGGCTGACCCGGGTCAGCCGATCCCGGTGAGCACCGTGTGCGCGATGCGCGCGGCGAAGTCGTCGACGGGCTGCGGTTTGCCGTCCGGGGACATGTCGTAGGCGAAGGCGCGCTGCGCGCAGGCGCCCAGGAGGAGGGACGCGGCCGCGTACGTGTCGGCGTCCGCGCCGATGCGGCCCGCCTTCTGTTCGGCCCGCAAGTAGGCGTCGAGTCCCTGGATGGGCCGGTGCGGTCCTGTGCCCAGTTCGCGCATCACCTCTTCGTGGCGGCGCTTGAGCCGGGGCTCCGCGTACAGGGACGCGGCCATCGGGAACGTCTGCTCGTAGAAGAGCGCCGCTTCGTGGGCGATGTCCCTGAGGTTCTCCTCGACCGTGCGGCCGGGGTTCCCCGCGCCGTCGGCGAGGAGGCGGCCCAGGAGCGAACCCAGCTTCGGGAGGCGCTCGTTCAGCACCGTCACGAACAGCTCCTCCTTGTTCGGGAAGTACTTGTAGAGCGCGGCTTCGGAGCACCCCGCCGCCCGGGCGATCTCCTTGGTGGTGGTGCGGGCGAGGCCGATGCTCAGCATGAGTTCGTGGGCCGCTTCGACGATGCGGACGCGGGCCGGCTTCTGGTCCATGCGGGTTCCAACCAACCTTGACGCGGGGGTGAGTACTCACTCACTCTAAGGGTGAGTGATGGTGAGTGAGTACTCACCCACCCTGCGGGAGGCAGGCCATGAAGCTCACGGTTTTCGGTGCCACCGGCGGCATCGGACAGGAGATCGTCCGGCAGGCCCTGGCGGCCGGGCACGAGGTGACGGCGGTGGTGCGCGATCCGGCGCGCCTCACCGTGACCGGGGAGAGGCTGGAGGTCGTCCGGGCCGATCTGTCGGACCCCGAGGCGCTGCGGCCCGCGGTCGCGGGCCGGGACGCGGTCCTCTCCGGGCTCGGCGCCCGCCGGCGCGCGGACGCGGGCATCGCGACGACGCTCACGCGGTCGGTCCTGCGGGCCATGGAGGCGGAAGGCACGCGCCGGCTGCTGGTGGTCAGCGCGGGACCGGTCGGTCCGATGCCCGACGACTCGCCGTTCGCCGACCGGCTCGGCCGCAAGGTCGTCGGGGCGCTGCTCAAGGACGTCTACGCCGATCTGACGGCCATGGAGGCCGAGTTGGCGCGCAGCGCGACGGACTGGACCTCGGTGCGGCCGCCCCGGCTCCAGAACAAGCCGGTCACCGGCGCCTACCGCACCGTCGTGGGCGGCTTCCCGCGCGCGGGCCGCTTCGCGGGGCGCGCGGACGTGGCGCACGCGATGCTGGCGATGGTGCAGGACCCGGCGACCGTCAAACAGGGCGTCGGGGTGGCCTATTGAGGACTACGCCTCGTCGGCGTGCCCCGGCGTCAGGGTCTGTTCGCGCAGCTCGGCGGCGACGCGCGCGATGTCGGCGTGGCTCATGCCGTCGGCGCCGACCAGGACCGTTCCGTAGGAGCCGTGGTCGGCCCAGGTGCAGGCGCCCTGCGGAGGGCCCCCGAGGAACGACCGGAAGGTCAGGCAGTCGACGCGGCCGCCGAGGCGTCCCGGCGCCGGGTGCCACGCGTCGGCCACCTGCGAGCCGATCATCTCGATGCCCTCGCGGAAGACGCCGGTGACGTCCCCGGGCTCGACATCGTGCAGATCGCCCGTGAATCCGAACAGGAGCACAGCGGGCTTCTGGGCTTCCTCGTCCCCATAGGCGGCGAGGAATCGTTCGACCGGCCTGGGCATCGTGTCGTCGGCCATCAGCGCGGCGTAGACGTCGAGCGCGGAACTGTCCTCGCGCCGCGCCAGCCCCTGGAACGTCCGGGGCGCCGCGGCCTCGTAGTGCGGGTACGCGACGCTCCGCGCGTAGTTCCAGGTGGCCGAACCACCCGCCGCGGTCACCAGGATCAGCGCCGCGCAGACCGCCGCCGTCCGGTGCCGGGGATCCACGGGCGGGATGTCGGGAGCACCCGGCGCGGGCTCACGGTGCTCGGCCGGCAGAGCGGCGAGCGCCCGGCGGCGCGCGCGGCGCAGCAGGGCCTGCTCCTGGCGCACGGGGGCGGTCAGCGGCAGGACGCAGAGCAGGAGCCACGGCGAAAGCTCCAGCGCCGTCACCGTGAGCAGCAGCGCGGAGGCGGCCACGGCCAGCAGCAGCGCCGCGAGGCCGGGGGCGCGCAGCACCGCGCGCGCGGGTGCCGCGACCGGCCGGGCCAGCTCGGCCAGCGTCGCGGCGCGCACGGCGAGGCGCCGGTCGTAGGGCCATGCGGCGGCGGCCCGCGCGGCCTCCTCGGCGGCGGCTGGCGGAGCGACGCCCGGGATCAGCACGGTACGGGCGTCATGCCGCTGGATCCGGGCCTCGGAGGGCGGCTTGGGTCCGGGGGCGCGGACGGCGTGCCGCGCCTGCGGCGAGTCCGGGGCCAGCTCCGCCAGCCGCTCCGCAGCCGCGCGCCCGCGGGCCTGCCGGCCCGGGTGTTCGAGGCCGTCGCAGCCGAGGCCGAACGCGGCGTACGCGGCCAGCAGGTCCAGATCGTCCGGGAAGGCGTCGAGCCCGGCCCGGTAGGCGCGCTCCGCGGCGGCGTCGTGGTCGTCCTCGTCCTCTGCCTCGTGGGCGCGGCCGAGGACTCCGTAGAGCCCCGCGTGCGGTCCGTGCTCGTCGAGGCCCGCCTGCGCCTCGGTGCGCGCCTGGCGCAGCTCCCCCGCGCGCAACAGCGTCTGAGCGCGCTCGTACACGGGCAGCACGGACTGCCCGCCGGTCTCCTGCATCTGTGGTCCCCACCCCTGATGTGCGTGTCGATCAGCTCGTCGACGCCGTCACTATCAGGGGCGGACCCCTACCAGGTCAATGAAGAATCGCAGCTCAGAGGCGGACGCCGACCGTGACCGGTTCGTTGACGAGGGTCACGCCGAAGGCGTCCCTGACGCCCGCGACGACCTCGCGGGCCAGCGTCAGCAGGTCCTCGGTGGTGGCCTCGCCGCGGTTGGTGAGGGCGAGGGTGTGCTTGGTGGAGATGCGGGCCGGGCCGCTGCCGTAGCCCTTGGTGAAGCCCGCCTTGTCGATCAGCCAGGCAGCGGAGGTCTTCGTCAGCCCCTCTCCCGCCGGGAACGCGGGTGCCTTCGCGTCGGGGCCCAGACGCTCGGCCACGCGCGCGTGGAACGCCGCGAACTCCTCGTCCGTGAGGATGGGGTTGGTGAAGAACGACCCGGCCGACCACGTGTCGTGGTCCTCGGGGTCGAGCACCATGCCCTTGCCCGCGCGCAGCTTCAGGACGGTGTCGCGCGCGGTCGTGGCCGGGACCCGGTCGCCGGCCTCGACGCCGAGGGTGCGGGCGGTCTCGGGGTACTTGAGGGGGGCGCTCAGGCCGCCCGCGTCCTCCAGCTCGAACCGCACCCGCAGCACTACATAGCGGTCGGGTTCGGCCTTGAAGCGGCTGTGCCGGTACGAGAACGCGCACTCGGCGTTCGGCACGGTGACGGTCTCGCCCGCCTCACGGTCGTAGGCGATCACCTCGGTGATCGTGGCGGAGACCTCCTGGCCGTACGCGCCGACGTTCTGGATCGGTGTCGCGCCGGCGGAGCCCGGGATCCCGGCGAGGCACTCGATGCCCGCGAGCCCGGCTTCCACGGTGCGGCGCACGGCGTCCGTCCACACCTCGCCGGCGGCCAGCTCCAGCTTCGTACCGTCGAGTTCGAAGCCCTTGGTGGCGATCCGCAGGGCGGTGCCCGCGAAGCCCGCGTCGCCGATGACGAGGTTGCTGCCGCCGCCGATGATCAGCAGCGGGGTACCGGCGGCGTCGGCCTCGCGCACGGCGTCGATCACCTCGGCGTCGGTGGTCGCGGTGAGCAGCCGGGTGGCGGGCCCGCCGAGCCGGAAGGTGGTCAGGGGGGCGAGAGGGGCGTCGTGGAGTTCCTGCACGCGCTCCAGGGTACGAGAACGGCCCCGCCGCGTTGACGGGGCCGTGTCCGCGCCGGATCTCACCGGAACCGCTTCAGGGCGTCCTCCCAGTCGAGCGGCAGGTCGCCGGCGGGCGCCTTCCAGGTGAGGAATTCGGAGTCCTTCATCTGTCCGCGCAGGCCCCCGGCGACGGGCCCGTGCGGCGCGGAGGCCGCGAAGTCCTTCAGCGCCTCGGGCGACTCCCAGGCGGACAACGTCCAGAAGGTGCGCTTGAGGGGCGCCGCCTTCAGGGTGGCTCCGCAGGCGCCGGGGGCGCGCCCGACCTGGCGCCAGACGGCGGGCGTACGGGCGAAGAACTTCAGGGCGCCCCACAGGGTGCGGGTCTCGAAGCGCGAGGCGAAGACGAGCACCTCGGCCCCTTCGGGCGGCGGGTTCGGCGTGGTCCAGGGCAGGGTCGGCATGACGTGCTCCTTCGACTGCGAACGGGGCTGTGGTCAGGTACCGGTTCCGTACGAGGTGGGGCTGTCAGGCGTTTTCGAGGACCTTCGCCGGCTCGGGCGCCGCGTCGGCCATGCGCCGGGTGCCCGGGATCGCCAGGGCGGCGGCGCCCGCGACGGCCACCAGGGCGGCGCCGACCCAGAGCGCGGGCTGGATGCCGTCCACGAAGCTGGGCGCGGAGTCGTAGCCGCCCTGCGCCGAGAAGATCGACGCCATGATCGCGATGCCGAGCGCGCCGCCGACCTCGCGCAGCGCGTTGTTGGAGCCGGAGGCGATGCCCTGCTCCTCGGGCCGGACGCTGGCCATGACCAGGTTGGACGCCGGGGCGAAGTACAGGGCCATGCCGACGCCGCTGACGATGAGGGCCGGCAGCTGGGCCGCGTACGAGACGTCGACGGAGATCACGGCGGCGAACCAGGCGAGCCCGAGCGCCTGGAGGAACAGTCCGGTGGCCGCGATGGTGCGGCCGCTGATCCGGTCGGAGAGGTATCCGGCGATCGGCGCGACCAGCATCGGCATGCCGGTCCAGGGCAGCATCCTCAGGCCCGCCTCGGTGGGCGAGTAGCCGAGGACGCCCTGGAGGAACTGGCTGAGCAGGAAGATCGAGCCGAACATGCCGAGGAACATCAGCATGCTCGCGGCGTTGATCCCCGCGAAGGCGCGGGAGCGGAAGAGCCGCATGGGGAGCATGGGGTTCTTGGCGCGGATGCCGTGGAGGACGAACCCGACGAGCAGGGCGGCCCCCGCGAACAGCCCGGTCAGGACGACGGTGTCGCTCCAGCCGACGATGGGCGCGCGGACCAGCCCGTAGACGATGCCGAACAGACCGCCGCTGGCGAGCAGGGTGCCGGTGATGTCGAGCGGGGCGCCGGTGCCGTGCGACTCCTTGAGGCGCAGCCGGGCGAGGGGCAGCAGGGCGAGGCCCACCGGGACGTTGAGCCAGAAGATCCAGTGCCAGGACACGTGTTCGGTGAGGGTGCCGCCGATGAGCGGGCCGGAGGCGACCGCGAGTCCGTTCGCCGCGCCCCAGATGCCGAACGCCATCCCGCGCTTGGCAGCCGGAACGGCGGCGCTGAGCAGCGTCAGGGTGAGCGGCATCATGATCGCGCCGCCGACGCCCTGCACCGCGCGGGCGGCGATCAGCGCGTCGATCCCGGTGGACATCGCCGCGGCGGCGGAGGCTCCGGTGAAGATCGTGATGCCGATCAGGAAGAGCCGCCGGCGGCCGAAGCGGTCACCGAGCGCCGCGCCGAACATCAGCAGGACGGCGAAGGTGAGCGTGTACGCGCTGACCGTCCACTCCAGGTCGTCGAGGGCGCCCCCGAGGTCCTGGCGGATGGACGGCAGGGCCGTGGTGACGACGAGATTGTCCAGAGCCGCCATGAATCCGGCGACGCTGGTGATGACGAGGGCCCAGACGGCTCCCCCGCGCTGCGCCGATTGCTGTGACATTGCTTCCCCAGTGTTCCTCTGCCGGTTGGTTAGTTATTGATGACTAACTTTCCTGGCCACGAAAATGCGGCCCACATCACGCGCTCGGCCGCGTCAGGACGTTTCGCCGCAGCCGCTCCACACCCGGTGCTCGGGCGGAAAGCCCATCGACACCAGGACGTTGATCAGCATTCCCTGGGCGAGGAAGTTCGTCGTCCCCTCGACGTCCGCACCCATGGCCAGCAGGACCGTGTCGTACATCTCCGCCCACAGGCGGCGCACTTCTTCGCCGAACTCCGTGTCACCCGCCGCCTCGGCGGCGGCCACGGCCACGTAGATCTGCATCTGCATGAGCAGCATGTCCGGGTCGTCGGCGATGAGGGACAGATACGCGCCCCCCATGGCCTCCTCGATCTCCTCGGGCGCGACCCCTTCGGCGGTCCTGCGGAACACCTCGGTGACGTTCTCGCAGCAGCGCCGGGCCGCGGCGAGGAAGATGGCCTGCTTGCCGGGGAAGAGCCGGAAGAGATACGGCTGCGAGACGCCCACCCGCTTGGCGATCACCTCGGTCGAGGTGCCGTAGTACCCACCCCGGGCGAACTCGGTGACCGCCGCGCGGATGACGCTCTCGCGTCGCTCCTCCGCACTCATCCTGACCATGCGAGAAAGTTAGTGGCCAATCACTACCTACGTCAACCCCTGCCCCGCGGCCCCTTGGCTACGGGTAAGGGGCGCCCTCCCCTGGAGAACGCCCCTTACCCGCACACACGAGGCGGCGATCAGGCGAGCTGAACCACCGCTCGGGACATCCCGAGGACCTTCTGTCCGGCGCTCATGGCGACCAGGTCGACCCGGACCCGGTCGTCGTCGAGCTTGGCGGCGACCTTGGCGCTGACCTCGATCTCGGCGCCCTTGTCGTCGTTCGGCACGACGACCGGCTTGGTGAACCGCACGCCGTACTCGACGACGGCGGCCGGGTCGCCGACCCAGTCGGTGACCACGCGGATCGCCTCGGCCATGGTGAACATGCCGTGCGCGATCACGTCCGGCAGACCGACCTCGACCGCGAACTTCTCGTTCCAGTGGATCGGGTTGAAGTCGCCGGAGGCGCCGGCGTACTGCACCAGCGCGGCGCGCGTCACCGGGAAGGTCTGCCCGGGCAGCTCGGTGCCGACCTCGACATCCGCGTACTTGACGGCCGTAGCCATGGTCAGACCCCCTCTGCGGCGCGCGAGACCAGCTTGGTCCACGCGGTCACGACGTGCTCACCGTTCTCGTCGTGCACCTCGCCGCGCACGTCGATGATGTCGTTGCCCGCGAGGGACTTGATCCCCTCGATGGTCGACGTCACGGAGAGTAGATCCCCGGCGCGCACCGGCCGCGTGTAGGCGAACTTCTGGTCGCCGTGCACCACCCGGCTGTAGTCGAGCCCGAGCTCAGGGTCGTGGACGACGTCGCCCGCGGCCTTGAACGTGATGGCGAACACAAAGGTCGGCGGGGCGATCACGTCGGGATGGCCGAGCGCCTGGGCCGCCGCGCGGTCGGCGTAGGCGGGATTGGTGTCCCCCACGGCCTCGGCGAACTCGCGGATCTTCTCCCGGCCGACCTCGTACGGGGCGGTGGGCGGGTAGCTCCGCCCCACGAAGGACTGGTCGAGCGCCATGGACTCGGTACCTCCTGTATTGGGGATGCAACGACACGAGGCCGCCCCCTGACGGGGACGGCCTCGTGTGCGAACCTGTTTTATCGCGTCTCGCGGTGCGCGGTGTGCGCGTTGCAACGCGGGCAGTGCTTCTTCATCTCAAGACGGTCCGGGTTGTTACGCCGGTTCTTCTTGGTGATGTAGTTCCGCTCCTTGCACTCCACGCAGGCCAGCGTGATCTTCGGGCGGACGTCGGTGGCAGCCACGTGAGTGCACTCCTTGACGAACGGATGGGACTGGAATAACGCATAGAAGAGTAGCCGATCGAAGGACCGACCCCACAATCGGCTACTGTCAGTAGCGGTGACCGGACTTGAACCGGTGACACAGCGATTATGAGCCGCTTGCTCTACCGACTGAGCTACACCGCTTTGATACGCGCACCGCGAGCGGTGTGTGTACCAGAGCCCCAATGCGGAATCGAACCGCAGACCTTCTCCTTACCATGGAGACGCTCTACCGACTGAGCTATTGGGGCGAGCGAGGAAGACATTACACGGTTGCGCGCCGATCGCCCAAATCCGTTTCGCGGGCCCGGCCGCCGGGAACAGCGGCCCCCTGCCCCGACCGGCTCAGGGACCCCTGGGACCCCATCAGTACGACTATTGCGGCGCTCCTCGAAGCGCGCGTGTCGCCGTCCTAGGCTCGACCCGTTCCGCGTGATCTTGTTCCTGAGATCCGGTTCCCGCGATCAGGTTCCCGAGCTTCTGGAGCGCGATGCCCGACAGCCCGCCGCAGCAGCCCCCCGCGCCCGGCTCCCCCGGCTCCCCCGACGACGCGCCCGACGGCTCCGGCCTGTTGCTGTGCGGCGCCCGGCTCACCGACGGCAGGACCGTGGACGTGCGGCTGGGCGGCGGGCGCATCGAGGCGGTCGGCACGGCCGGCAGTCTCACCGCGCACGGCTCGCGCGTGGACCTGAGCGGCTACCTGCTGCTGCCCGCGCCCGCGGAGCCGCACGCGCACGGCGACACGGCCCTGTCGGCGGACGGCGACGGCCCGGTGTCCCACGACGCCGAGGAGGTCCAGCGCCGGGCCACCGAGGCGACCCTGTTGCAGCTCGGCCACGGGGCCACCGCGGTCCGCTCGCACGTGCGGCTCGGCGAGTTGGAGGGGCTCGGGTCGCTGGAGGCCGTGCTCCAGGCGCGCCGTTCGCTGGTGGGGCTCGCGGATCTGCGGACGGTGGCGATGCCGCGGCTGCTGACCGGGGTAGCGGGCGCGGACGGGCTCGCGATGCTGCGGGACGCGCTGAAGATGGGCGCCTCCGTGGTGGGCGGCTGCCCCGACCTGGACCCCGATCCGACCGGCTACGTGGAGGCGGTGCTCGAGGTCGCCGCCGAGCACGGCTGCCCGGTCGATCTGCACACGGACGGCGCCGATCCGGCGCGGCTCGGACGGCTCGCGGCCGCCGCGGGCGGGCTGCGCACCGGGGTCGTCGTGGGCCCGCTCGGCGGTCTGACGCGGATGCCCCCGCAGGCCGTGCGGCGGGCCGTCGACGGGCTCGCCGCGGCCGGCGTGACGGTGGCCTGCCTGCCGCAGGGCGGCTGCGCCGGGGTGGACGGGCGCGGCGTCGCGCCGGTCCGGCTGCTGCGGGCGGGCGGCGTGCGGGTGACCGCGGGCAGCGGAGCGATGCGGGACGTGTCGAACCCGGTGGGCCGGGGCGATCCGCTGGAGGCCGCCTATCTGCTGGCCTCGCGGTACGGGCTGCGGCCCGAGGACGCGTACGACGCGGTGAGTTCGGCGGCGCGGGCGGCGCTCGGGCTGCCGGAGGTGCGGGTGGAGGCCGGGTTCCCCGCGGAGCTGCTGGCCGTGCGGGGCGACCGGCTCGCGGGGGCGCTGTCGCTGGCGTACAGCCGGATCGTGGTGCACCGGGGGCGGGTGGTGGCCCGGACCAGTGCGGTGCGCGAGTACTGCGACTCGGCGGCCGCGGTGGCGCTGGACCTGCCGCGGCAGGGGCGGGCGGCCAAGCACGGGGGCGGGAGCGGACCGGCGTAGGCGGGCGGCGCGGGCGGGTCCTGACGGCGGGGCAACTCCGCGCGCGTGGCGGCTTTTTCGCTCCCGCGCGCGTAACGGCTTTTCGCCACTGCGCGCGTGACAGCTTTTCGCCACTGCGCGCGCGTAGGCGTACGGCCGCGGAGATGGTTGCGCGGTCAACCGCCCGCGCTGGGCGTACGGTCGGAATCATGCGCATTGTCATCGCTGGTGGTCATGGTCAGATCGCGCTGCGGCTGGAGCGTCTGCTCGCCGCGCGCGGCAACGAGGTCGCGGGGATCATCCGCAAGGCCGAGCAGGGCGACGACCTGCGGGCGGCCGGTGCGGAGCCGGTGCTGTGCGACCTGGAGTCCGCGTCCGTGGAGGAGGTCGCGGCCCATCTGCAGGGCGCCGACGCGGCCGTCTTCGCCGCCGGTGCGGGTCCGGGCAGCACGGTCGCCCGCAAGGACACCGTGGACCGGGACGCCGCCGTGCTGTTCGCGGACGCGGCGGAGCGGGCCGGGGTGCGCCGGTACGTCATCGTGTCGTCGATGGGCGCGGACGCGGCGCACGAGGGCGACGACATCTTCGACGCGTACCTGCGGGCCAAGGGCGCGGCCGACGACGACGTACGCCGCCGCACCGGCCTGGACTGGACGGTCCTGCGGCCCGGTTCGCTGACGAACGACGCGGGCAAGGGCCTGGTCCGGCTGGAGGCGTCGACCGGGCGCGGGTCCGTGCCGCGCGACGACGTGGCCGCCGTCCTGGCCGAGTTGGTGGACACCCCCGCCACCGCCGGGCTGACCCTGGAGCTGGTCTCGGGCTCGGCGCCGGTCTCGGTGGCGGTGAAGTCGATCGCCGGGAACTGATCCCCGTACCGCCGTCCCGGACGGACCGCCGGCTCAGAACAGCGGCATCTGCCCGGGCACGTGCGGGACGACGTATCCGTCGAGGGCGTCCTGCACGGCCCCGAGCTGGGCCTGGCGGCGGGAGCCCGGGCAGGAGACGAGCTCACCCGCGTCGCGTGCGCCGGGCGGATCGTGGCGGGCGAAGCGGCCGGCGACGACGGCGATGTCGCGACGGCACTCGGGGCAGTTTCGGCGGCGCGCTGTGGTCGGCATGGGTTCAGTCTGCGCGGTGATCGTCGCGGGCACACGGTGATACCCCTGGACGGAGTCGGGCGCGGTGTCGGTCCGGGGGCCGCGCCGGGCCGATATCGGAGACTTTTCGGGCTCCGCGATCCTCATGATCGCGGAGCCCGGATGTTTTCCGAATTCACCGGACGACGGACGCGCGGAAAAACTCCGGGACGGGCACGGAGAAACCTCCGTATTATCTCCCCGCATTCACCCGCGGCGTCCTCTGTGTCCGTATTCGGTGATCGGCGCCTGCATTTCTTGCGCGGAATTGTCCGGCGGCGCTCTCCGGTGTCCGCCGCCGTCAGTCCGTGGCGGCGGTGAGTGTCACGGACTGTTCGCGCGAGGCGTGGAAGTGCGGCAGCGGCAGACCGCCCTGCGGGCGCAGTTCCATCACCGTCGCCTCGACCTGGGCGGCGCCCGGCTCGACGGTGCCGACGGGGACCTGGCCCGTGTTCTGCCAGGTGTGTTCGCGGCCGTCGCAGTCGGCCAGGGTGCCGCCGATGCCGCGCCGCGGCCCGTCGGACGTCTGGCGGACGGAGGCCGAGACGAAGACCGGGGCGAGGCCCGCGGTGCACCGGTAGGTGCCGGTCAGCGTCACGGTGCCGTCCGCCGCGACCGTGCCGGTCGGGGTGACGGTGACGGACTCGGCCGGTTCCGCGGCGCCGACCGCGGCGGGCGCGGCGAGCAGGAGCAGCGCGGCGCCGGTGACGGTGCCGAGCACGGCGAGGGGCTTGGGGGGCAGGACGGACATGGGGGCCTCCTTGGTGGGGCTTGTCGAGGCCCCCATTGATAGCCGGAGTGCGACGCTCTCTTCACTCAACGTCACCCCTTCGACGGCATTTCCGTACCGAGAGCGACGAGCGGCGGGGCCCACGTCGTCCGCGCAAGGAGGGAACGCGGACTCGGCGGGCCCCGCCGCCCTGGTCACCGGAGGGTGCGGAAGGGACCCTGACGGGAGGTCAGAGGATGCGCTCGGGCGCGTCGAACTGGTCGACGGGGGCGGTGTCGCACGCGGCGACGGGGCCACCGAGCACGTTGCCGCCGACGCCCTGCGTGGCGGGGACGGCGCAGCGCAGGTCGACGTTCACGAACGGGGCACCGTAGGCGTTGGCCACACCGCCGGGGTCGCCCGCGATGGTGACGTCGCCGTGGTCGGTGGCGAACTCCGTCGAGCCCGTGGCGTAGCCGGTCTCACCAGCGGCGCGCGCGGCGTCGTTGGCCTCGGCGGCGCTCGTCATGGTCTCGGCCTGCGGGCCACCGGTGGTGGCGGAGGCGCCACCGGCGGCACCGACGGTGGCAGCCGCGGCGGCGGTCGTCAGGGCGACGCCGGCCAGAACCTTGCGGATCATCATTTCTCCCATGTGAACAGTGGAGCGACGGAACGCCGCGTGCGGCCCGTCGAACGCACTGAACTCGATCGCCAGGAGAAACGTCACGTCCGCCTCGCCCTCATTCATTCTCCTGGAGCAGAGAAATACGGAGCATGGCCACATGACGGGGCTCGCCATTCATCGCAAAAGCGATGTTTTCCGCATTGAGCGGAGGCGAAAAAGAGAGTGGTGCCCTACCGTGCCCTACTCCGCCGGAGCCGAGAAGTTGATCCGGATTTCCGTGTTCCGATAACCGGCGCGGGCGAACGCCGCCGCCATGGGGCCGTTGCCGAGGTCGGTCGTGGCGGTGATGCGGTCCGCCCCGTCCTCGGCCTGGAAGCGCGTGATGGCGGCGAGGATCTCGGACACGTATCCGCGACCGCGCAGCTCCGGGACGACGCCGAGGTAGCCGACGTTGCGGTGGTACGGGGTGGCCGAGGGGATCGCGAGGCCGGCCAGGGCGCCGTCCGGGGTGTGCGCGAGGCGCCACCACTCCCGCTTGCCGGGCCGGTCGAGATAGAACTCCAGGCTTTCGCGGGCGGTGACCTCGCGGCCGTTGGCCGTCTCGCTCTCCACGGTGTGGGCGTCGAGCGAGCCCTCGGCGACCCGCATCATCGCTTCGAGGAAGACCTCGTCGTCGGGCTCCGGGGAGAACACCAACCGCTCGGGCGCGGCGGGCAGGGGTTCCTCGGGCGTCCACTCGAACTGCAGCCGCTCCACCTCGACGCTCAGTCCGGCGCGGCGGGCGGCCTCCTGACGCCAGGCCACGGCGGGGACGTGCTCGGGGTCGTCCCGCCACGAGCCGGGCAGGTGCAGCAGGTTGTACAGCGGCGGGGCCTCGGCGCCCGTCTCGCGGAAGGCCCGGTGCCCCGCGTCGAGGAGCGCCGCGGCCAGCTCGGCGCGCTCGGCGGGCGGCACCTCGTCAGCCGTCGCGAGACAGTCGAGGGCGAGCGGGTGCGCGCTGTCGCTCTGCCCCCACCACAGGGCACGGGCCAGCACCCGGCCGTCGGGGCTCCAGGCGGCCCAGGTCCACTCCGGGCGGTACTGCCGCCGGGCCAGCTCCTCCCGGTACGCGTCGGTGGACAGCCGCCGCACGGGCTCGGTGGAGGACAGGGCCAGGACTTGATCCAGCTCGGCACCGGGGCCGGGCACGGAGGCAAAACGAAGAGCAGAACCGCTCACAAAGGTCATTCAGGCACCTTTCAGGCGCAGAAGATCTGACCGGCAGCACCTGGGCATCCCGAGCAGACAAGAAGAGACGGCGACACCCGTCGTGCCGACCGCGGGGCGATCTTGCCAGGGGGACGTGTACTGGACAACGGAATTAGCGGAGCCGCGGGCGGGCCTCAGGCCAGGAGCTTGGTCTTGGCCTGCCGGAACTCGTCGTCGGTGAGCTTCCCGGCGTCGTGCAGGCCGGACAGGCGGGAGAGCTCGTCGGTGGCGCTGGGTTCCGCGGGGGAGGCGGCGGTCTCGCGAATGTAGTCCTTGAACGCCTTCTCGCGCTGCTGCGCCTGCTGGACGTCGCGTTCGCCCATGGTGCGGCCGCGCACGATGACGTAGACGAGGACGCCGAGGAAGGGCAGCACCAGACAGAAGACGAGCCAGCCGGCCTTGCCCCAGCCGCTGAGCTGGTGGTCGCGGAAGATGTCCATGATCACGCGGAAGAGCAGGAACAGCCACATGATCCACAGGAAGAAGAACAGCATCGTCAGGAACGTGTCGAGCAGCGGGTAGTCGTCCATGACCTCTCCTCACCGCACAGGCGGGTGTGTGATGTGCATTTTCTCCCTGGAGGACCCGGTACGCACGTTGAGCCGTACTCATTCCGCCAGGCCGCAAGGGGCTGAGCGGGCACGGTCTTCGGCGCGGGTTTCGGACGGCTCCGGCAGCGGGCAGAGCTCACGGCGCGGTCTGCCGGGTCGGCATTTCGCCGATGCCTGTGAGTCCTCGGGTGTCCCGCGGCCGCGAGCTGCGACCGATACCTGCCGCTGCGGACGCCGCCCCACCAAGAACCCGGGCAGAGGCACCGGAGTCCGAAGCACAAAAGAAGAAGCCCCTGACCTGCTGAAACAGCAGATCAGGGGCTTCTTGCCTTCCTGTGGCGGCGCCAGGATTCGAACCTGGGAAGGCTGAGCCGGCAGATTTACAGTCTGCTCCCTTTGGCCGCTCGGGCACACCGCCTTGGGATTGCTGCCTGCGCCTCGCCTTTCGGCGGTGCTCGTTGGCAACGACGTAAACAATACCCGATGGACAGGGGTGCTTCGCCACCCGATTGATCGACGGGCGGGGACGGGGCGGTGGCTAGGCTTGGCGCCGGGTGCGGCTCAGCGGTGCGCACCCGTCCAGGGTCCGGCCGGTGCCGGGTCCGCTGTCGTCACAACCCCGATACAAGGAGCCACAGGACATGGCCGACTCCAGTTTCGACATCGTCTCGAAGGTCGAGCGGCAGGAGGTCGACAACGCCCTCAACCAGGCCGGCAAGGAGATCTCGCAGCGCTACGACTTCAAGAACGTCGGCGCCTCCATCTCCTGGTCCGGCGAGAAGATCCTGATGGAGGCCAACTCCGAGGAGCGGGTCAAGGCCATCCTCGACGTCTTCCAGTCCAAGCTGATCAAGCGCGGTATCTCGCTGAAGTCCCTGGACGCCGGCGAGCCGCAGCTGTCCGGCAAGGAGTACAAGATCTTCGCCTCCATCGAGGAGGGCATCTCCCAGGAGAACGCCAAGAAGGTCGCGAAGATCATCCGTGACGAGGGCCCCAAGGGCGTCAAGGCGCAGGTGCAGGGCGAGGAGCTGCGGGTCAGCTCCAAGAGCCGTGACGACCTGCAGGCCATCATCACGCTTCTCAAGGGCAAGGACTTCGACTTCGCGCTGCAGTTCGTGAACTACCGGTAGATCCAGTACGCGACGGTCACCGGACCGGTTGTGCGGAGGGGCGGCACCCGTGGGTGCCGCCCCTCCTCTCATGCGCCCCGCCCGTCCGCGTCAACTTGCGGGGAAACAAGGGCGATCGGCGCGATGCGATGGTCTGCTGAGAGGCGTGGTGTCACGCTGGTGGCACTGCTGTTTCCGCTGCCCGCGGGGCAGGGCTTGGAGGTAGGTAGGCATGAGCACTGGAGCGACCGGGACCGCCGAGCCGGGAGGGGCGACGCTGGAACTCGAGCTGTACGGCCCCGATCCCTCGGCGGCCGAGCTGGCGGGTCTGCGAGAGGCGCTGGCGGCCGCGGGGGCCGCCCGCGTCGAGCGGACACTGCTGACCGCGCCGGAGTCCGACCAGCGCGTCGCCGAGCTGGTGGAGGTGGCCACGCTGATCGTGGGCGGGGTCGGGAACGTCGTCGCCGTCGTGGAGACCGTGCGCCAGTGGATGGCGCGGCGGCACGCGGCGGCCGCGCGCCGGGCCGTCACCTCGGCCGACGAGGAGGCCGTCCCGCGGGTCCGGGTGACGCTCGACGGGGACACCCTGGAGCTGGTGCACCCCTCCGAGCGGGCCACCGACGAGGCGATCGCCCGGTTCTACGACCGGCACCGCACGGCCGGCGGCGGTGGCGTCGGCCCGTCCGGCGGGCCCGCCCGATGATGACGACCCTCCAGGTGCGGGTCACCGAGTTACGGCCCGGCCGCACCCAGTACTCGTACGAACTCCGCTCGGGGGACGGGTCGCTGGTCGGCCCGCTGGAGCAGGAGCACACCGTTCCGGTCAGTCAGGACCTGGTCAAGGGGTTCTGCAAGGAGATCGACGCGGCCGTGAAGTGCGCCGAGCCCGACGACGCGGACGCGCTGCGGGAGGAACTGGCGCGGCTGGGCGGGCAGTTGTACGACGCCTTGTTCCCGCAGACCGGCCGGCTCGACCTCGTACGGCGGCTGCGCGAGGCCACCGGGCCGCTGCTGGTGCAGAGCAACGAGACGCTCGTACCGTGGGAACTGCTGCACGACGAGAACGAGTTCCTCGGGCTCACGCACGACATCGGGCGGCGGGCCAAGGTCGAGGGGTTCGTGGTCGACGGGCGCAGCAGCGACCGGATCCGGCGGGCGCTCGTGGTCGGGGACACCCTCGGGGACCTGGCCTCCGCCCGCGAGGAGATCGCGCGGATCAGCGAGTGGCTGGCCGGGCGGGGCGTGGAGTGCACCGTACTGAGCGGTGCCGAGGCGAGCATGACGCGGGTCGTCGGGGAGCTGGCCGACAAGGTCCGTCCGTACGACCTGTTCCATTACTCGGGGCATGTGTCGGGTGAGCCGGACGCCGCCGGGCTGATGGTGCACGACCGGAAGTTCATCGGGCTCGACGCGCTCCAGCCGCTGGCCAGGCGCGGCGCACCGCCCATCGTGTTCGTGAACGGCTGCACGACCGCGTCCGCCACCCTCGAACCCGGCTCCCGCGCGCTGGCCCAGGCCGCGCAGACCATGAACGCCTGCATGTCGTTCATGTTGATGGGGGCCAAGACCGTGGTCGGGACGCGCACTCCGGTGGGCGACGCGAGCGCGTTGAAGTTCGCGGAGGCCTTCTACAAGCAGCTCAGCGAGCACGCGGAGGCCGGCGCCGCGGTGCGCGGGGCGCGGGCGGAGCTGGCCGGGGCCGGGGACGGGACCTGGGCCTCGTTCGTACTGTACGGGGATCCGAGCGTGAAGATCACCGCGGCCGACGACGCGCCACCGCCACCGTCGCCGCCCGGTGACGCGCGGCAGCGGCCGCGGTACTCGCCGCAGGCCGTCGAACTGCTGCGCAAGGCACGGCGGTTCGGGGCCATGCGGGGGCTGATCACCTCCGTCGACCTGCTCACCGCGCTGCTCCACACGGACGAGGTGCGCCGGCGGGCCGCCGCCCGGATCGGGGCCCGGCGGCTGCAGCAGCTGACGGCGCTGCTGGAGCAGGTGCAGAGCCATGCGCCGGCCAGCGATGGAGCGGGCGCCGGGTCCGGCTCCGGCGCCGGGTCCGGCTCCGGCTCCGGCTCCGGCTCCGGGGACAGTGGGGAGTGGCGCGGTCTCGATACGTCGGTGAGTGCTACGGGGACGAACGGTGCGTCCCGGGCCGGCGGTACGACCGTCGAGGCCCCGGCCCCTGACCCGGCCGCGCGGAACGGCAGCGGGCGGATCGCCTTCTCCGACACCATCGCCCGGGTCGTCGAGGGTGCCGACGCGGCCGCCGCCGCCGACGGGCGGGACATCGTCGGGGTCGACGACATCGCGGTGGCGTTCCTGGACACCGGCGGCGGCAACTGCGCGGAGCTGCTGAAGGTGTGCGGGGTGCGGCCGGAGCTGCTGCTCTCCCCCACGGCGCCGGCCACCGAGCGGGCCGGCGAGGAGGAGCGGAGGCTCGACCTGTCCGCGCTGGGCCCGGGGGCCGCCGCGGCGGTGCGCAGCGCCCGGCTGCTCGCGGCGACGGGCGAGAAGCGGATCAGTACGAGTCTGCTGTTGCAGGCGTTCGCCGTGGCCGGCAGCGACGTACTGCGCGGCGCGCTCGCCGAGCAGGGCGAGGACGGCCGGGAGGCGTACCGCAGGATGGCCCGGTTCGGTCGGCCGCGCACCGGCGAGTTCTACGGGCGCACCCGCGACAAGCTGGAGCGGCTGACCGCGCAGGCGGCGGAGACCGGCACGTCCGTCGGCGAGGAGGCGCTGCTCATCGAACTCCTCGCCGACGACGACTCCACGGCCCGCAAGCTGCTGCACAAGCTGGGCGTGGAGCCGGAACTGCTCATTCAGGCGCTGCGGGGGGCGGCGGATCCGCACTAGCGGCGTCAGCCGTGTCGAGCAGCGCGAGGCCCGCCCGCGCCGTCCGGTCCTGCGGGCGGCGGGCCGCGGCCTGCTGCCACTGGCGGCGGGCCTCGGCCGTGTCCCCCAGCTCGTAGCAGGCCAGGCCCAGCGCGCTGCGGGCCTCCGCGTCGTGCGGGCACCAGTGCACGATCGCCGCGAACCGATCGCGGGCCGCCGCGAAGTCGCCGTCCCGGGCCGCCGCGAGACCGTCGTTGAACAGCCGTGCGGTGTGCGCGCCCAGACGCACGTACGCGCGCAGCGGGGTGCCGCAGCGGCCGCAGCTCTCGGCCGCCGCGTCGTTGTGCGCACGGCAGCGCGGGATGGGGCAGACGACCGCGACCGTCGGCGTGGCGGGCGCCGTCACTGGTGCCTCCCGCTGCCCGGGCCGCCGCCCTGGAGGAGGATCGGGACGCCGTAGTCGCTGCCGCCGTCGACGTCGATCAGCATCCGGGCGAGCTGGCGCAGCCGGGCGTTCATCTTGCTGATGTCGCGCAGCACGCCCTCCGGGTCGGCCGCGATCCTGGCCTCCTGCAGGCGCAGCTTGTGGTGGATGTCGGACAGTTCGCGGGACTCGGCGGTGCGGCCGGTGGCCTCGGCCACCCGGATCAGTTCCTCGGTGCCCTTGAGGTCGGCCTGCAACTGGGCGCTCGCGCGGACCGCGGGCGGGATCTCGGCGGCCGTCCGCTCACTGCGCAGCAGGCCCTGCAAGTAGCCGAAGACGCGCTGCAACCGCTGGATGACCTCGCCGTACGCGCGCTGGTCCCCGGCCGCGTGCGCCTGCTCGCCGCGCAGCCGCTGCTCCTCGATGCCGCGGGCGATCTCGGGGGCGTCGAAGGTCTTGCCCTCCGGTACGCCGTTCTCCACCAGGTGGGCGTGGAGGCCCTGGCAGTCGGCGACGAGGTCGTCGAAGTCCCGCTTGGGCGGCTGGAGTTCGCCGCCGGACCGGGAGACGGCGTCGGCGATCTGCTCCATCTCCCGGAACTCGTGGACGGCGCCGGGCACGTCCCCGCTCTGCTTGGCCTCCTGGAAGGCGCGCTCGGCCATGGCCCACTGGGCCTTCGCCGTGTTCTGCGGGCCGGCCGCGAGGTAGCCGAGGTTCTCCTTGAACCGCTGGTAGAGCGCAGCGGTCTCCGCCTCGCTCGGCATCTCGCGCTCGACGGGCAGTTCGATGGGGACGTCGAAGGAGATCTCGCCGATGGAGCCGCGGACGGCGATCGCGGCGTTCTCGTACATGGCGACGTTGAGGTGGATCGCCGTGCCGCGCGGCGTCGACGACGGTACGAGGACGGTGATCACCTGGATGGGCACGCTCTGCTGGAAGAGGCGGAGCTCCACGCGCTCCTTGCCCGGGTGCGCGAACTCGAACGGCCTCTCGTACGGCAGCTGTTGCATCGCCGGGACGAGCTCTTCGCGGCCGGTGCGGCCATCGCCGTAGTCGACCTCCATGAGGACGGCCTTGGCGGTGATCGCGGCGCCGCCGGTGCCGCCGGTCGGGCGCACTTCGCCGGAGGTGTGGGCGAGCTGACGGCCCGCGGTGGCGCGCAGGTCGCCGTAGGCGTCGTAGACCTCGAAGGTGAGGCTCGATTCGGCGTCGGGCTGTACGGGGACGTCGCGGAAGGCGAAGGCGCCCTCGGCGGAGAGGTCGGTCTGGTCCTCGAAGCCGGCCGTGGTGAGGCGGACCTGGCCGTCGGTGAGGTCGAGGCCGTCCGTCAGCGCCTTCACGGTGCCGCCGACGGAGGTGGTGGCGCGGCCGGTGGTGGCGGTGCCGTGGAAGGAGACGCGGACGGTGCGCTCGGCGTCGTAGACGGAGAGGCCGCCGACGGCTGCCGCGCGGACGGCCGCGCCGAGGGCGACGACCGTGTCGACCTGCTCGTACACCGGTCCGGCGCAGGCCGCCCTGATCTGGCGCGGGGAGCCGGGCGCGGGGGTGCCGCAGAGTTCGTCGGTGACCATCTGGCGGACCAGCGGCATGTGGGTGGAGCCGCCCGCGAGGATGATGTGGTCGACGTCGGCAAGGGTGATGCCGGCGCGGTCGGTGGCGCGGGCGATGGCCTCGTCGCAGTAGGTGAAGGTGCGCTCGATGAACGGGCGGGCCACCGCGTCGAGTTCGGCGCGCTCCAGCAGAGTCTCGATGACGACCGGCTCGCCCTGCTGATCGGTGAGGCGGCCGGTGTCGCGCAGGATGTAGTCGGTGCGCTCGGACAGGGCCTTCTTGGCACCCTCCGCGAGGATCTTCAGCTGGCTGAAGCGCAGCGCGTCCTCGGGGTCCTTCTCGGGGGCGAGGTCGAGCGCGTAGCCGTCGGCCTGGAGCATTTTCTGCAGGTGGCGGGCCATGGCTGCGTCGATGTCGTCGCCGCCGAGGCGGTTGTTTCCGCTGATGCCGAGGACTTCGAAGGTGCCGGCGGTGCAGCGCAGGACGCTGACGTCGAAGGTGCCGCCGCCCAGGTCGTAGACGAGGAACGTGCCGTTCTGCGTCGCCGTGCGCCAGCAGTAGTGGCTGGCGGCCGCCGTGGGCTCGTGGAGCAGGCCGAGGACTTCCAGGCCCGCCTGTTCGGCCGCCTCGCGGGTGGCGTCGATCTGGGGCTGGTCGAAATAGGCGGGGACGGTGACGACGGCCCGGTCCACGATCCAGCGCACGCCCTCGGTGTCGAACGCCGCGACGTCGTCCTCGATCTGCCGCTTCATCTCGGCCAGTATCGACGCCGACACCTGCTGGGGGGTGTGCCGCTCGCCGCCGAGGTCCACGGTCGTCCGCGTGCCCATCAGGCGCTTCACCGAGGTGACCGGTTCCGGGGTGCTGCCCTTGCGAGCGAACGCCTTCCGGCCCACGACCAGTTCGCCGCCGGCCGGGGAACGCCATACGCAGCTGGGCGTCGTGGACGACTTCGTGACCGGGTCGCGGTGAATGATGATGTCGCCGTCGGCGGGGTCCATCACCGCGACGGCACTGTTCGTCGTGCCGAGATCGATCCCGACGGCTTTGCTCACGATCTGCTGCGTCATGCGTCGTTGTCCGTTTCGGAGAGCTTGGTCGGGGTGGGGGTGGCGGATCCCGAGGGAGGGGGTGCGACGGGGGGCGCGGGTGGCTTTGTGGGTGGGGTTGTGGGTGCGGAGGTGGCTTCGGTGGGGGGCGGTTCTGGGGGTGGGGCTGTGGCGGGGGGCTGGACCGTGGCGGAGGGCTGGGCCGTGGCGGGGGCCGGTTCGGAGGGTGAGGCCGCTTCTGGGGGCGGGACCGCGTCGAGGGCCCGGATCGCGTCGGGGTTTGGTCCGGAGAGTGGGGACGAGTCGGTGGGCCGGGCCGTTGCCGAGTCTGTGCCCGGCGCCGATGCCGGGGGCGGGGCCATGCCGGGAGGCTCGGCCGGGGCGGTCTCTGCCGCTGAGGTCGCTACTGTGCCGGGCCCCTCGCCCGGAGCCGCGCCGAGAGCCGGGGCCGTGTCCGGGCCGGGGCCCGCGGCCGGGGATACGAGCGGGTCGGCGGCCCGGGATGCAGGCGGAGACGCGGCCGAGGATGCGGAAGGGGCCATGTCCGAGGATGCGGGCAGGTCCGCGGCCGGAGATCCAGGCGGGCCCGCGACCGGAGATGCAGGCGAGCCCTCGGCCGAGGATCCAGGCGGGCCCGCGGCCGGAGATGCGGCTTCGGCCACGCCCTGCCCCTCCGCGTCCCCCTGCTGGTCCGGGACGCCCGGTTCCGGGGAGCCCATGAAGACGCGGGCCAGTCGGACCACCGCGCCGTGGTGGAAGACGGCCGGTTCGTCGGTCTGGGCGACCGTTTCGGACGTGAACTGGGGGCCGTAGCGCCAGCCGACCGGGTCGGACCAGTCGGCGACCTCGTCGGCGGGGAGGCCCAGGGGGTCGCGGACTTCGACGCCGTCGTCGCGCAGGGTTTGCAGCATCTGTTCCTTGAGGATGCGCAGTCTGCGATGCAGGCGGGCCTGGCCGCTGTCCGCGAGGGCCTGTTCCCCGGCCGCGATCAGCTGCTCCAACCTGCCCACCAGAGAGGCGAGTTCGAAGACGGTGTCGCGCGCGCCGGACGCGGCCCGCGCCGCCTCGCCGCGCGCCGCGCTCAGGTCCTCGTGGCGGCGCTGCAGCACCCCCGCGAGTTCGGCCTGCGGCGAGACCGCCTCGTCGCCGCCCTCGGGCACCGCGCGCTCGGCGAACTCGCTCCAGTCCAGGGCGATCCGGTCAGCCGAAGAGGACATCGCGGGCCTCCAGTTCCGAGCCCGGGGCGTCGGTCGCCGGGCGGTCCAGGGCGGCCCGCGCCGCGTCGGGCACGGGCCGGTGCAGTTCCCGTACGACTCTCCGTACGGCAGAGGGCAGATCGAAGGCGTCGGGCGTGAGGCGGTGGCCGCGCAGATCGGCCGGGTTCGTCCGATGGCGCCGCGCGAACGCGTCCCAGGCGCGATCCCGGTAACCCGTGCCCGGCGGCTCGGTCAGCGCATGTCGCTGCCGGGTGCGCGGATGCCCGATCAGCTCGCGCATCGCCCAGTCGTACAGGGCGCGTTCCTGCTCGCTGCCGGCCGTGCGGATGCCGTCCTCGGCCCGCTCGACGATGCTCTGTTCGTCGGCGTCGGAGGGCAGCCCGAGGACATGGAAGGGATTGGGGCGGCGGTCTGCCGTGCTCATCTCAGGAATCTCCTGATCATCTCCTCCGCACGGGTCAGGTTCTCCCCGGCGGTCGTGTTGGCGGGGTTGAGGTCGAGGGCCTCGCGCAGCAGCGGCTTCGCGGCGACCAGGCCGAGCAGCGCCTCGGTGTCGCCGGCCGGTGCCGTGTTGGCCACGTTGATGAAGACCACCGCGCGGTTGTTGAGCAGCGCGGACAGGGCCTGGTTGGTGTCCGGTACCAGCTTGGGGTCGTCGGTGACCTCGGGGGCGAGGACGAGGACCTCGCGCAGGCACCGCTCGGCGACGTCGAAATCGCGCTCTCTCAGCTCGCGCTTGCCCTTGCCGTACAGGGCGTTGACCCGCAACTGGACGTGGGTCTTGTGGACGTCCTCGGTGTCGGGGATCTCGTCGAGGAGGGCCAGCGCCTCGTCGTAGCGGGCGGCGGTGTTGTGATCGCGTACGGGGACGAAGACGAGGTCCGCGCGGCGCGACTCGAGGAACCGGCCCACCTCCTGGTTGCCCGGGTCCCACTCCGCGGCCTGCTCCAGGAAGCGGACCGCCTCCTCGTTGCGCCCGTTGAGCAGGCCGCGCTCCAGGAAATGGAAGCCGAGGACCTGGTTCTCCTTCAGGTGCGGGCGGTTGGGGGTGGCCAGTCCGGCGAGCTGGTCCGCGTACGGGATCGCCTTGGCCAGGATCGCTCGGACGGCGTCCCAGTCGCTGAGCCGGTAGAGACCGAACTGCCACTGGTTGTGCCACTCCAGGGCGGCGCACAGCACGGGCACCGGTGCGAAGCCGTGCTGGATCGCGGTGTCCAGGAGCTGGATGCCCGCCTCGTAATCCCGGTCGACGCCGACGGGCAGGCCCTCGACGGCGGCCGGGTCGTCGACCCGCTCGGTCGCCGTGCGCACCAGGTCGGCGGCCCAGTCGTCGAGCAGCCGGCCCGCGCGCGCGGCCGCAGCGTCGAACAGGTCCGGGTCCACTCCGTCGGGCACCGCCGCGGCGAGCGGCCCGCCGGCGAGGAGCGCCCGGGTGGCGCGGGGGCCTTTGCGGACGGCTCTCAGCGCGCGCAGTTGAGCGGCGAGGTCGGCCGGGCGGCCGGCGTCGAGGGCGCGGGCGCCGTGCAGCCGGTGCAGGCCGAGGAGTTCGTCGGTGAGCTCGCGGCGCAGGTCCGCGGCGGCCGCCGCGTCGGACACGCGCGCGTGGTCCCAGAACGCCGGGTGGGCGAGGAGGAGGGTCCACAGTGCGGTGGCCGCGGTGAGTTCGGGTCCTGGGGCGCTGCCGCGGGCCAGGGCGGCCAGGGCCTCCTCGCGGTGCAGGACGGCAAGGGTGTGCGGCAGGGCGAGGTCGTCGGGGTCGCCGATGTCGAGCAGGGCCGCCAGTTCACGGAGTATGGCGACCGGTTCGTCGCGCTCCAGGGCGCGCCACAGGGCCGGGTAGGGCTCCGCCGCGGCCTCGATGACGCGGTATCGGCCGCGCCGCTCGAAGTCGGGCACGGCGCCGGGGAACAGGGCGGCGAGCAGGGCGTCCATGCGGTCGTCGCGGATCAGGTCCGCCAGGTGGTGGTGGACGGGGTGGTCGGCGGGGAGGTGCCGCGCCGCCCGGTGCAGCAGGGTGACGGCGGTGGCCGTGTCCCCGGCCGTGTGGACGGTGACCGCGCGGTGGCACAGATAGGCGCCGTACTGCTCGCGCTCGGCGGCCCCTGGTGCGGCCGTCGCGAGGATGCGCTGCCAGAGGTCGTCGGCGGTGGCGTGGTCGCCGAGGGCCACGGCGCAGTGGGCGAGGGTACGGAGCGTGGGGGCCGTTCCCTGCGGGGCGGGAGCGGTTTCCCGTGGGCCGGGGACGATTCCCTGCCGGTCGGGGGCGGTGCCCTGCGAGTCGGGGGCGGTGCCCTGCCGGTCGGGGGCGGTGCCCTGTGAGTCGGGGGCTGTTCCCTGTCGGTCAGCGGCGGTTTCCTGCGGGGCGGAAGCGGTTCCCCGTGGGCCGGGGGCGGTTCCCTGTCGGTCGGAGCCGATCCCCTGTGAGTCGAGGGTGGTTTCCCGTCGGTCAGCGACGGTTCCCTGCGGGGCGGAGCCGGATCCTCGACGGTCAGCGGCGGTCCCCTGCTGGTCCGAGCCGGACTCCTGTCGGCCAGCGGCCCTCCCCTGCTGATCCGAGCCAGACCCCCGACGGCCAGCGGCACTCCCCTGCTGATCCGAGCCAGACCCCCGACGGCCAGCGGCCCTCCCCTGCTGATCCGAGCCAGACCCCCGACGGCCAGCGGCAGTCCCCTGCTGATCCGAGCCAGACCCCCGACGGCCAGCGGCAGTCCCCCGTGAATCGGGGGCGGTGCCCTGCCTGTCGGAGCCGGCCCCCTGCCAGTCAGCGGCGGTCCCCCCTGGGCCGGGGGCGCCGTCGGATGTGAGGAGGGCGGTCGCCTGGGCACGGACGATGGCGGCCAGGGCGTCGGCACGGGCGTCGCGGCGCTTGGCGCGGGCGACGCGGGCGCACAGGGCGGGCACCACGGCGCCGAGGTCGAGCAGGCCCGCGAAGTCGAGCGGGTCGAGGTCGGCGAGGCCCTGTGTGAGCACGGTCGCGGCGCCCGCCAGGTCGGCGCCGGCGAGGGCGGCCGCCTGCGCGGTCAGCAACGGCGCCGTGAGGCCGGGCAGCCCGTCCGCCGGAGGCAGCCCGCGACCGGCTCCGCCCTCCAGGACATGCGCCAGGAACTCGGCGGCCTGCCGGGCGGGGTCGTCCTGCGCGGCCCCCGCGGCCCGGGCGTCGGGTCCGTCGGGAACGGCGTCCGGCGCGGCAGTTCCGGCCGGACCGGCGGCACCGCCCTCCGCCCGCAACACCCGTACCGCCGCCTCCCTCCCCTCCGTACCCAGCGCGTCCGCCGCCGCGGTCAGCACCGCCAGCGGGTCGGTGCCGCCCCGAACCGCGGGCAGGGCATGACGGTCGCGGAACTCGGCGAGCAGTTCCACCCCGTCGGGATCCGGATCGGGAGCGAGAGCGCAGGCGCGGGCCAGGGCCGCGGCCAGCCCCGGCGCCTCGTCCCCCGGGGTCCACTCGGCCAGGGCCTCGGCGAGCACCGGCTCGGTACCCTCCGGTTCGGCCAGCAGCTGGGCGAGCCCCAGCACGCGCGCGTACTGCGGCCGATGCCGCACCACCCGCCACGGAGCGCGCCCCCGGCCGGGGTACAGCGCCCGCTCGGCGAGCAGCCGTGCGGCCTGGCCCAGCTCGCGGGCGTGCGGGGGCACGGACGGCACCGCGTCCTGCCCGGTGAGTGCGGCGTCGGTGAGCCGGGCGGCGGCCTGCTCGGCCTCCTGCTGCGCCGCCTCGGCCGCGCCGGTCGCCCAGTGCACGGCCGCCCTGTGCAGCCCGATGAGCCCCAACTCGTAGCGTGCGCGCGGAACATGACATACGGGGTCGCTCAGCAACCGCCGCTCCGCCGCGCGGGTCCTGCCCTGGAGGATCTCGGCGCGGGCCCGCAGCAGTTCGGCGGCGCGCCCGACCGCGCCCTCCAGGAGGGAGTGCACCGCCGCCGGGTTCCCTGCGGCCAGCTCGGCCGCCGCGCGGACCTGTGCGGCCCGGTCGCGGCCGAGGGCGTGCGCCTCGACGAGGAGCCGGACGGCCCGGTGCGGATCGTCCGGCTGGGCCGCGACGCCTTCCCACAGCCGCTGTTCGGCCCGCGGCAGTCGTCGGAAGAGGGGCAGGCCGAGGAGCCGGTCCACCTCGCGCGGGCGCCCGCGCTGCACCTCGGCGGCGAGCATCGTGCGCAGCGCTTCGAGACGGTCCGGCAGGGTGCACCCGGCGAGGTCGAGCCGGTCCCAGCCGGGCAGGTCCCCGGCGGGCCGCCGTCCCCGCGCCATCCGCAGCCGCGCGCGCACGACGGGCGCAAGCCCGCCCGCCCCGGCGGCGAGCCGCTCCTGGGCGTCCGCCGGGACGGCACGGTCGGGATCGGCGTCGAGCAGCAGGCAGAGCAGCGGCCACGAGAGGCCCGCATCGGTGGCGGCGAGGGCGTCGGCGGCCTCCTTGCGGCGGCCGTCCAGGAGCCGGGCCCACCCCGCGTGGTAGGCGAGGTCGGCGCGGTGCGGGTGGGCCGTGGCGACGGCCGTCAGCGTCTGGCCGGCCGCCCGCGCGCGTCCTTCGAGCAACTGGCGGCGGCCCAGCGCGTACCGCACCCAGGGCGCGGTGTCCGGCCCCTCCTCGATCTCGGCGAGCCGGGCCGCGTCGAGCGGCTGCTGCGCCGCGTCGGTCACGAGGGTGTCGTCGTCCAGCCAGGCCAGCGTCCGGCACAGGTCGACGATCTGCCAGACGCGGGCCGTCAGCCCGGCCTCGCGGCCCGCGACCGCCTCCCTCGCCCGGAGGTGCGCACCGGCTTGCAGATGGGCGGCGACGAGGCCGTGCACCGCCACCGGGTCGGCGGGGTTCGCCCGGCAGGCGGACTCGAAGTGCCGGACGGCGTCGGCCGGGCGGCCGTGCAGCAGGAGCGCCGCGAAGCCGAGCGCGCGGTCGGTGACGGGGGCGCCGGGCCGCGCCGTGGACAGACGCGCGGCCAGCGCGGCGGCCCGCTCCACGCGCGCGACGGGGTCGTCGAAGTCGGTGGCGAGCAGTCGCTGTACGTGGTTCAGGACGGCGGCCGGCGGCCGGGCGTGGCGGCCGAGCAGGTCGGCGTAGACGTCGAGCGCCGAGTCGTTGTCCGCGGCCGCCTCGACCAGGGCCTCGGCCGCGCCTCCGCGCGCCTCTTCGTCCACCTGTGGGGCGCGGTACAGACGCGTGAGCAGGACGATGCCCCAGGCCCGGTCGTCGGGGGTGCCGCGGCGCAGGACCGCGCGGGCCAGCGGGATCCACGACCGCTGCAGCGCGACGTGGCCGTCCTGGGCCATCCGCTCACCGAGACCGGCCAGACGCCCCAGGTCGTCGACGGTGAGCAGCGGGCCGAACCGGTCGCCCAGGAACGACTCCTGGAACGGCGGCCACAGCGGGGCCGTCTGCTCCGGCCGCTCCTCGAACCCTTTGAGGACATCCCGCATCCGGGCGAGCGCGTGCCACCGATCGGTCTCCTTCAGTGCGGCGGCCCAGGCGTTCTCCAGGCGTCCGACGAAGGACAGGGACTTGCGGAACGACCGCTCCGGCTCCATCCCTCACCCCCCGTCCCGCGCGAGCCGCGCGAAGTGACCGGCCTGGAACCTGTTTCCCGCCGCGCGGAACGCCTGCTCCGCGTGGCGCGCGAGGCCCTCGCGGCTCAGGCCGTCCGGCGGGCGCGCCCCGCCCCGTACGGACTCGTAGGCCTGTGCCCACTGGGTGGCGGCCGCGGCGTGCTCGCCCAACTCCTCGTGCCCCCGTGCCAGTTCGGCCAGGAGCGCGGGCAGCAACTCGCGCGGGGCGCTGCCCCGACCGAGCACCACCCGCAGCAGGTCGACGGCCTCGGCGGGCCGGCCCTCCCGCAAGGTGCGCCGGGCCTGCGTCAGTTCGGCCAGGCCGCGCGGAGGCGGCGCGGGGGCGCCGCCTGCGCGTCCGCCGTGTCCGGGCCCGGGCAGGGCGTCGAGGGCGGCGATGACCTCGTCGGCACCGCGGAACCGGTCCTCGGGCCGCAGCTCCAGGCAGCGCATGACGATCTCGTCCAGCTCGGAGGCCACCGCCGCCTCCACGGACGACGGGCGCACCGGCGGGGCCTTGCGCTTGGCCTCCACGAGCCACTCCCCCAGCACCCGCTCCGGCAGGTCGAGGGGGACGACGAGGTGCTCGTAAGGCCGGCGTCCGGTCAGCCCCTCGTACATCAGCAGGCCGAGCGAGTACAGGTCGGACGCGGGCAGGCTGGCGCCCGCGGCGGTCTCCGGCGCCATGTACCGGTTTGTGCCGGCGACGCCCGGGGCCTGGCCCGCGGCGCGCATCCGGGCGGCGAGCCCGAAGTCGATGAGGCGGACGGCCCGGTCCTGGCCGAGCAGGACGTTGTCCGGTTTGAGGTCGCGGTGCAGCAGGGGCGGCAGCAGGCAGTGCAGCCCGCGCAGCGCGATGGCGACCTGCCGCGCCCACTTCACCATCAGGCGCGGCGGCACCCGCTCCATGCGGGCGAACTCGGCCGCCAGGGTGCCGCCTTGTACGTACTCCATGACGAGGTAGGCGCGGCCGCCGAGGTCCCGGGCGAGGCCCGCGTCGTAGACATGGACGAGGTGGCGGCGGGCCTCCAGATCGGTCATGGTGCCCATGACGTCGGCGAGGACGAGGACGTCGGCGAAGAGTTCGCCCGCGCTCTGCTCGGTCAGATCGGGCCGCCGGGACACCTTGCAGGCGACCGGGCGCACGGCGCGGCCCAGGACGTACTGCTCGCTGCGGAACACCGCGCCGAATCCGCCGCCGCCGATCCACTCGCGCAGCAGATAGCGTCCGTCGATCACCCGGCCGACGAGCTCCCGCAGGTCGGTGTCAGCCGTCTCCATACGGCGCCTCCCCGCCCTTGGTCCGCGCGGCCCAGCGCGCCGATTCGTGGGACACGTCGGACCCGTCCCGCGGTTCCGGCACGTCCGCGCGAGCGGCCGTGAGATCGTCCGGGGCGGCCGGATCGGTCGAGTCGGCCAGGTCGGGCACGTCCGCCGACGAGGCGTCCCGGTCCGATCCGTCGTCCGGCGGTACGAGTTCGATCTCGGTGCGCCGCACCACGGGGTCCGCGAACGGGTCCTCCCGCGCGGGAGCGGACGCGCAGGTCACCACGATGCGGGCGGCCTCGCGGAACTCCCCGGGACGCTCCTCGCGCAGGGCGAGCACCGGTGTGTCCACCAGGTCGGTCAGCAGGGCGTTCATGATCCTGCCGCCCTCTCTGCCGCGGGCGGCGACGTCCTGCTCGTGCCCGAGCCCGGCCGCGTAGCGCACCAGTTCGTCCGAGACGACGAGGTCCTTCTCCAGCCGCTCGCGCCAGTGCGCGCGCCGCCGCTCGACGATGAGCCGCCCGATGCCGTACATCGCCTCCCGGCCGAGCGGGCGGAAGACGACGACGCGGTCGATCCTGGCCAGGAACTCGGGGGTGAAGACGGCCTCGCCCTGCCGGTGGCGGAGGGCCGCAAGGCGCTCGGCGACGGCCGTGGCGATCTCCCGGTCGCTGCGGAACGGGGCGTCGTGGGAGATCAGTTCGTGTCCCGCGTTCGTCGTCAGGACGAAGATGGCGCGGTCGGCGTGGGCCTTCACACCGCGCTGGTCGGAGATCCACCCCTCGTCGAAGAGATTGAGGAACGGGCGCAGTACTTCAGGGTGGGCCTTTTCGACCTCGTCGAGGAGGAAGACGCAGTACGGGTCCGCGTTCAGCTCGTTGATCAGGCGGCCGCCTCGGTCGTGGCCGTGATAGCCGACCGGGGAGCCGATGAGGCCCGCCACGCTGTGCGGCTCCGTGAAGTTGCCCATCGAGTACGTCTGGAGCCGCTTCGACGCCGAGTACAGGCCCGCGACGGCCTTGGCCAGCTCGGTCTTGCCGACGCCGGTGAGCCCGGCGAACAGCAGCACCGCCGCCGGGCCCGAACCGGCGTCGGCGAGGCCCGCCTTGATGCGGCGCAGCTGGTCGGAGACGACGCGTACGGCCGCCTCCTGGCCGACGACGCGGGCGCCGAGCGCCGTCTCGTAGTCGACCCGGGTGTCGTCGCCGGAGGCGGCTCCGGCGAGCTGGCCGCGCGGGACACCCGACAACTCGGCCACCACGTCGATGACTTCGTCGTACGTCACCGCGGAGCGCGGGTCGTCGAGCCGGTCGCGCGCGTAGTGCAGGTCCTCGCAGGCGCGGCGCAGCACGCGCGCGGCGGACTGGGGCAGCTTTCGGTGGGCGATGAACTCACCGGCCAGGACGACGGCCCGGTCGACGGCGCGGTCCTCGACCTGGACGCCGAACTCCTCGGCGAGCGAGTCCGCCGTCTGCCGCACCATGTCGCGGGCGCTGTCGCGGTCGGGCTCGGTCATGTCGATGCGGCTGGTCAGGTCGCGCAGCTCGTGGTCGGCGGCGAGCAGGTCCTCGTAGTCGGTCGGGGAGAGCACACCGACCAGGTGGAGGCGGCGCTCGGCGAGCGCGCGGCGCAGCTCCAGGACGTGGGTGGTGCCGCGCGGGCCGCGCAGCAGCGGGCCGAGCCCGTCCACGCAGACCACCAGGTCGGTGCGGCCCTCGACATGGCCGATGAGCCCGGCCAGCTGGGCGGCGCTCTCCTCCTCCGCGATGTCCCGGCAGTCGACGCGCAGGAACCTCTTGCGGCGCAGGAAGGGGATCTCGTCCGCCGCCGCGCGCCGCGCCAGCTCCCGCAGCAGGGTGGTGGTGCCCACGCCCGGAAGGCCGGTGATGAGCACGTGGTTGCTCTCCGAGCGGTGCAGGGCCCGGCAGAGCGGGTCGAAGTAGCGGTCGAGGTGGCGGGCCGGCTTCTCGTCGGGCGCCTGCCAGGTGAGGTCCTCGGCGGGCGGCAGGAAGGCGGGCAGTTTGTACGCCGACTCGCGCGGGGCGGCGGTGCGGCGCGCCCGCAGGTTCTCCGCGAGGTGGGCGCGCAGGCGGTCCAGGTCGAGGCGGAGCGGCTCCGCGGAGAGGACGACGGCGAGGCGCTGCGGCGGGTCGTCGAGGAGGGCGGCGAGCAGGTGCGGGGTGTCGACCCGGTCGGCGTCCCAGAGGGCGGCGGTGCGGCGGGCCGCGGCGAGCAGGGCGACCAGTGCCTCCGCGCAGTCGTCGCGGTGCAGCCGGGGTGGCTCGGGGCGGGGCAGCTCGGAGAGGCGGAACGCGGCGGAGATCAGCTCGACGGCCTTCACCAGGCCGATCTGGGGCGGGAGCTGGAGCCGCAGCAGGCGCTCGGCCAGGCCCTCGGTCTCGCCGAGGAGGGCGAGCAGGCAGTGCGGTGGCAGGAGTCGGTCGTAGCCGAGTGCGGCGGCCCGCTCGGCGGCCTGCTCGAGGACGGTCCAGGCGTCGGCGGTGAACCCTTCGGAGCGCAGCCGGCCCGAGCTCTCGTCGAACGCCTCGTGTGGTGCCTCGCCGCGGACCCGCACCCGGCGGCGTAACGCCTCGGCGGCGCGGGGCAGGTCGAGGACGCCGCCGAGGAAGGCGCGGTCCTGCTCGTCGGGGTGGGCGAGGACACAGGCGAGGAGCAGATCGAGGACCGCGGGGCCTTCAGGCTCGACACCGGCCCCGGTCTCGGTGAACTCCTCTAACGCGGAGAGCAGTTCGGGTGCTATCCGGTCGGGCGAGCCGTCGAACTCGTAGGCCGCGCCCGGGGGGTTGTAGACGTCGATGGCCTCCAGCAGGTGGCCCGGTGCCGCCCCGTCGACGAGTGCCACGTCCAGGGCGGACAGCAGCGCGGCGTCGCGGCCGGTCAGCGCCGCGTGCACCACATCGCTGGGGCGTAACCGCCGGCCGGCCCGCTGGGCGGCCGCGGTCAGGACGGCGGCGGTCCGCCGGTCCCCGCACGCCTGTGGATCGAGCACCCCGTCCGTGAAGAACTCCATACGCGTCACGCGGGGCTCCCCTGGCTCGGGCCCCGCGCTTCCACCTCCCCCGTTGCTCCAATGCTTCCACAACGGATGGCCGGAGCCCCACGGTTCCGTGGAGAGACCTCACGAATGCTCAGGAGGGGTTGTGCGAAGGCCCCTTGGCACAACAGAAGTGCGCCCCGGAGCGCGGGGCGCACGACGGGGCGCGGCAGGGTCAGTGACGCTCGCGGGAGTTGCCGAAGAAGATGCGGTAGAGGATCAGCAGCACGAGGGCGCCGCCGATCGCGGAGACCCAGGTCGCGCCGTCGTAGAAGTCCTTGCTGACCGGGCGGTCGAGCCACTGGGCCGATATCCAGCCGCCGATGAAGGCGCCGGCTATGCCGATGAGCGTGGTGCCGACCAGGCCGCCCGGGTCGCGCCCCGGGAGCAGAATCTTGGCGATGGCACCGGCGAGCAGGCCGAGGATGATCCAGCTGAGGATGCCCATGCCGTGACTGCCTTTCTTTCGTGGGGCGTTGATGTGGGTGGGCCCTGCGACGACGTCGCCGTCCCTTGATCCACTACTGCCCTGAAAGACGACAAGTAGGCCGGTTCTGGTTGCGCGGAAACCGCGGTGATCCGGGCGGGGTGCTACCGGGCCGCGAACGGCTGGTCCGTGCGGACGATGTCACGCCCGAGCGGCAGGAGGGAGATCGGGATCATCTTGAAGTTGGCGATGCCGAACGGGATGCCGATGATCGTCACGCACAGGGCGATGCCCGTGAAGATGTGGGCGAGCGCCAGCCACCAGCCCGCCAGGATCAGCCAGAGCACATTGCCGACGCAGGAGGGCGCGCCGGCGTCCCTGCGCTCGACCGTGGTGTACCCGAAGGGCCACAGCGCGTAGACGCCGATCCTGAAGGCGGCGATCCCGAAGGGGATGCCGATGATGGTGATGCAGAGCAGTGCGCCTGCCAGCAGATAACCGAGGAACAGCCAGAAGCCGCTCAGGACGAGCCAGATGACGTTCAGGACGGTCTTCACCGGCGGGGGCCTCCTGCCATTCGCTCCAGCCGCTCGATGCGCTCGGCCATCGGCGGGTGTGTGGAGAACATTTTCGACATTCCCTGGCCCGGGCGAAAGGGGTTGGCGATCATCATGTGGCTCGCCGTCTCGATCCGCGGCTCGGGCGGCAGCGGCAGCTGCTTCGTGCCCGCGTCCAGCTTGCGCAGGGCACTGGCCAGGGCCAGGGGGTCGCCGGTCAGCTGCGCGCCGGAGGCGTCGGCCTCGTACTCGCGCGAGCGGCTGATGGCGAGCTGGATGAGCGATGCGGCGAGCGGTCCCAGAATCATGATCAGGAGCATCCCGAAGATGCCGGGTCCGTCGTCGTCGTTGGAACGGCCGACCGGGATCAGCCAGGCGAAGTTCACCAGGAACATGATCACGGAGGCGAGGGCGCCCGCCACCGACGAGATCAGGATGTCGCGGTTGTAGACATGGCTGAGTTCGTGCCCGATGACGCCGCGCAGCTCGCGCTCGTCCAGGATGCGCAGGATGCCCTCGGTGCAGCACACCGCGGCATTGCGCGGATTGCGGCCCGTCGCGAACGCGTTCGGCGCCTCGGTCGGCGAGATGTACAGCCGGGGCATGGGCTGCCTGGCCTGCGTGGAGAGCTCGCGCACCATCCGGTACAGGGCGGGCGCCTCGAACTCGCTGACCGGACGGGCCCGCATCGCGCGCAGGGCCAGCTTGTCGCTGTTCCAGTACGCGTACGCGTTCGTCCCGATCGCGATGACGAGGCCGATGATCAGCCCCGTACGACCGAAGAAACTCCCGATGACGAGGATGAGGGCGGAGAGCCCTCCGAGGAGTACGGCGGTCTTCAGCCCGTTGTGCCGGCGGTGCACGGTACGCCCTCCTGGTGGTGCGGCAGGGGAACCCACTGCTCTGTCTCTTGCTGGCCACTGGTGCGCGTGTCGCGCCTGTTGCTGTCCAGTGGACCCTCCCGTACTGGTCAACGCCAGACGAGGAGGTCTAGTTCCCTTGTGCGCGGCCGGAGGGCGGGGGCCGTATGTAGGCCGTACGGGTGGGCCGTACGGGTCAGACCTTCTCCTGCACCTGCTGCTCGGGCAGCATCCCCGCGATCTCCAGGGCCTTCTGGTCGGGCTCGATCTCGCTGGTGCACTGGGGGCAGCGGCTGGCGATGCCGGGGATCTGCGCGTAGCAGCGCGGGCAGTCGCGCATGGAGGCCTTGATGTCGACCGGCTTGTTGCGGTCCATGCGGGCCTGGAACTTCATCATCGGCAGGACGATCAGGAAGTAGAGGACGGCCGCGGTGATGAAGAAGGCGATCGTGGCGTCGATGAACTTCCCGTAGAAGAACTTCACCCCGTCGACCTCGAAGACGGCGTCGGAGTAGTCGCCGATGGAGCCGGTGGCCCAGCCCAGGAGCGGGGTGATGAAGGCCGTGGTGAAGGCCGTCACGAGAGCGGTGAACGCCGTTCCGATGGCGAGACCGACGGCCGTGGTGATGATGTTGCCGCGGAGGATGAATGTCTTGAAGCCGCTCAGCACGGTACTGCTCCTGGGTATCGGGGTTGTCGGGGGCATGCCTGAACCAGGCGACCCCAAAACGTACCAAAGAGGCTGGTCGGCTTGTCGGGCTGTCACGAAAACAGCCCACTGTTCACAAAGTGAAGGATGAGTTGTGGAGCTCCCGAGAGGGCCACGCCGATGACGGCCGTCAGGGCGATCGCGGCGGTGAGGGGAGCCGGGAACCGGTGGGCCGCCGGTTCGCCCTCGGGGGCGCGGAAGAGGGTCGCGGTCCACCGGAGGTAGTAATAGAGCGCGATCACGACGTTCACCGCCATCACGACGGCGAGCCAGCCCAGGCCCGCGTCGACGGCCGCCGAGAAGACGGTGACCTTGGCGAAGAGACCGATGATGCCCGGCGGCAGACCGGCGAGGCACAGCAGGAAGAAGCCCAGGACGAGCGCGGCGAGCGGGTGCGCGGCGTACAGGCCCCGGTAGTCGCTGACGCGGTTGAGCGGCTTCGTGCGGGCCACCAGGGCGGCCACGGCGAAGGCGCCGAGGTTCACGGCCGCGTACATGAGGGCGTAGGCGAGCGTGGAGCCGATCGCCTTCTGCGGGTCGTCCGCGTAGGCGGCCGCGGCGATCGGCACCAGGAGGTAGCCGGCCTGGCCGACGGAGGACCAGGCGAGCAGCCGTACGGCGCTGTACGCGCGCGTGGCCTGCTGGCGCAGCGCGGCGACGTTGCCGACGGTCATGGTCAGTGCGGCGAGCGCGGCGAGCGCCGGGCCCCACACGTCCGCGTAGGACGGGAACGCGACGACGGTGACGAGGACGAGGCCGGAGAAGCCGACCGCCTTGCCGATGACCGACAGGTAGGCGGCGACCGGCAGCGGCGCGCCCACGTAGGTGTCGGGCACCCAGAAGTGGAACGGGACGGCGGCCGTCTTGAAGGCGAACCCGACGAGGGTGAGCGCGACGCCCGCCTGGGCGAGGGTCTGGAACTGGCCGTCCACGTGGGTGAGCTGAGAGGCCACGCGGGTCAGGTGCAGGCTGCCGGTGGTCGCGTACACGAAGCTCACGCCGAGCAGGGTGACGGCGGTCGCGGTGACGGACGACAGGAAGAACTTCAGGGCGGCGTCCGAGGAGCGCCGGTCGCCCTGCTTGAGGCCGACCAGGGCGAAGGCGGGCAGCGAGGCCACCTCCAGGGCGACGACGAGCGTGGCCAGGTCCCGGGAGGCGGGCAGGAGGGCGGCGCCCGCGGCGGAGGACAGCAGCAGGAACCAGTACTCCCCCTCGGGGAGCGGCTTGTTCGCGTTCTTCGCGTCCTTGAGCGCGCTGATCGACAGGAGCGCGGTGAGCAGGGCGCCCGCGAGGACCAGGAACTGCACGACGAGCGTGAAGCGGTCCGCCGTGTAGCTGCACGCTTCGTACGGGGCGTTCTTGAGGCAGAAGGTGGAGCGTTCGTCGCCGATCAGCGGGATCAGCGCGAGCGCGGCGACGGCGAGGCCCGCGACGGAGATCCAGCCGAGGACCGCCTTGCGCGCGTCCGCCACGAACAGGTCGGCGACCAGGACCACGAGGGCGGCGATCGCGGCGATGGTGGGCGGCGCGATCGCGACCCAGTCGACGGACTGGACGAGGGACGCCACGGAGGGCGCGGCGACGGCGATCACTTGAGGCCTCCTGCGAGGAGCTTCTGCACGGCCGGGTTCGTGAGGCCGAGCAGGGCGGCGGGCCACAGGCCCGCGAGGACGGTGAGGGCGACGAGCGGGGTCCAGGCGGCGAACTCGTACCCCCGCACGTCGGGCACGGTGACGGTCTCCTGCGGGCGCGGGCCCATGCAGACCCGGCGGACCAGGATGAGCATGTACGCGGCCGTGAGCAGGGTGCCGAACGCGGCGATCGCCATGAAGACGAGGAACGCCGGGCGGCTGAGCCCGTCGGCGGGCTCGAACGCGCCGAACAGGGCGAGCATCTCGCCCCAGAATCCGGCGAGTCCGGGCAGGCCGAGCGAGGCGACGGCGGCGAAGGCGAGCAGGCCGCCCAGGCGCGGGGCCCTGCCGTACAGGGCCATGCCGCCCTGCTCGGCGAGGGTGTCGAGGTCGCTGGTGCCGGTCCGGTCCTTGAGGGCGCCGACGAGGAAGAAGAGCAGGCCGGTGATGAGGCCGTGGGCGATGTTGGCGAACAGGGCGCCGTTCACGCCGGTGGGGCTCATCGTGGCGATGCCCAGGAGCACGAAGCCCATGTGGCCGACGGAGGAGTAGGCGATGAGGCGCTTGAGGTCGCCCTTCGCGCCCTGCTTGGCGAGGTTCAGGCAGGCCAGCGATCCGTAGATGATCCCGATGACGGCGAAGGCGGCGAGGTAGGGCGCGAAGGTGCGGAAGCCGTCGGGCGCGACCGGGAGCAGGATCCGGACGAATCCGTACGTGCCCATCTTCAGCAGCACACCGGCGAGCAGGACCGAGCCGACGGTCGGGGCGGCGGTGTGGGCGTCCGGCAGCCAGCTGTGCAGCGGCCACATCGGGGTCTTCACCGCGAGCCCGATCCCGATCGCCAGAGCGGCGATGACCTGCACGGACGAGGTCAGGCCCCGGCCGTTGTCAGTGGCGAGTGCCACCATGTCGAAGGTGCCCGACTTAACACCGATAAGGAGAATGCCGAGCAGCATCACGACCGAGCCGAGCAGGGTGAAGAGGATGAACTTCCAGGCCGCCGCGGCCCGTTCGGCACCGCCCCAGCGGGCGATGAGGAAGTACATCGGGATGAGGACCATCTCGAACGCGAGGAAGAAGAGCAGGAGGTCGAGCACGGCGAAGGTCGCCAGCGTGCCCGATTCGAGCAGCAGGATCAGGGCGACGAACGCCTTGGGGGAAGGGCCCGTAGGCATCTTGAAGTAGGAGTACAGCGCGCACAGGAACGTGAGCAGCGCCGTGAGCACCAGGAGGGGGAGAGAGATGCCGTCGATGCCGAGGTGGATCCGGACGTGCAGTGCCGGGATCCAGCTGATGTCCGTCGTGGCCTGCATCTTTGACGGGTGGTCGTGGTCGAAGCCCAGCGCGAGGACGATCGCGGCGAGAAGGATCGCGCCGGTCACGGTCACGCCGTGGCGGAGCACGGCCTGGTCCGGGGATTTCCCCTTCAGTCCGGGCGGCGCCGGCAGTAGGGCGAGGACGGCGCCGATGAGCGGGCCGACGACGATCAGTGCGAGAAGGAACTGCATCACGGATTCGCTGATATCGATCACGGCTGCTCACGCTCCGGCGGTGGCGACGAGGACGACGGCGACCACCAGGACGACGGTGCCTGCGAGCAGTGCGCTGAGGTAGGTCTGCACGTTTCCGGTCTGGGCGCGGCGCACGGCCCGGCCCAGCCACTGGGGCGCCTCGGCCGCTCCGCGGACATAGGTGTCGACGACCGCGCGGTCCAGGAAGCCGACCAGTGCGGCGGCGGCCCGGACGGGACGGACGAAGAGCGCCGCGTAGAGCGCGTCCAGGTGGAAGCCGACGGCGGCGTGCCGGTGCAGCGGGCCCAGCACGAGCCGGCCCGGGTCGGCCGGGTCGGGGGCGCTCGCGACATCGCCGTTGGCCGGGGCGTGGGTCGCGATGGCCTCGGCCTCGACGAGCCCGCCGTCGCCCTGCTCGGTGTCGACCGCGACGGCGCCGATCGGGACCGCGCGGGCCGCCATCGCGGTGGTGTGCCGCCAGGCCGCGTAGGTGACCAGGCCGCCGACGAGGGCGAAGCCCGTGCCGAGGACCGAGGTGGTGAGCGTCGGGGCGAGCGAGTGGCCGTCGAACCAGTCGGGCAGCCGCAGGAAGGCCAGGCCGAGGGCGAAGGAGGGGATCGCCAGGATCCACAGCACGGCGTTCATCACGGCGGGCTGTTTGCCGTGGTCGGGGGCTTCGGGCCCGCGGCCGTTGAAGGCCAGCAGCCACAGCCGGGTCGCGTACGCGGCGGTGAGCAGGGCCGTGAACAGGCCGGCGACGAGGACGATCCAGCCGGACGCGGCGGGGATCGCCTGGCCGCCGAGGGCGTGACCGGTGGCGGTGTGCTCGGCGGCGCCGAGGACCGCCTCCTTGGAGAAGAAGCCGCTGAAGGGCGGGATCGCGGCGAGCGCGAGCAGCGCCACGGTCATCGTCCAGAAGGCGTCGGGGACGCGGGCCCGCAGGTTGCCCATGCGGGACATCGCGGCCAGTGAGTTGGTGCCGGCGGCGTGGATGATCACGCCCGCCGCGAGGAACAGCAGCGCCTTGAAGGCGCCGTGGGTGAGGAGGTGGAAGACGGCGGCACCGCGGTCGCCGACGGCCAGGGCGCCGGTCATGTAGCCGAGCTGGCCGATCGTCGAGTACGCGAGGACGCGCTTGATGTCGTCCTGGGCGAGCGCGGCGAGCGCCGAGCCGAGCATGGTGACGCCGGCCATCACCGCGAGCACGATCATGGCCACCCGGGAGGCGGCGAAGACCGGGAGGAGGCGGGCGACGAAGTAGACACCGGCGGCGACCATCGTCGCGGCGTGGATCAGCGCGGAGACGGGCGTGGGGCCCGCCATCGCGTCGGGCAGCCAGGTGTGCAGCGGGAACTGCGCGGACTTGCCCGCCACTCCGGCGAGCAGCAGCAGCGCGATGAGCGTCGGGTGGTCGAGGCCGCCCTGCCCGGTGACCTTGCCCAGGATCGTCGTGATGCGGAAGGAGCCCGCGTCCGTGGCGAGCGCGAACAGGCCGATCAGGAAGGGGACGTCACCGAGTTTCGTGACGAGGAAGGCCTTGAGGGAGGCGGCGCGCGCCTCGGGGGTCTCCCAGTAGTGGCCGACGAGGAAGTACGAGCAGATGCCCATGACTTCCCAGCCGACCAGCAGCACCATCAGGTCGCCCGTGTAGACGACGAGCAGCATCGCGGAGGTGAACAGGGAGACGATCGCGGCGTAGCTGGGGTAGCGCGGGTCGTCGCGCAAGTAGCCCGTCGAGTACAGCTGGACGCAGGTCGCGACCAGCCCGACCAGGACGGCGACGAGGGCGGCGAAGCCGTCGACGTGCAGGGCGAGTTCGATCGGCACGGAGCCGGTCGGGGTGAGTTCGGTGTGCGCGTCGAGGGCCGTGGTGCCGTTGCCCGAGCCGCCGCCCTGCTGGACGGCGACCGCCGCGGCCAGGATCAGCGCGGCGAGCGTCGGCAGGATGGCCAGCGGGCGGACGAACCCCGGTGCGGTGCGGCCGAGCAGCAGTCCGGCGACGGCTCCGAGGAAGGGCAGGAGGGGGACGAGGACGGCGAGGGTCGTGGTGGTCACGCGGTGGCCTCTGCCTTCTCCTCCGCCGGACCGGCCGGGGCCTGCGCGGCCGTGGCGGTGCCGGACGGGTCGTGCGGGTCGTCGTCCGGGTCGCGCGGCTCGGCGGCGTCGCGGAGCTTGTCGATGTCCGAGGTGCCGCGGGCCCGGTACACGGCCAGGACGATCGCCAGGCCGATGCCGATCTCGGCGGCGGCGATCGCGATGGTGAACAGGGTCAGTGCCTGGCCGGCGTGCAGGGTGTCGCGGAGCCAGACGTCGAAGGCGACGAGGTTCAGGTTGACGGCGTTGAGCATCAGCTCGACCGACATCAGGACCAGGATCGCGTTGCGCCGGGCCAGTACGCCGTACAGGCCCGTGCAGAAGAGGAGGGAGGCGAGGACGGCGGGATAGGCGAGGTGCATCAGCGGTTGCCTTCCTTCGCTCCGGCGTTCTTCTTGCGGGACAGGACGATCGCGCCGACCAGTGCCGCGAGCAGCAGGACGGACAGGGCCTCGAAGGGCAGCACCCAGTGCCGGAAGAGGACCGAGCCGGTGACCGCCGTGTTGCCGGGGCCGCCGGCGCCGTGGTCGAGGTCGATCCAGGTCGTGCGGAAGGCGTCGACGACGACCCAGACCAGCGCGGCGGCGGAGGCCGCGGCGACGGTCAGGGCCGCCCAGCGGTTGGGGCTGTCGGCGTCCGGTGAGCGGCCGATGGGCGCCCGGGTCAGCATCAGTCCGAAGAGGAGGAGGACCACGACGGAACCGACGTAGATGAGGACCTGCACCCACGCGATGAACTCCGCGGTGAGCAGGAGGTACTCGACGGCGAGGCCGCCGAGGGCGACGACCAGCCACAGGGCGGCGTGCACCAGCTGCTTGGTGGTGACGGTGACGAGGGCGGCGCCGAAGGTGACCAGGCCGACGAGGAGGAAGGCGATCTCGACGCCGGTCGGGGACAGGAAGCCGTGGCTCTCGGCGGCCGTTGCCGTCAGTGCGGCGGCGGTCATCCGCTGCTCTCCTCTCCGGGCGCGGCGGGGGCCGCCTCGGCGGCCTGCGCCGCCGCGAGCTTCTCCGCGGCCTTGCGGGCCGCGGCGAGTTCCTTGGGTTCCTCGGCCGCCGGGTCGAGGGCGGGCGGGGCCGGCACCGTCCACATCCACTCGCGGAGCTTGTCGCGCTCGTGGGTGAGTTCGTGGATGTCGGTCTCGGCGTACTCGAACTCCGGTGACCAGAACAGCGCGTCGAAGGGGCACACCTCGATGCAGATGCCGCAGTACATGCAGAGGGAGAAGTCGATGGCGAAGCGGTCGAGGACGTTGCGGGAGCGCTCGCGGCCGCCCTCCACGGCGGGCGGCACCGTCTCCTTGTGGGAGTCGATGTAGATGCACCAGTCGGGGCACTCGCGGGCGCACAGCATGCAGACCGTGCAGTTCTCCTCGAACAGGCCGATCACGCCGCGGGTGCGGGGCGGGAGTTCGGGCTGGGTGTCCGGGTACTGCGCGGTGACGGTCTTCTTCGTCATCGTGCGCAGGGTGACGGCGAGGCCCTTGGCGAGGCCGGACCCAGGAATCGGGGGCATTACGAAATCGCCACCTTCACGATGCCGGTGAGCGCGATCTGCGCCAGGGCGAGCGGGACGAGGAGGGTCCAGGAGAGTTTCTGGAGCTGGTCCTCGCGGAGCCGGGGGTACGTCACGCGCAGCCAGATCACGACGAAGGCCAGGACCGCCGTCTTGAGCAGGGTCCAGACCCAGCCGAGGCCGTCGGCGCCCCACGGGCCGTGCCAGCCGCCCAGGAAGAGGACGGTGGTCAGGCCGCACAGGACGACGATGCCCGCGTACTCGGCGAGCAGGAACAGGGCGAAGCGCAGGCCCGTGTACTCGGTGTACGCGCCGAAGATGATCTCGGAGTCGGCGACGGGCATGTCGAAGGGGGGCCGCTGGAGTTCGGCGAGGCCCGCCACGAAGAAGACGAGCGCGCCGACGATCTGCCAGGGCAGCCACCACCACTCGAAGGCGTCGAGGATGCCGGGCAGCGAGACCGTGCCGGCGGCCATGGCGACCGAGGCCGCCGCGAGCAGCATCGGCAGTTCGTACGCCAGCAGCTGCGCGGCCGTGCGCAGGCCGCCGAGCAGGGAGAACTTGTTGGCGCTCGCCCAGCCCGCCATCAGCGAGCCGAGCACGCCGACGCCCATCACCGCGAGCACGAAGAAGATGCCCGCGTCGATGACCTGGCCGACCGCGCCGTCGCCCGGGCCGACCGGGATCGCGAGCAGCACGAGGAGGTACGGGAGCAGGGCGACGGCGGGGGCGAGCTGGAAGACGCGGCGGTCGGCGTCGGCCGGGACCACGTCCTCCTTCTGCGCGAACTTGACTCCGTCGGCGACGAGTTGGGCCCAGCCGTGGAAGCCGCCCGCGTACATCGGGCCGAGCCGGCCCTGCATGTGGGCCATGACCTTGTGCTCGGTCTGGCCGACGACCAGGGGCAGCACCAGGAAGGCGACGAAGACGACGACGAGGCGCAGGGCGACGTCGAGAACGTCGTTCACTGCGTGCCTCCTTCAGTGGTGCCGGGTCGTTCGGCGGTGCCGGAACCTCCGGTGGTGCCGGAACCCTCGGTGGTGCCGGACTCTTCGGCGGTGCCGGGTCCCTCGGTGGTGCCGGGTCCCTCGGTGGTACCGGATCCCTCGGTGGTGCCGGACTTTTCCGTGGCGGACGACTCGCCCGTGGCAGACGACTCGCCCGTGGCGGACGAACGGCCCGCGGTGCCCGACCCGTCATTGGTGCCCGACCGGCCCGCGGTGCCCGGCTCCCCGGGTGCGGGGTCGCCGGATGCCGGTTCCGGCGAGGCGGTCGGTTCCGGCGAGGCGGTCGGTTCCGGCGAGGCGGTCGGTTCCGGCGAGGCGGTCGGTTCCGGCTTCTCGTCGAACGCGGGCTTGGCGTGGTGCCACGGGGCGTCGCTCGCCCGGGGCTTCGCCGCCGGTTCGGGCCCCGCTTCGGGCCCCGGCTCGGGTGTCGCCTCGGGCCGCTGGCTCGCCGAGCCCTCCGACACGCTGCGCGCGCGCCGGGCGGGCCGTGCGGGCCGCTCCCCCTCGGGCGCCCCCGGAGTCACCGGAGCCCCCGTCTCGGCCGCCCCGGGAGCCGCCTGACTCGCCGACCCCTGACTCGCCGACCGGGTGCGCCGCGCCGGACGCTCCCCCGCGGCAGCCCGCCCGGCGGCACCGGCACCCGCAGCGCGCCCGGCCCCCCGTGCCGGCCGCGCCGGAGCGGGCGGCAACTGCCCCTTCAGCGGGCCCCATTCGTTCGGATCTGGCACACCGGGCGGCAGCATCTGACGGCGCTTGGGCCCGCCGTGCTCGGATTCCCCCGGCTCCTTGGCCCCCGGCCACGCCTTGGCGACCCGCGCCGCGAGCACGAAGTCCTTGCGCAGCGGGTGCCCCTCGAACCCCTCCGGCAGCAGCAGCGGGTCGAGCCCCGGGTGGTCGGTGAAGCCGACGCCGAACATCTCGTGGGTCTCGCGCTCGTGCCACGCGGCGCCCGCGTACACGCCGACCGCCGACGCGAGCACCGGCGCCTCGTGGGAGACGGTCGTGCGCAGCAGCAGACGGCGTACGGATCCGGGCGCGACGGCCGCGACGTGCGCGCAGACGCGGAACCCCGCGCCGGGTTCGTCGACCGCGCTCAGCCAGTCGAAGTAGGTGCACCCCAGGCGCGTACGGGCCGTCTCCAGAGCCGCGATCCACTCCTCGGCCGGGACGTCGACGGTCAGCAGGTCGTACGCCTCCTCGGCCGTGGCGCCGGTGCCGAACAGCTCCTCGACGCCTTCCGGCAGCCAGCTCATCGCGCACCCCCGGAAGGCGTGGGCGGCTGGACGAGACCGCTGCTCAGGGCGGCGGCGGACGGACGCCCGGCCGCCTCGTCGGCGGACGCGTACCGCTCGCCGAGCGACTCGCGCGCGATCTTCTCCTGGAGCTTGAGGATGCCCTGGAGCAGCGCCTCGGGGCGGGGCGGGCACCCGGGCACGTACACGTCGACGGGGATGATCTGGTCGACGCCCTTGGTCACCGAGTACGAGTCCCAGTACGGGCCGCCGCAGTTGGAGCAGGCGCCGAAGGAGATGACGTACTTCGGCTCGGGCATCTGCTCGTACAGGCGCTTCACGGCCGGGGCCATCTTGTCCGTGACCGTGCCGGAGACGACCATCAGGTCGGCCTGGCGCGGGCCCGGCGCGAACGGGATGACACCGAGACGGATGAAGTCGTGGCGCGCCATGGACGCGGCGATGAACTCGATGGCGCAGCAGGCGAGTCCGAAGTTGAAGACCCACAGGCTGTAGCGGCGGCCCCAGTTGAGGACCACCTTCATCGGCTCGGGCGCAAGGCGCGAGAGCACGCCCAGCTTCTTCGGGCCCAGAGGATCGGGCAGCGCCACCGGCTCGGAGGAAGTCACATCGCTCACGTCCACGTCACTCACGCCCACGTAAGGACGCCCTTCTTGTATGCGTACAGCAGGCCCACGGCGAGGAAGCCCAGGAAGACGAACATCTCGACCAGGGTCGTCGCGCCGTATCCCGGCGCGGCGAAGACCGTGGCCCAGGGGAAGAGGAAGATCGAGTCGACCGCGAAGATCACGTAGAGGAACGCGTACACGTAGTAGCGGACCTGCGTGTGCGCCCAGCCCTCGCCGACGGGGTCGACACCGCACTCGTACGTGAGGAGTTTCTCCGGGGTGGGCACCACCGGGCGCAGCAGCCGTCCGGCGCCGAAGGCCACGGCGACGAAGAGCACGCCGACGACGGCGAGCAGCCCGACCACCGAGTACGAGCGGAAGTAGTCCGCCGCGATGACGGTCACGTCTCAGCGCCCCTCGCGTGTTCGTTGTTGGTTCGTGTTCGACGATCTGTACGGACACGGAGTCTAGGGCCTGTTAAAGGAACGGTAAGCAGCCCGGTGCCGGGCGTGTGGTCGGCGAGGTGGGGTTATCCCCCGTTCCTCCCGGGCGGTCCGCCTCATGGCGCGGCCCGTCGGGCACAGGGCACTCTTTCGGTTATGACCGACCCCCTCCTCGCTCCCGACGCCACGGACGGCATCCCCGACGGCACGGGCGACGACCGTCCCGTGCTGCCGCCGGCGCGTCTCGCCCTCGACCGGCACACCTGGAAGGAGATCGCGTATCTCCTGAGCAGCTTCCCGCTGGCGATCCTCGGCTTCGTGTACGCCGTGACGATGCTGGCGCTCGGCGCCGGGCTGACGGTGACCGTGATCGGGCTGCCGCTGATCGCCGGCGGGCTGCGCGGCGCGCGGCTGCTGGCGCGGGCGGAGCGGGCCAGGGCCCGGGCGCTGCTCGGCGTGCGGATCGACGAGCCGAGCCCGCTGCCGGTGCGGAACGCGGGCGGGTTCTTCTCCTGGCTGTGGAACGGCCTGAAGGACCCGGTGGGCTGGCGGGCGGTGCTGTACGAGGTGATCCGGCTGCCGTGGAGCGTGCTGACGTTCGCGCTGATGCTGCCGTCGCTGCTGGTGCTGTGGCCGGTGCTGCCGTTCATCGCGCGGGGTCTGGCCAACGCGGACCGGGCGATGATCCGCGCGCTGCTCTCGCCGTCGGACGAGCTGGAGGCGCGGATCGCCGAACTGGAGTCCGACCGGGGCGTCGTGGTCGACACGGCCGCCGCCGACCTGCGCCGCATCGAGCGCGACCTGCACGACGGCGCGCAGGCCCGCCTGGTGAACCTGGCGATGGGCCTGGGCCTCGCGAAGGAGAAGCTCCTGGAGGACCCGGATGCGGCGGCCGCGATGGTCGACGAGGCGCACGGCGAGGTGAAGCTCGCCCTCCAGGAGCTGCGCGACCTGGCCCGCGGCATCCACCCGGCGGTCCTCACCGACCGCGGCCTGGACGCGGCCCTGTCCTCCGTCGCCGCCCGCTGCACGGTCCCGGTGAAGGTGACGGCCGAGCTGCCCGCCCGGCCCGCCGAGGCGATCGAGGGCATCGCCTACTTCACCGTCTCCGAGCTGCTGCAGAACATCAGCAAGCACAGCCGGGCCACGGAGGCGAGCGTCGACGTGTGGCGCAGCGGCGACCGGCTGATGCTCCAGGTCCAGGACGACGGGGTGGGCGGGGCGAGCCTCGACAAGGGCACCGGCATGTCGGGGCTCGCGGAGCGGCTGGGCGCGGTGGACGGCCTGTTCGTCGTGGACTCGCCGCAGGGCGCCGGCACCACGGTGACGGCCGAGCTGCCCTGGCGCGACCGGGGGTAGGGAAAACCCCCGGTCCAAGACGCCGACCCACCGCATGGCCCGGTCCCCCGTCGCCGAGGACCCTGGAATCAGAACGGCTCACCAGCCCTCTCAGCAGAAACGGACGGCACTCCGATGGCCTCGCAGCAGTACGGATACGGCGACGAGTACGCGTACTCGTACGACGACCATGGCCCGCAGTACGGCGACCGCGCCCCGCGCCGCGGTCCGAACCGGCTCCCGGCCTGGCTGCGCGCGCCCGTCGAGGGCCGGGCCTGGCGGGAGTTCTGCTACCAGCTGCTGTCCCTGCCGATCAGCATCGTCTTCTTCGTGTGGACGGTGACGATGGTGTCGCTCGGCGCGGGCCTGCTGATCACCTTCATCGGGGTGCCGGTGCTCGCGGCCGCTCTCGCCGGGGCGCGCGGTCTCGGCGCCCTGGAGCGGACCCGGGCGCGCGGCCTGCTCGGCCTGGACGTCGGCACGCCGGAGCCGGTGCGCCCGCGCAAGGGCGGCGGCCCGCTGGCGTGGATGGGCGCGACGCTCAAGAGCGGCGTCTCGTGGCGGCACCTGCTGTACGGGGTGCTGCACTTCCCGTGGGCGGTCTTCGCGTTCTCGGTGTCGCTGACGTTCTGGGCGACGGGCTGGTCGCTGCTCACGTACCCGCTGTGGCGCTGGGTCTTCCCGATGTACGCGGGTCAGGGCGGTCTGCAGCTCTACGGCGACGCCCACCACTCCGTGTATCTGGACAACCCCTTCGAGATCACGGTCACCGCGCTGGCCGGTCTGCTCGTCGTGCTGGCGACGCCGTGGATCGTCCGGGGCCTGACGACGGTGGACCGGCTGATGGTCGGCGGTCTGCTCGGCCCGTCGCGGCTCGCCTCGCGCGTGGTGCAGCTGGAGTCGGACCGGGGCGTCGTGGTCGACACGGCCGCCGCCGACCTGCGCCGCATCGAGCGCGACCTGCACGACGGCGCGCAGGCCCGCCTGGTCAGCCTCGCCATGGAGCTGGGGCTGGCGAAGGAGAAGCTCACCGAGGACCCCGAGGCCGCCGCGCGCATGGTCGACGAGGCGCACGGCGAGGTGAAGACCGCGCTCCAGGAGCTGCGCGACCTGGCCCGCGGCATCCACCCGGCGGTCCTCACCGACCGCGGCCTGGACGCGGCCCTGTCCTCCGTCGCCTCGCGCTGCACCGTGCCGGTGACGGTGGAGGTGGACCTCGACGAGCGCCCGGCGCCCGCCATCGAGGGCATCGCCTACTTCACCGTCTCCGAGCTGCTGCAGAACGTCAGCAAGCACAGCCGGGCGACCCGGGCCACGGTCGACGTGTGGCGCAGCGGCGACCGGCTGATGCTCCAGGTCCAGGACAACGGGGTGGGCGGCGCGGCGGCCGACGCCGGTTCGGGTCTCGCGGGCCTGACCGGGCGGCTCGACGCGGTCGACGGGATCCTCCTGGTCGACTCGCCCTCCGCCGGGCCGACCCGGGTGACCGCCGAGCTGCCGTGGCGGCGGGCGTAGCTCCCGCCCACGGCCCGGGGCAATCGCGCCGCTCACCCCCGCCCACCCGCGGTTCCTGCGATGCTGGTCCTGTTCATGACTGCCCCGGTGCCAGGTGTGCCGGGGCGCTGGGGGGCCGAAAATCGTGGAGGACAGGGTGCGGGTGGTCATCGCCGAGGATTCAGTGCTGCTCAGGGAGGGGCTGACCCGGCTGCTGACCGACCGCGGACTCGAGGTCGTCGCCGGGGTCGGCGACGGCGAGGCGCTGGTCAAGACCATCACCGAGCTGGGCGAGCAGGCACAGCTCCCGGACGTGGTCGTGGCGGACGTCCGGATGCCGCCCACGCACACGGACGAGGGCGTGCGCGCGGCGGTGCAGCTGCGCGCCAGGTTCCCCGACCTCGGGGTCCTGGTCCTGTCGCAGTACGTGGAGGAGCAGTACGCCACCGAACTGCTGGCCGGATCGAGCCGCGGCGTGGGCTATCTGCTCAAGGACCGGGTCGCCGAGGTCCGGGAGTTCGTGGACGCGGTCGTGCGGGTCGCCGAGGGCGGCACCGCGCTCGACCCGGAGGTCGTCGCCCAGCTGCTCGGCCGCAGCCGCAAGCAGGACGTCCTCGCGAACCTCACCCCGCGCGAGCGCGAGGTCCTCGGCCTGATGGCGGAGGGCCGGACGAACTCGGCGATCGCCCGGCAGCTCGTGGTGAGCGACGGCGCGGTCGAGAAGCACGTGAGCAACATCTTCCTGAAGCTGGGCCTGTCGCAGAGTGACGGGGATCACCGCCGGGTTCTGGCCGTCCTGACCTACCTGAACTCCTGATCACCTGACACCCTGTCAGATACGGGCGGCGCCGACCATCACTCATTTCTCGATCCAGGATGCGATTGCTCAGAGGAAGGTGACCCTTACAGACGTAGGGTGGGCCTGGGGAAGGCCGGTGGGACGGCCTTGCCCGCACAGCCGCCTCGAGGGAGGTCCAGTTCAGTGACGAGCCAGGTCAGTAGCGCAGCCGAGCAGGCCGACAGTGCTGTGGTCGGGGAACAGCGCACACCTGAGAGTGAATCCAGCAAGGACGTACGGCGTCTGGACCGGGTGATCATCCGGTTCGCGGGCGACTCCGGTGACGGTATGCAGCTCACGGGCGACCGGTTCACCTCGGAGACCGCCTCGTTCGGCAACGACCTCTCCACCCTGCCGAACTTCCCGGCCGAGATCCGGGCCCCCGCCGGCACCCTGCCGGGCGTCTCCTCCTTCCAGCTGCACTTCGCCGACCACGACATCCTGACGCCGGGCGACGCGCCCAACGTCCTGGTGGCGATGAATCCGGCGGCCCTGAAGGCGAACATCGGGGATGTGCCGCGCGGCGCCGAAGTCATCGTCAACACGGACGAGTTCACCAAACGGGCGATGGCGAAGGTCGGTTACGCGGCCAGCCCGCTGGAGGACGGCTCGCTCGACGGCTTCCACGTCCACCCGGTCCCGCTGACCACGCTCACCGTGGAGGCGCTCAAGGAGTTCGACCTCTCCCGCAAGGAGGCCGAGCGCTCCAAGAACATGTTCGCGCTGGGCCTGCTGTCGTGGATGTACCACCGGCCGACCGAGGGCACGGAGAAGTTCCTCAAGGCGAAGTTCGCCAAGAAGCCCGAGATCATGAAGGCCAACCTCACGGCGTTCCACGCGGGTTGGAACTTCGGCGAGACGACCGAGGACTTCGCGGTCTCCTACGAGATCGCCCCGGCCACCACGGCCTTCCCGGTCGGCACCTACCGCAACATCTCGGGGAACCTGGCGCTGTCCTACGGCCTGATCGCGGCCTCGCGCCAGGCGGATCTGCCGCTGTACCTGGGCTCGTACCCGATCACCCCGGCCTCGGACATCCTGCACGAGCTGTCGAAGCACAAGAACTTCGGCGTGCGCACCTTCCAGGCGGAGGACGAGATCGCCGGGATCGGCGCCGCGCTGGGCGCGGCCTTCGGCGGCAGCCTCGCGGTGACGACGACGTCCGGGCCGGGGGTGGCGCTGAAGTCGGAGACGATCGGCCTCGCGGTCTCCCTCGAACTCCCGCTGCTGGTGGTGGACATCCAGCGCGGCGGCCCGTCCACCGGCCTGCCCACCAAGACCGAGCAGGCGGACCTGCTCCAGGCGATGTACGGGCGCAACGGCGAGGCACCGGTCCCGGTCGTCGCCCCCTGCACCCCGGCCGACTGCTTCGACGCGGCCGTGGAGGCCGCCCGGATCGCGGTCACCTACCGCACCCCGGTCCTGCTCCTCTCCGACGGCTACCTGGCCAACGGCTCGGAGCCGTGGCGGATCCCCGAGGTCGACGAACTCCCGGACCTGCGCGTGCAGTTCGCGACCGGCCCGAACCACACGCTGGACGACGGCACCGAGGTCTTCTGGCCGTACAAGCGCGATCCGCAGACGCTGGCCCGCCCGTGGGCGATCCCCGGCACGCCGGGCCTGGAGCACCGGATCGGCGGCATCGAGAAGCAGGACGGCACGGGCAACATCTCGTACGACCCGGCCAACCACGACTTCATGGTCCGCACCCGGCAGGCCAAGATCGACGGCATCGAGGTGCCGGACCTCGAGGTCGACGACCCGGCCGGCGAGGCCCGCACCCTGGTGCTCGGCTGGGGCTCGACGTACGGCCCGATCACCGCGGCGGTCCGCCGGCTGCGCACCGCCGGGGAACACATCGCGCAGGCCCATCTGCGCCATCTCAACCCGTTCCCGCGGAATCTGGGCGAGGTCCTGAAGCGTTACGACAAGGTGGTGATTCCCGAGATGAACCTCGGCCAGCTCGCCACCCTCGTCCGGGCGAAATACCTGGTGGACGCGGACTCGTACAACCAGGTCAACGGTATGCCGTTCAAGGCTGAGCAGCTCGCCACGGCTCTCAAGGAGGCCATCGATGGCTGACACGCAGACCACGGAGGGAACCGGGGGTGGCGCGGAGACGCTTCTGTCGCTCGTCCCCAAGGCCGAGGCCAAGCAGTCCATGAAGGACTTCAAGTCCGATCAGGAAGTGCGCTGGTGCCCCGGCTGCGGTGACTACGCGATCCTCGCCGCCGTCCAGGGCTTCATGCCCGAACTCGGCCTGGCGAAGGAGAACATCGTCTTCGTCTCCGGCATCGGCTGCTCCTCCCGCTTCCCGTACTACATGAACACGTACGGGATGCACTCCATCCACGGCCGCGCCCCGGCCATCGCGACGGGCCTGGCCTCCTCCCGCCGCGACCTGTCGGTCTGGGTGGTCACCGGCGACGGCGACGCCCTCTCCATCGGCGGCAACCACCTGATCCACGCGCTGCGCCGCAACGTGAACCTGAAGATCCTGCTCTTCAACAACCGGATCTACGGCCTCACCAAGGGCCAGTACTCCCCCACCTCCGAGGTCGGCAAGATCACCAAGTCGACCCCGATGGGTTCGCTGGACGCGCCCTTCAACCCGGTCTCGCTGGCGATCGGCGCGGAGGCGAGCTTCGTGGCCCGCACCGTCGACTCCGACCGCAAGCACCTGACCTCGGTGCTGCGCGCGGCCGCCGACCACCAGGGCACGGCCCTCGTCGAGATCTACCAGAACTGCAACATCTTCAACGACGGCGCCTTCGAGGTGCTGAAGGACAAGCAGCAGGCCGAGGAGGCGGTGATCCGCCTGGAGCACGGGCAGCCGATCACCTTCGGCGCGGACGCGTCCAAGGGGGTCGTGCGCGATCCCGCCACCGGCGACCTAAAAGTCGTCCCGGTCACGGACGACAACCGCTCCGACATCCTGGTCCACGACGCCCACGCCGCGTCCCCGACGACGGCCTTCGCGCTCTCCAGGCTCGCCGACCCGGACACCCTGCACCACACGCCCATCGGCGTCCTGCGCAGCGTCGAACGGCCGGTCTACGACACGCAGATGGCCGACCAGCTGGACGCCGCCATCGAGCGGGACGGCAAGGGCGACCTCGCCGCGCTGCTCGCGGGCGGCGACACCTGGACCGTCGTCGGCTGACCGCGCGCCGTACGCAAGGGGCCGGCCCACCTTTGTGGTGGGCCGGCCCTTTATGTGCACCCAGCCGCCCTCAGGAGTCCGGTATGTCGCGCTTGGCGCGGACCAGAGTGTCCCGGGAGACGACGACTATGCGCTCGTGGTCGGCCGGGGCTGTGCCCATCGGCAGCCACCTGCGCAGGGTCTCGGTCGCCTCGGTGCCGATCACGGCGAAGTTCCCGTCGGACAGCTCGAAGATGTCCGGGCAGGTCTCGCCGGTTCGGCTGCCCCGCAAGCGTGGCGGGTCTCCTATGCGACGCACAACTTGCATGGTGCTGCTCCTTTCGTTCCGGGTGCACCAACAGCCCCGGCGGCACTCAGTTACGCCGTTCCCCGGAACGCACCCCGAACGCACGCACCTAGTCAGCGCCTACCCCACGACCCACCACTCCTCCAGATCGTCCAGCCGCTCGTCCACGATCGCGTCGAGGGCCCGTCCGATCCGCGCCTCCAGCGAGTGCTCCGGGAGGTCGCCGCGCTGATCGGCGGTGGCCTGCCAGTAGTGGCGGAAGATCCGGTTCCGGCTGAGGATCTTGAGGCTGCCGAGCAGCTCGCCCCGGTCGATCGCGCCGATCTGATAGGTCAGCAGCAGGAGGCCGTAGTGCCGGTTGATGAAGAGCAGTTGGCGGCGCCGCTCCTCGTCGAGGCCGTCCAGGGTGCTGAGCGCCGCCGCGAGCACCGGGTCGTCGATGGCCCGGTCGAGCTGCTCCATGAACAGGCTCTGCGTACGGATCAGATTGGCCCTGCGCAGCTCCGTCGCCGCGTCGGCGAGGCCCAGCGCGATGGCGCCGAGCGCACCGGCGAGCGACCCGATCCAGTCCTCCTGCCGCGGTACGTCCATCGCGCGACCACCCCCGTCACCCAGTGTGCCGAGCGGCGCACGGCACCGCCGGACCACAGCAGGGGGCGCACGGAGGGACGCCCCGCCCCTGCGGTGCGCCCCTCCACGGTTCAGGCGTCGGGGATGTCGCGGCGGGCCCGGACCAGGGTGTCCCGGTCCACCACGACGAGCCGCTGTCCCGGGCCGAGGGCCACGCCCGGTGGCAGTTCGGCGTCGAAGGCCGCGCCGATCACCGCGAAGTCCCCGTCGGTCAGCTGGAACACGTCGGGGCACCCTTCACCCGTCACACAGCCCCGCACCCGGGGGGCGTCTCCCAGACGGTGGTGAATCTTCAACTTTTTCCTCTCCACAGGGGCGGGGAGGAAAGGACACCGGCGGAGGAGCCCCCGCCTGCCGCCCCCTCAGCGGAAGGCGGCCGCAGCGTACCGCCATCGCGACACGAGGGCAGGAAGAAGCCGCCCCCGACAGGTAACGCTCCCACCCGGCAATTGGTCACTGAACGTGACACGCGCGGGTCCCGAATCAGCACTTCGGCGTATTCAGGGATTCGGCGTGTCCTGGGAGCCCACGACCCACCACTCCTCGGGCTCTTCGGCCAGTTCCTCCAGCATCGCGTCGACCATCTGCCCCGCGCGCCCCTCCAGTGACGACTCGGGATAGCTGCGGCGATGGTCCACCGTGCGTCCCCAGTACTCGCGGAAGAGATCGTTGCGGCACAACACCCTGAGCTGGCCCAGCGTCTCGTTCCACGTCAGCATGCCGACCCGGTGGGCCAGCAGCACCACGGCGTACTCCCGGTTCACGAAGAGCATCTGCCGTCGCTTCTGGACCGTCAGGCTGGGCAGCGTGCTCAGCGCCGCGGCCAGCGTCGGGTCGTCGATCGCGCGGTCCATCTGATCCAGTGCCACACGCTGGGCCTGGACGACGTTCGCGCGATGCATCTCCTCTGCCACCCTGGCGAGCTGGCCGATCAGCTGGAGCAGCAGCTCCTCTCTGCGCCGGCCGCGGTCGAGCCCCGACCGCAGCCGGCCGCCGATCTTCCTCAGCGGCGATACCCGTGTCCCCATGTCAAAGATGAACCCCCGAATTCGGAACGGCGACGAGCGTCCCACCTTCAGAATGCCGGGCGGCATACCACAGCGCGGGAGGCGGACGGGGGGCGCACGGAAGGATGGCGGGTTCGGTGTGGACCGACGCCCCGTCCAGGCGTCTGCCCGGCATCGGGCACGGCCATTCCGGCCGAACGGCCCTCGATGACCAAGCCGCCCTCCGCGCGGGTAAGTTACGTCACCCGGCCGACCCGGAGAGCCGGGTCTCGTCGTACCTCGCCCGCGCCTCGCCCACCGCGTCCATGCGCCGCTCGGTCCACTCCGCGAGCGCCCGCACCTGCTCGGCCGCCTCCCGGCCCAGCGCGGTGAGCGAATAGTCGACGCGCGGCGGGATCACGGGCTTGGCGTCGCGGTGGACGATGCCGTCGCGCTCCAGGGTCTGAAGGGTCTGGGTGAGCATCTTCTCGCTGACCCCGCCGATCTCCCGGCGCAGCTCACTGAAGCGGAACGAACGCTCGGAGAGCGCGAGCAGCACCAGGACGCCCCAGCGGCTCGTGACGTGCTCCAGGACGAGGCGCTGGGGGCAGAGCCCTTCACCGGGCGTCATCGTCCACTCCCGGACCTTGCTCACCTTGCTTACTCCCATGCCAGTACCTTACTTCAAAGTGGGTACTTACGAATCCACAGTGCAGGCTTTACGGTGAGGGAGAACGCGCAACAAGCCGCATCAAGGAGTTTTCGGACATGGGTCTCGTCGTCACCGGTGCCACCGGCCACCTCGGCCGTCTCGTCGTCGAAGGGCTGCTCGCCGCGGGGGTGCCCGCCGGGGACATCGCCGCGGTCGTCCGCAGCCAGGAGAAGGGGGCCGCTCTCGCCGCCCGCGGCGTCGAGCTGCGGATCGCCGACTACAGCGCGCCCGACACGCTGAAGAACGCCTTCCGGGCGGGCGACCGCGTGCTGTTCGTCTCCGGCAGCGAGGTCGGGCAGCGGGCGGCCCAGCACCAGGCCGTGATCGACGCCGCGAAGGGGGCCGGGGTCGCGCTGCTCGCGTACACCGGTGTCCTGGGCGGCCCCGACGCCGACTTCGCCCTGGCCGACGAGCACAAGGTCACCGAGCAGGCGATCCTCGACTCGGGGCTGCCGTACACGTTCCTGCGCAACGGCTGGTACCACGAGAACTACACGGAGAACCTGGCCCCGGTCCTGGAGCACGGCGCCGTCCTGGCGAGCGCCGGCGAGGGCCGCGTCGCCTCGGCCTCGCGCGCCGACTACGCCGCGGCCGCCGTCGCCGTGCTGACCGGCGAGGGCCACGAGAACCGGGCCTACGAGCTCAGCGGCGACACCGCCTGGTCGCTCGCCGAGTACGCGGCCGAGGTGGCCCGGCAGTCCGGCAAGGACGTCGCCTACCGGAACGTGACGCCGGAGCAGAACCGCGAGGTGCTGGTCGGCGCGGGCCTCCCGGCCCCCTTCGCCGACATCCTCGTGGACGTCGACGCCGCCATCGCCAAGGGCCTGCTCGCGCGCGGCGACGGCGACCTCTCGCGACTCATCGGCCGCCCGACCACGCCGCTCGCCGACGCCGTCGCGCAGGCCCTGAAGTAACCCCTTCCGGAGCCTCCGGAACCGTCAGGACCGTATCGCGATACGGGAATGACAGGCCTCGCCCCGCGGCGCTACCTTCGAGGTGGCCGCCGCGGGGCTGCCGTGCGTCTGGAGGAGGGGCTGCGTTGGCCGAGGGCGAGAACGAGAAGCAGAGCCGGTCCGGGCTCGTCAACGGCGCGTCGGCCTATGTGATGTGGGGGCTGGTCCCCCTCTTCTGGCCGCTGCTCGAACCGGCGGGCGCCGGGGAGATCCTGGCCCACCGGATGGTGTGGTCGCTGGTCGTGGTGGGCGTCGCGCTGCTCTTCGTCCGCAAGTGGGCCTGGCTGCGCGAGCTGCTGCGCCAGCCCCGGCGGCTCGCCCTGGTGACCGTCGCCGCGGCCGTCATCACCGTGAACTGGGGCCTGTACATCTGGTCGGTGAACGCCGGGCACGTGGTCGAGGCGTCCCTGGGCTACTTCATCAATCCGCTCGTCTCCATCGGGCTCGGCGTGCTGCTGCTCGGGGAGCGGCTGCGGCCCGCGCAGTGGGCGGCCGTGGGGACCGGGCTGCTCGCGGTGCTGGTGCTCGCGATCGGGTACGGGCAGCCGCCGTGGATCTCGCTGGCGCTGGCCTTCTCGTTCGGCACGTACGGCCTGGTGAAGAAGAAGGTCAATCTGAGCGGGGTGGAGTCGCTGGCCGCCGAGACCGCCGTGCAGTTCCTGCCCGCGCTCGCGTATTTGGTGTGGCTCGGCACCCAGGGGCGGCTGACGTTCGCCCAGGAGGGCCCCGGGCACGCGGCGCTGCTGGCCGCGACCGGCATCGTCACGGCGATCCCCCTGGTCTGCTTCGGCGCCGCCGCGATCCGGGTGCCGCTCACCACGCTCGGGCTGCTGCAGTATCTGGCGCCGGTGTTCCAGTTCGCCCTCGGCATCCTGTACTTCCACGAGGCCATGCCGGCCGAGCGGTGGGCCGGATTCGGGCTCGTATGGGCCGCGCTGGCGGTGCTGACCTGGGACGCGCTGCGCACCGCGCGGGCCGGCCGGGTGCGCCTGGCGCGGGCGGCGGCGGCCGCCGCCGCCGTCCCCGACCCGGCCGGGACCGGCGTGCAGCGGGAGTCCGCGCGCTGAGCGGTCTTTGTCAGTGCCCGGCCCTATAACTGACGCATGACCCTGCACTGGAAACTCGTCGTGGACGCCGCCGACCCGCACGCCCAGGCCGTCTTCTGGGCCGCCGCGCTCGGCTATGAGGTGGAGGACAACGCCGCACTGATCGAGCAGCTGCTCGGCCTCGGCGCGCTGCCCGAGGAGGAGACCGTCGAGTTCCAGGGGCGGCGCGCCTTCCGCGACCTGATCGCCGTGCGCCACCCGGACGACCCGGTCGACGAGCGGACCGGGTCCGGGCTCGGCCGGCGGGTGCTGTTCCAGAAAGTGCCCGAGGCCAAGACCGTCAAGAACCGGCTGCACCTGGACGTCCACGCGGAGCAGGGGCGGCGCGACGCCGAGGCCGAGCGGATCGCCGGCCTCGGCGCGCGCGTCCTGGAGCGGGTGAAGGCCCAGGGCGGCGAGTGGATCGTGATGGCGGACCCGGAGGGGAACGAGTTCTGCGTGTGCTGACCCCACGCCCCGGGCCCGGGCGGCGTCAGCTGTCGAAGTCCGTGCCCCGGGACGTCTTCTCCCACGTGGCGAGGTCGGCCCGCTGGGCGTCCAGGTGGGCGAGGACGGCGTCCACCGCGTCCCCGCCGAGCGGCAGGCGCAGCGGTGTCGTCTCCGCGTCGAGGGCGAGCCGGATCGCGGCGGCGGCCTTGGCGGGGTCGCCGGGCTGGAGACCGTCGGAGCTCTCCACCATCCGCCGGGTGGCCCCGGCCGTCTCGGTGTACTCGGGCATCGACTCGGAGAAGTAGGCGGCGCCCTTGCCGAAGAGGTTGGTGCGGAAGGCGCCGGGCTCCACGACGAGGACCTTGATCCCGTACGGCGCGACCTCGGCGACCAGCCCCTCGGAGAGCTGCTCCAGGGCGGCCTTCGTCGCGCTGTACGCGGAGAATCCGGCGAAGGAGAGCTGGCCGCCGACGCTGCTCATGTTGACGATGGCGCCGCTGCCCCGCTCCCGCATCTGCGGCAGCAGCGCCCGGGTCAGCCGGGCCGGGCCGAAGACGTGCAGGTCGAACAGGTCCCGCAGTTCGGCGTCGGTGGTCTCCTCGAAGGCGCCGACCTGGGTGCGGCCCGCGTTGTTGACGAGGACGTCGACGCGGCCGTAGCGGGCCAGGACCTCGGCGGCCACGGCGTCGACCCGCTCGCCGTCGGTGATGTCGAGGGAGATCGCCTCGACCTGGTCGGGGTGGGCGGCGACCAGGCTGTCCAGGGCCTCGGCGCGGCGCGCGGTGCCGATCACCGTGTCGCCCGCGGCGACGGCCGCCTCGGCGATCGCCCGGCCGAAGCCACTGGTCGCGCCGGTCACGAGCCACACCTTGGTGCTGTTGTCGCTGGTCATTCCGGTTCCCCTCCGCATGATCCGTCACTTCTTCTCAACTGCCGTCCGGGGCTTGCCCCTTGGCATGTCTTCATCCTGCTTCCGCGGACCGGCCCGCGTCCAAGACCTCCCGTGATAGCCATGGGTTATGGACGTCCATGGGCGCGATCTGCGCTACTTCACCGCGGTCGCCGACGAGTTGAACTTCACCCGGGCCGCCGAGCGGCTGTACGTCTCCCAGCCCGCCCTGAGCAAGCAGATACGGGCCCTCGAGCGGCAGCTCGGTGCCGAGCTGTTCGTGCGCGACCGGCGCACCGTGCGGCTGACGGGGGTGGGCGCGGCGCTGCTCCCGCACGCTCGCGCGCTGCTCGCGGCCTGGGAGAGCGCCGAGGAGGACGTCCGCCGGGCCCGCACCGCCGAGCGGAACGCGCTGGTCGTCGGCATGTCGACCAGCCCCGGGCGCGGTCTGCTGCCGGCCCTGCGCTCGCGCCTGCTGGCCGGTCATCCCGACGCGCGGCCCACGCTCCACCAGGTCGGCTGGGCCGATGCGAGCGCAGGGCTCGCGGACGGTTCGAGCGACGTCGCCTTCGTCTGGCTGCCGCTGCCCGACGGGGAGCTGTACCGGTCGGTGGTGGTCGCGGAGGAGCCCCGGCTCGTGGCGCTGCCGCCGGGCCACCGGCTGGCGGGGCGGGACGCGGTGGACTTCGCGGAGCTGCTCGACGAGCCGTTCCTCGCACTGCCCGCGGAGGCGGGGGCGCTGCGGGACTACTGGCTGGCCCTGGACGCGCGCGCCGGGCGGGCGCCCCGGATCGGCGGGGTGGTGGGCAGCGCCGAGGAGACCCACGAGGCGGTGGCCAACGGGCAGGGGGTGGTGCTGCTCGCCGTCGGCAACGCCCCGCTGATCGTCCGCGACGAGGTGAGCGCCGTGCCGGTGCGCGGGGTCTCCCCCTCCCGGCTCGCGGTGGCCGCCCGGCGCGACGACACCCGCCCCCTGGTGCGCGCGTACCTGGCCGCCGCCTCGGCGGTCGCCGGGCCGGAGAAGACCCCTACCGCCGATTAAATGCATCTGCATATACTGCATGCGCACCTATCCGGCGTACGCGCAGCACTGGGGGAACCATGACCTCGACCGGCACGACCATCGCCACGACCACGGAGACCGGCGCCGCCCGCAGCTTCCTCTTCGTCCTCGGCAGCAGCCGTCCCGGCGGCAACACCGAGGCGCTGGCCCGCAAGGCCGCCGAGCAGCTGCCGCCGGACGTCACGCAGCGCTGGATCGACCTCGCCGAGCATCCGCTCCCCGACTTCGAGGACCTGCGCCACGACAGCGACCACGTCCGGCCGACGGAGGGCCCCACGGCCGTGCTCCTGGACGCGACGCTGGCGGCCACCGACCTCGTGATCGCCTCGCCGCTGTACTGGTACGCGGTCTCCGCCTCCACCAAGCGCTACCTGGACCACTGGTCGGGCTGGCTGCGCACCCCGGGCGTCGACTTCAAGAAGACCCTCGCCGGGCGCACCCTGTGGGGCGTCACCGCGCTCGCGCACGAGGAGCCCGAGGTCGCCGACCCGCTGGTGGGAACCCTCAACAACTCGGCCGCGTACCTGGGCATGCGGTTCGGCGGCGTCCTGCTCGGCAACGGCAGCAAGCCCGGTGACGTGCTCAACGACGAGGCGGCGCTGCGCGAGGCCAAGACGTTCTTCGCCCGGGAGGCCCCGCTCGCCGCGTTCCCCTACGAGCGGTAGCGGTCAGGCGGTGACGTCCTTCGCCGTGAAGCGGGCCCAGGCCGCCGAGCCGAACACGGCCGCGTACAGCGCCTGGATCTCCAGGTTCTTGACCAGGTCGGTCCAGTAGACCGGTTCGCGCATCAGGTCGGCGAAGGACAGCCACTGGTGGGAGAAGAAGTACGGCTGGATCGCGTGCAGCTGCGGGATCTGGTCGAGGATCTGGACGGTGATCAGCAGCCCCACCGTGGTCGCCATCGCCGCGATACCGCTGCCGGTGAGCGTCGAGACGAACAGGCCGAGCGCGGCGATCCCGAGCAGCGAGGCCGCCACCACCAGGGCGATGAGGAAGGCCCGCCACAGGCCGTCCCCGAAGCCGATCCGCGTACCGGAGATGGTGACCAGGTCGCCGAGCGGGAAGAGGATCGCTCCGGTGATCAGCGCCGAGACCGCCACGGCCAGGGTCGCCACGAGGCAGAACGCCATGGTCGTGGCGTACTTGGTGAGCAGCAGGCGGGTGCGGCCCGCGGGGGCGACGAGCAGATAGCGGAGCGTTCCGGCGTTGGCCTCGCCCGCGATCGCGTCGCCCGCGACCACCCCGACCGACATCGGCAGGAAGAACGGCAGGGTCGCCGCCAGCGAGGTGAAGACCAGGAACAGGCCGTTGTTCGTGATCTGCGCGATGAAGGCCGGGCCGCCCGCGCCCTCGCCGCCGCCCCCGCCCATCCCCCCGCCGTCGCTCGTCTCGATCTTGACGGCGATGCCGATGAGGACCGGCACCCCGGTCAGGACCGCCAGCAGGGCGAGCGTGCGCCAGCGGCGGAAGGTGATCGCCAGCTCGGAGCGCAGCAGCCCGAGGGTCCACAGCGCCCGGACCGGCGCCGGCGGCGCCGCCGCCTCAGCCCGCGACATCGAAGCCCTCCCCGGTCAGCGCGACGAACGCGTCCTCCAGGGACGCCCGCTCGACGCCGAACCCGCGCACCCGCACCCCGGCCTCCACGAGGGCCGTGTTCAGATCCGCCAGGTCCGTCTCCGGGGGCGGCGGCTCGGCCGTCACCTGATCACCCGCCGCCGCCAGAACCGTGATGCCGTGCTCCTTCAGTACGCGGCGGGCGTCCGCCGGGTCCGGGGTGGTGACGGTGAGCCTGCCGCGGGCGCCGGCGGCCAGGTCGGCGACCGGGCCCTGGGTGAGGAGCCGGCCCTGCGCCATCACGGCCGCGTGGGTGCAGACCTGCTCGATCTCGTCGAGGAGGTGCGAGGAGAGGAAGACGGTCGTGCCGTCGGAGGCCAGCTCCCGCACCAGGGTTCTGATCTCGCGCATGCCCTGCGGGTCCAGACCGTTCGTCGGTTCGTCCAGGACGAGCAGTCTGCGCGGCTGGAGCAGGGCGGCGGCCAGGCCCAGGCGCTGCTTCATGCCCAGCGAGTACGCCTTCGCCTTCTTGGCCGCGGCGGACGTCAGGCCCACCCGGTCCAGGGCCCGCCCGACCCGGGCGCGACGGGTGCGCGGATCGGCGGTGGGGTCCGCCGCGTCGAAGCGCAGCAGATTGTCCCGGCCGGACAGGAACCCGTACAGGGCGGGCCCCTCGATCAGCGCGCCCACCTGCGGCAGCACGCTGCGCACCGCGCGCGGCATGGGGCTGCCGAGCACCCGGGCGGTGCCGCCGGTCGGCTCGATCAGTCCCATGAGCATGCGGATGGTGGTGGTCTTGCCCGAGCCGTTCGGCCCGAGGAAGCCGAAGACGGCGCCCTCCGGGACGGTCAGGCTGAGCCGGTCCACGGCCAGCTGGCCCCCGCGGTACCGCTTGGTGAGCTCCCGGGTCTCGATCACCGAGACGGCCGGGCCGGCCGACGCCGCCATACCCCTCCTCGCATGCCGGACGGTGAGGAGGCGGTGCGCACCGCCTCCTCACCGTCACCGTCCGCCGCCGGTCCGGGCTCAGCCCGCGTCGGCCGCCTTGACCAGCGCGTCCTTGGTGACCGCGCCCGCGTAAACCGTGCCGTCCTGGGTGACCAGCACGTTGACCAGGCGCGTCGAGTAGACCGTGCCCGAGCCGAAGTCGCCCTTCACCCGGTCCCCGAGCGAGCTCAGGAACTTCTGGGCGTCGCCGGGCATGTCGGCGGTGCCCGCCCCCGAGGCCAGCCCCGCCGCCTCCTTCGGCAGCTTCAGCTCGGCGATCGACGTCCAGCCCTCGCCGATCACCTTCAGCCCGTCGAGGCCCTCGGCGCCCTTGAACTCCTCGGGCACCTTGCCCTGCCGGTCCTGGGCCGGCAGGTCGTCGGCCTCGGTGACCTTGGTGCCCTTCGCCGGCTTGTAGTCGAAGGTGGACGCGGCGGGCTTGCCGAAGTCGACGCTGGTGAAGCCCGCGTCGACGACGGCCGCGCCGCCGCTCGCCGGGGTCAGCGTGAACTTCAGCGGCGTACCGGTCTTCGCGTCCACGGCGACCGTGACCGCGCCGACCGTCGAGCCGGACTGCTTCGGCTTGATCTGCAGCCGGTAGGCGTCCCGGCCCGCGACCTGCGCCGTGCCGTCGACGGTGATCGAGGTGGTGTCGCCGGACGCCTTGAGGATCTCGTCGGTCAGCTCCTTGGGCGTCGCGGGCGCCTCGGAACCGCGCGGTTTGTGCTGGTCCTTGCCCGCGGCACGGTCGGTGGTGGCGTGGTACGCCTCGTCCGACGCGCTGTCGTAGGCCCACAGGTCGTCGCCGTTGTGGATCACGCTGTACTCGGACGCGTCGTCGAGCACCGACAGCTTCTGCCGGTCCTGGCCGTCCGCGGCGACCCGCAGCGTGTGGGTGCCGCTCGCCAGCTCGGTCAGCTTCTCCTTCGGGTCGGCCGACGAGGAGTCCTTGCCGCCGCCCCCGCCGCCCCCGCCGAACGAGGACGCGGCGCCGCCCAGCGAGGGCAGCCCCAGATCCGTGTGGATCTTGACGGTGCCGGAGAGCTGCTCGGTGTCCGACGCGGCGATCTTCTCGATGAGCTCCTGGGCGGTGACCTTCGGCAGGTCCGGGTCGCCGGAGTCGGCGAGCGCCGGGACGAGCCCGATCGCCGCCGCGGCGACTCCCACCACGGCCACCGGGACCGCGTACCGGACGGCTTTGCGGCGCAGCGCGCTCTGGCCGGCGCCCTGGCTGTCTTCGGTTTCGTACGGTGCCATGTCTGTTGCCCTACCTCCGTGATCGGCGGCGGCGTCCACCCCAAGCCGCCATTCTCACCCGAATTGGTCGGGAGTGGTGTACTCAATCTGACCAAACCGGCCACGGAGAGGCGTCAGCCCGCGGGATCAACTCCGCGTACACCTACGGGATGACACGGAGGGACCGACCCTTGGGTGTGACCTGAGTCACACCCGGCTCGGTCCCCCGACAGCGCCGCCCTAACCGGCGCGGTGCACCACCGCGTCGCACAGCTCCACCAGCGTCACCTTCGCCTCGCACTCGGGGAGCGGGGCGAGGGCCGCGCGGGCGTCCTCCGCGTAGCGCACCGTGTCCTTGCGGGCCTGCTCCAGGGCCGGGTGGGCCCGCAGCCGCGCGACGGCCTCGGCGAGCCGGGCGTCGTCGGTCAGGTCCGCGTCGAGCAGCTCGACGAGCTCCCGGTCCTCCGCGAGCCCCAGGCGCTCCGCGCGCTCGCGCAGCCGCAGCACCGGCAGCGTGGGGATGCCCTCGCGCAGGTCGGTGCCCGGGGTCTTGCCGGACTCGTGCGCGTCGGAGGCGATGTCGAGCACGTCGTCGGCGAGCTGGAAGGCGACGCCGAGCCGCTCCCCGTACTGCGTCAGGACGTCCACGACCGTCTCGTCGGCGCCGGACATCATGGCGCCGAAGCGGCAGGCCACGGCGACCAGCGAGCCGGTCTTGCCGCCGAGCACGTCCAGGTAGTGGTCGACCGGGTCGCGGCCGTCGGCCGGGCCCGCGGTCTCCAGGATCTGGCCGGTGACCAGACGCTCGAACGCCTCCGCCTGGATGCGGACGGCGTCCGGGCCGAGGTCGGCGAGGATGTGCGAGGCGCGGGCGAAGAGGAAGTCGCCGGTGAGCACGGCCACCGAGTTGCCCCAGCGGGCGTTGGCGCTGGGCACCCCGCGGCGCACGTCCGCCTCGTCCATCACGTCGTCGTGGTAGAGCGTGGCCAGGTGGGTCAGCTCGACGACGACGGCGGAGGGCACGACACCCGGCGCGTACGGGTCGCCGAACTGGGCGGCGAGCGCCACGAGCAGCGGGCGGAACCGCTTGCCCCCGGCTCGCACGAGGTGCTGGGCGGCCTCCGTGATGAAGGGAACCTCGCTCTTGGTGGCCTCGAGCAGTCCCTCCTCGACAGCCGCCAATCCGGCCTGGACATCGGCTTCGAGAGCCTGGTCCCTCACGCTGAGACCGAAAGTCCCGACGACGGTCACGAGTGGGTCTCCTGTCTGCTGACGATCACGACGATCACATGGCGAAACGCGGTCGATCTCGGCCGGTCCCTCGGCCGGTCCCGACGGTGCTTCGGACCTCGCTCGCAACGTCGCTCCCGGCTTCGATCTCGATCGATCATTCGGTCGATGACACGGATTGTCGATGTGTCGCTGTCATCACCCAAGTCAGCGTATCCGGTCGCGTTTCGATCACAGGGGGCACCTGCCCGTGCAACCCAGATCGAGCGGGTCCCAGACACCCCCGGTATGTTCTTGATCAGCCGATACGACCGGGAGTATGCCTCTTGTCCCGCACCGCCACCGACCCCGACAGCGCGGCCGACCAGCCGCCGCCGGGCGACGACACCGCCTTCTTCGGGCAGCCGCGCGGGCTGCTCACGCTGTCGGGCCTGGAGGTCTGGGAACGCTTCTCGTTCCTGGGCATGCAGGCCATTCTCGTCCTGTTCTTCGCCGACACCGTCGCACACGGCGGCATGGGCATGGACCCCGGCACGGCCGCGTCGGTCTCGGCCGCGTACGGCACGCTGGTCTATCTGGTCTCCGTCGCGGGCGGCTGGCTCGCCGACCGGATCCTCGGCTCCTACCGCGCGGTGCTGTGGGGCGGCGTCCTCATCGCCTGCGGCCACTACTCCATGGCGGTGCCGACCGCCACGATGACCTGGGTGGGCCTCGGTCTGATCAGCGCCGGCACCGGCCTGCTCAAGCCGAACGTCGCCACCATGGTCGGCAAGCTCTACCGCACCGACGACGAGCGCCGCGACGCCGGCTTCGCCCTGTACTACATGGGCATCAACATCGGCGCCTTCGCCGGACCGCTGATCACCGGCTGGCTCGGCGACCACAAGGGCTGGCACTGGGGCTTCTCCGCGGCCGCGGTCGGCATGACCTTCGGCCTGATCCAGTACGTGGCCGGGCGCCGCCACCTGGCCGGGCGCAAGGCCACCGCCGAGTTCCGGCTGCCCGACGACGCGCTGCGCCGGGCGGTCCGCACGATCGTGATCGGCGCCGTCGTGGTGGCCGCGCTCGCCGGGATCCTGGCGGCCGCGGGCTGGCTGACCATGGACCGCTTCGTCGACCTGCTGACGATCATCTCGGTGATCGCGCCGGTCGTGTACTTCGTGGTGATGTTCAGGAGCCCCCGGGTCACGACGGAGGAGCGCGGCCGGCTCAAGCCCTACGTGGTGCTCTTCCTGGCCTCGGTCGCCTTCAACTTCATCCTGTTCCAGGCCTACTCCACGATGATGCTGCTGGCCTCGACGAACGCGCGGACCGAGATCTTCGGCTTCCACTTCCCGGCCAGCTGGTACGCGTCCGCCCTCGGCGCCTTCGAGGTGGCGCTCGCGCCCGTCGTGGCCACCGTGTGGGCGCGGATGGGCCCGCGCCAGCCGCACGCCTCCAACAAGATCGCCATCGGCGTGATCCTCGGCGGTCTGTCCTTCGTCCTCATGGTGCTGCCCACGTCGGGCCACAGCGGCGACACCTACCTGATGTCCGCCTGGTGGATCGTCGGCTCGTACCTGCTGCTCGGCCTCGGCGACATCCTGCTGGAGACGTCGGGCATGTCGGCGACCACGAAGCTGGCCCCGAAGGCCTTCGCCAACCAGACGATGTCGCTCTGGTTCCTCTCCCTCGCCCTCGCCAACGGCATCCAGGCGCAGACCGTGAAGCTCTACGGCGAGGTCTCCAACCCCGCGTACTTCGGCGTCAACGGCGCCATCGCCATCGCGGTCGGCGTCGCCGTCATCGCCCTGGCGCCGTGGCTGCGCCGCACCATGCACCCCGTTCACTGAGGTATCCCCATGAGCCCTGCATCTCCCCGCATCCAGACCGAGTTCCCCTACGGCACGACCCGCGAGGACATTCGCGTACCCCTCTCGGACGGGACGACGCTCTTCGCCCGTGTCTGGCGGCCGGTCACCGACGAACCGGTTCCGGTGCTCCTCGAATACCTCCCGTACCGGCTCTCCGACTGGACCGCGCCCCGCGACTGGCAGCGCCACCCCTGGTACGCGGGCCACGGCTACGCCTCCGTCCGCGTCGACGTGCGCGGCCACGGCAACTCCGAGGGCCTGCCGGGCGACGAGTACGACGCGCAGGAGCTCAGCGACGGCGTCGAGGTCGTCGAGTGGCTGGCCGAGCAGCCCTGGTCGTCCGGCAAGGTCGGCATGTTCGGCATCTCCTGGGGCGGCTTCAACTCCCTCCAGATCGCGGCCCTCGCCCCGGAACCCCTGAAGGCGATCGTCACGGTCTGCTCCGCGGACGACCGCTACGACAACGACGTGCACTACACGGGCGGTTCGGTCCTCGCCGTCGACATGCACGCCTGGGCGGCCACGATGCTGGCGTTCGTGTCGCGCCCGCCGGACCCGCAGTTCGTCGGCGACGGCTGGCGGCAGATGTGGACCGAGCGCCTGGAGGCCGTCGACCCGTTCATCCACACCTGGCTGAAGCACCAGACCCGCGACGACTACTGGCGGCACGGCAGCGTCTGCGAGGACTACTCGGCGATCAAGGCCGGTGTCCTGGCGGTCGGCGGCTGGCACGACCCGTACCGCGACACGGTCCTGCGGCTGGTCGAGCACCTCCCGGACGAGCAGGTGCGCGGTCTCATCGGGCCGTGGTCGCACCAGTACCCGGACCGCGGCCTGCCGCCCGGCCCGGCGATCGGCTTCCTCCAGGAGACGCTGCGCTGGTGGGACCACTGGCTGAAGGGCGAGGACACCGGGGTGCTGGCCGAGCCGAAGCTCCGCTCGTACATCAGCGACTCGCACCCGCCCGCGACCGTCTACGACGAACTGCCCGGCCACTGGGTCGGCGACCCGTCCTGGCCGTCCCCGAACGTCACGACGGTGAGTTACGCGCTCCAGGGCTCCCCCGTCGTCGTCCGCTCCCCGCAGCACACGGGCCTGGACGCGGGCCGCTTCTTCCCGTTCGGCAACGACGCGGACCTGCCGCCCGACCAGCGGGACGAGGACGCCAAGAGCGCCTGCTTCGAGTTCGAGGTGCCGCAGGACGTCCAGGTCCTCGGCCGCCCGCGGGTCAGCCTGCGGGTGTCGTCGGAGGCGTCGCGCGGGCAGATCGTGGCCCGGCTCTGCGACATCGCGCCGGACGGCTCGTCGACGCTGGTGACCCGTGGGGTCCTCAACCTCTCCTCCCGGCACGGCCGGGCGGCGAACGTGCCCTGGCTGCCCGGGTCGACCGAGGACGTCACCTTCGAGCTGAACGGCATCGGCCACTCCTTCCCGGCGGGCCACCGGATCCGGCTCGCGGTCTCCTCGGCGTACTGGCCGTGGGTGTGGCCGCAGGCCGGTTCGCAGGCCGGGTTCACGCTGAACCCGGTGGGCAGCGCGCTGGAACTCCCGGTCAGGTCGGCCGAGCCGGGCGGCACCATCGACTTCGAGGCCCCCGTGCAGTCCCCGCCGCTCGGCGTCGTCTACCCCGCCTCCCTGGAGGAGCAGCGCCCCGAACGCCTCGTCGTCCGGGACGTCGCCAAGGGCGAGTGGAAGCTGGAGGTCGACCCGCGCTACGGCGGCACCCGGATCTACCCGGACGGCCTGGAGTTCACCGAGGACGCGCTGGAGACCTACGTCATCCAGGAGGACGACCCGCTGTCGGCCCGCACCCGCTCCGACTGGTCGATCCGGCTGCACCGGCCCGACATGGCCTGGGACGCGACGGTGCAGACCCGCTCCGAGATCTCCTGCACGGCGACCGAGTTCGTGACGTCGAACGAGGTGGTGTGCCGGGACGGCGGCGAGGTCGTCTTCCACCGGACGTGGGAGGAGCGCATTCCGCGCACTGCGGGGTGACGTTCGTCGGGTGCGGGCCGGTGGGGGCTGGTCGCGCAGTTCCCCGCGCCCCTGAGATGCCTTCGGCATCCAGGGGAGGCTGCGAAGCAACGAGGTCATTCCCCTGTAGCTCAATTGGCAGAGCAGCCGGCTGTTAACCGGCAGGTTACTGGTTCGAGTCCAGTCGGGGGAGCTCGA